>JBGPPD010000005.1:0-39776 GCA_041488375.1 Gammaproteobacteria bacterium | reverse complement strand
GCTCGCCAATGCGGCGGTGCCGATCGCCACCGTGATCGGCATCGGCATCGCGCTGCTGATCGGCGGCGTGGTGGTCACCGAGTCGGTGTACGCCATCCCGGGCCTTGGCCGCCTCACCGTGGATGCGGTGCTGGCGCGCGATTTTCCCACCATCCAGGCGGTGATCCTGCTGTTCTCCTTCGCCTACGTGCTGGTCAATCTGCTGGTGGACCTGTCCTACGTGTTCTTCGATCCGCGTATCCGCTATTGATGGACCTGCAGGCGCTATCGGTCGAATCCGCCAACATCGCGCGCCAGGACAGCGCCTGGCAGCGGCTGCGCGGCAACTGGTCGGTGCGCGTGGGCGGCTATGCGCTGCTGCTGATGGTCCTGGTGGCGTTCGCAGCGCCGCTACTCGGCACTGTGGATCCTTCGCTGTTCGACGCCGCCAGCCGCGACCTGCGCCCGGGCCAGAGCGGCGAGATCATGACGCTCGATGGCGAACTGCTCAAGCACAAGTTCGTGATGGGCTCGGACTCCTTCGGGCGCGACATCTACAGCCGCGTGATCTACGGCACGCGCGTGTCGCTGCTGGTGGGCATCTGCGCGGCCCTGCTCGCCCTCGCCTTCGGAGTCGTGTTCGGGCTGTGCGCCGGCACTCTGCGCTGGTTGGATGGACCGCTGATGCGCGTGATGGACGGGCTGATGGCGATTCCCGCCATATTGCTCGCCATCGCGCTGGTGGCGATGTGGCGCGCGAGCGTGCTCACGGTGGTGCTGGCCATCGCCATCACCGAGATCCCGCGCGTGACGCGGCTGGTGCGCTCGCTGGTGCTGTCGATCCGCGAGGAACCCTACGTCGAGGCCGCCATCTCGCTCGGCTCACCGACGTGGAAGATCATGTTCGGGCACATCCTGCCGAATTGCATCGCGCCGCTGCTGGTGCAGGGTACCTACATCTGCGCCTCGGCGATCCTGGTGGAGGCGATCCTGTCCTTCCTCGGCGTGGGCCTGCCGCCCGACATCCCGACCTGGGGCAACATCATGGCCGAGGGCCGGGTGCAGTTCATGACCTACCCGCACAACCTGTTCTTTCCCGGGGTGTTCCTGGCGGTGACGGTGCTCGCGGTCAACATGCTCGGCGACGGCCTGCGCGACACGCTCGACCCGAAGATGGCGAAGCGCGTATGAGCGTGCTGGAAGTTCGCGATCTCACGATCGCGCTGCCGCGCGGCGGCGATCGCGGCGAAGCGGCTTCGCGCGTGTCGTTCAGCGTGGAGCGCGGCGAGATCGTTTGCCTGGTGGGCGAATCCGGCTCCGGCAAGTCCGTGATCGCGCAGGGCGTGATGGGACTGCTGCCCAAGGGCCTGCCGGTGACCGGCGGCGCAATCCTGCTCGAAGGCGAGGACCTCACGCATGCGACGCAGCGCCGCCTGCGCGAACTGCGCTGCACGCGCATGTCGATGGTGTTCCAGGAACCGATGACCGCGCTCAACCCGGTGATGGGCTGCGGCGACCAGCTGGACGAGGTATTGCGCGAGCACACCCGGCTCGCGCGGGCCGAGCGCCGCAGGAAGATCCTCGACACCGTGCGCGAGGTGCGCCTGCCCGAACCGGAACGCATGGTCGCCTCCTATCCGCACCAGCTCTCCGGCGGCCAGCGCCAGCGCATCATGATCGCCATGGCGCTGCTGCTCGAGCCGGCGTTGCTGATCGCGGATGAGCCGACCACCGCACTGGATGTCACCACGCAGGCGCAGATCCTGAAGCTGATCCTGGACCTGCAGGCGCGCCGCGGCATGGGGGTGCTGTTCATCACGCACGATTTCGGCGTGGTGGCCGAGGTGGCGCACCGCGTGGCGGTGCTGCGCCTGGGCGAACTGGTCGAATTCGGCGCCAAGGACGAAGTGCTCAAGCGGCCGCGCCACGACTACACGCGCATGCTCATCGGCTCGGTGCCCACGCTCAAGCCGCATGCGCGGCCCGCCGCGGCCGGCGCACCGGTGGTGCTCGCCACGCGCGGCCTGTGCAAGACCTACCGCGACCGCGGCTGGCTCGCGAAGCGCCGCGAGGTTTCCGCCGCCGTCGACGTGACGCTCGAAGTGCGCAAGGGCCAGACGCTGGGCATCGTCGGCGAGTCGGGTTCGGGAAAGTCGACGGTCGCGCGCTGCATCGTGCGCCTGATCGACCCGAGCGCCGGCGAGGTGCTGCTCAACGGCGTCGACATCGCCGCGTTGAGGGCCGCTGCGCTCAGGCCGCTGCGTCGCAATATCCAGATCGTGTTCCAGGATCCCTACCGCTCGCTCAATCCGCGCCGCACCGTGCTGGAGGCGATCATCGAGGGACCGCTCAACTACGGTGTCGCGCGCGCCGCTGCGGTGGAGCGCGCCAGGAAGCTCATGGAACTGGTGCGCATGGACCCGGAGTCGCTCGGGCGCTACCCGCACCAGTTCTCCGGCGGCCAGCGGCAGCGCATCTGCATCGCGCGCGCGCTGGCCATGGAGCCCGAGCTGCTGATCGCGGACGAGGCCGTGTCCGCGCTCGACGTCTCGGTGCAGGCGCAGGTGCTGGCGCTGCTCGAAGAGATCCGCGAGCGCCTGCACCTGGCCATGCTGTTCATCACGCACGACCTGCGCGTCGCGGCGCAGGTGTGCGACCACGTGGCGGTGATGTCGCAGGGTCGCGTGGTCGAGTACGGCCCGGCGGCGCAGGTGTTCGGCGCGCCGCGGCACGAGTACACGCGCGCCCTGTTCGAGGCCGCGCCGGGGCGCGATTTCGCCTTCGGCGCGGCCTGAGCCCCGCCAAACCGTAAACTATCGGCATGGACCAGCTGGCAGCAGGCGCGATTCGCGTTCCCGGCGCCGAGGTGCGCGTGCTCGGGCGCTGCACGTCGACCAACACGCTCCTCCTCGCGCAGGATGTCGGGCATCCGGTGCTGCTCGCCGCGCACGAGCAGAGCGCCGGCCGCGGCCGGCGCGGGCGCCGCTGGCATAGCCCCGCCGGCGCCGGCGTGCTGTTCTCGCTGGCGCTGCCGCTTCGCCGCCCGGTGCGCGAGCTGGGCGGGTTGTCGGTCGTCGCCGGGCTGGCCGTGGTGCGCGCGCTGCGCGCCCTGGGCGCCGCGGAGGCAGCGCTCAAGTGGCCCAATGATCTGCTGGTGCGCGGCGCCAAGCTCGGCGGCATCCTGGTCGAGACGCGCGCACAGGGCGCTGGCAGCGTCGCGGTGGTCGGCGTCGGCGTGAACCACCGCTCGGTGGCAGGGCTGGGCGCGCGCCTGCGGCGCCGCGTCGCCGCGCTCGACGGGCTGCTGCGCCCGCTGCCGGCGCGCAATGCGATCATCGCCGCGCTCGGCCGCGAACTGCTGCAGGCGCTGCGCGCCTTCGACGTCGGCGGCTTCGAGCCCTTCCGCGGCGACTGGGCCGCGCTGGACGCCTACGCCGGGCTACGTCTGCGCGTGCGGCTCGCCGACGGGCGCGTGCTCGCCGGCCGCGCCGACGGGCTGGCGGCGGACGGCGCGCTGCAACTGCGCACGCGCCGTGGCCTGCGCATGGTGCGCAATGGCCGCGTCGTGTCGGCCGCATGATCCTGGCCATCGACGCCGGCAATTCCCGCGTCAAGTGGGGATGGCACGACGGGCGCGGCTGGCACAACCTCGCCACCGTGTCGCTGATCGAGTTCGCCGCGGCGAACCACGACATCAACCCGTTCGCCGCGACGCACGAGAATCCCGAGCGCATCGTGATCTCGAACGTCGCGGGCGACGGCGCGCACCAGCTGCTGATCAACTGGACCAGCATCTTCGACGCCGAGCCGCTGTGGCTGACGGGCGAGGCCGAGCGCTGCGGCGTACGCAGCCGCTATGAGCGCCCCGAGCAACTCGGGCCCGACCGCTGGGCTGCCCTGGTGGCCGCGCGCGCGCTGCACCAGGGGCCTTGCCTGGTGGTCAATGCGGGCACCGCGACGACCGCCGACGTGCTCTCGGCGGCGGGTGAATTCCTCGGCGGGCTGATCCTGCCGGGCGTGGACCTGATGAGGTTCGTCTTGCACGAGCACACCGGGCGGCTGCCCCTGCAGGAAGGGCAGTTCGTGCAGACGCCGCGCAACACCGTCGACGCGATCGAAACCGGCTGCCGCCACGCCCAGGCGGGCGCCGTCGAGCGCATGTACCGGATCGCGGGTTCGGGCGCGCTGTGCCTGGTGTCGGGCGGCGCCGGCGAGGCGCTCATCGGGCAACTCGGCGTCCCTTGCCGCTATGTGGAGAACCTGGTGCTGGAAGGGCTCGCCAGGATCGCCCTCGCATGAGGACGCTGTGCCTGCTGCTGCTCGCGACCGGCCTGGGCTTTTTCGCCTGGACGCGCTTTCTCGCCGCGCCCGACCCGGCGATCGACCCCCAGCCCCTGGCGCAGCAGATCGAGCCCGAGAAGCTGCGCATCGTGCGCGAGAGCGACATCGACAGGCTGCCGCCGGCGCCGCCCAAACCCAAACCGGCCGCGCCGCCGCCACAGCCCGCTCCGCCCCCGGAGCCCGCGCCGCTCGCCTGCCTGGAATGGGGCAGCTTCAGCCCGGCCGAAGCGCTGCACGCCGAGCGACGGCTCGAGCCGCTGGCGCTCGGCGCGCGGCTGGCCCAGTTCCGCGGCGAGGAAAGCGCCGGCTGGTGGGTGTTCATCCCGCCGCAAACAAGCCGCGCCGCGGCGCAAAAAAAGGCGGCGGAGTTGAAGAAGCTCGGCGTGGAGGACTACTTCGTGGTGCAGGAGGCGGGCCGTCAGCGCTGGGCATTGTCGCTCGGCGTGTTCCGCGCCGAGGACGCGGCCAAGGCGCGCCTGGAGGCGTTGCGCGCCAAGGGCGTGAAAAGCGCCCAGCTCGGCGCGCGCGAAATGCGCGTACCCAAGGTCTGGTTCCAGGTGCGCGCGGTGGAGCAGGCGCTGCTGGCGAGCCTGCGGGAAATCGCCAAGGAGTTCGAGGGCGCCACGCTGCACGATTGCGTGCAGCGGCAGTAGCCTGCCTCAGCCGATGGGGATCGCGCCGCCCGGCACGTGCTGCGCCACCAGCGACAGCAGCCGGTCGGCGCGCACCGGCTTGGTGACATAGCCGGCGGCGCCGAGCTCGCGGCCGCGCGCGTCGCCGTCTTCCACCGAGGTGAGGAAGATCACCGGGATATTCGGCAGCGCCTTGTCCGCGCGCAGCGCCGCGACGAACTCGAAGCCGTCCATGTGCGGCATGTTGACGTCGGTGATGATCAGGTCCGGCGGTCCCTTGAGCACCAGGTAGCCCGCGGCGATCGCATCTTCCGCCACCTGCACCTCGTAGCCGGCCGCGCTCAGGTGCAGACGCAGCAGCTCGCGGATGCTGTCGTCGTCGTCAACCACCAGGATGCGAGCGCCCAATGCGGTTTTCTCCCAGCAAGCCGCCGGTCTTCATGGTGCTGGTGGCCCGACTCGAACGGGCGACCTACTGATTACGAATCAGTTGCTCTACCAACTGAGCTACACCAGCAGTGTGAACTATTGCCATTATACTGCGCCGCAATGCGCCGTTCGTTCTGCGCTGCCGGCCGTTGGTCGCCGGGGCTTTGCAGTGCGCATGGCGCCCTCATAGCATCCAACCACGGTAAAGGAGGCAGCATGCGTCACAGCAAGGGCTTCACCCTCATCGAGCTCATGATCGTCGTCGTGGTCATCGCGGTCCTTGCGGCGATCGGCCTGCCCTCCTACTCGGACTACATCACCCGCAGCAAGCTCGCCGAAGCCTACGCGCACCTGTCGGACCTGCGGGTGAAGATGGAGCAGTCCTACCTGGACAACCGGCGCTACAGCACCAACGCCGCGGGCGGCACTTGCGGCATCCCGGGCGGCAACACCCCGACCGTGCAGGACTCGAAATACTTCGACTACACCTGCGCGTCCGCCACCCCGAACGCCGCGGGCGACCAGGAATACGTGCTGACGGCAACCGGCAAGGTCGCCGAGGGCCTGAGCGGCATCGCTTTCAGCATCAACACGAGCAACACCAAGGCGACGACGGTCACCGCCGCCACCCCGATGGCGGACAAGGGTTACGCCGGCAACGCGGGCTGCTGGGTCAGAAAGAAGCCTTCGCAATGCTGAAACGCCGCCCTCCGATGCGCGGCTTCACGCTCATCGAGCTGCTGGTCACCATCACGGTGCTGGGCATCGTGCTGATGCTCGGCCTGCCCAACATCTCCGCCTGGCTGCAGAACACGCAGATCCGCAACAGCGCCGAGGCGATGAGCGCGGGCCTGCAGCTCGCGCGCACGGAGGCGCTGCGGCGCAACCGGCAGGTGCGCTTCAACATCGTGGACACGCTCGACGCCAGCTGCAACCTGACCGCCACCGGCGCGAGCTGGGTGGTCAGCATGGCGGATCCGACCGCCAAGTGCGGCACGGACCCGTCGGAGACCGCCGACCCCTTCATCGTGCAAAAGCGCAGCGGCCTGGAAGGCGCGCCGAACGTCGCCGTCAGCGCGTCGGCGACCAGCGTGTTCTTCAACGGGCTGGGCAGCGCCAGCGCCCCGCTGCAGGTCTCCGTCACCAATCCGAGCGGCGGCGCCTGCCAGAGCGCGGCGGGCCCGATGCGCTGCCTGCAGGTCAACGTGAGCGCCAGCGGCTCGGTGCGCATGTGCGACCCGGCGGTCAGCGACGCGACCGATCCGCGCAAGTGCTGAAGGGCTGCGCATGAACCACTACCACTTGAGCAAGCAGGGCGGCGTGGTGCTGATCGAGGCGCTGCTCGGCATCCTGATCTTCTCGATCGGTATCCTCGCGCTGATCGGCATGCAGTCGGTGGCGGTGAAGAACACCACCGACGCGCGCTACCGCACCGAGGCCGCCTATCTCGCCAGCCAGATGATGAGCCAGATCCGCCTGGATTTCGGCAACAAGGACAATTACGCCGACAGCAACACCGGCGTCTACGCGCCGCGCACCGACTGGCGCAACCAGGTCGAGGCCATGCTGCCCGGCGTCAAGATCGCCTCCGCGCAGCGCGTGCCCACGATCGGCATCGCGCCCGGCCCGACCTACGCCGCCGACACCGACCCGTCCAGCCAGGTCACGGTGGTCGTCCTCTGGCTGCAGCCGGGCGAGACGCAGGAGCACAGGTTCGAACTCGTCGGCTTCATCTCCCGGGACACGCCATGACCATTACCCTGCGACGTTCTGCCGGCATGAGCCTCATCGAGCTGATGGTCGGTGCCGCGATCGGCCTGATCGGCATCGTGATCATCACGCACGTCTACCTGACCAACGAACAGAACAAGCGCGCCACCACCGCCACCGGCAGCGCGCAGACCAACGGCGCCATCGCGTTGTACGCGCTGGAGCACGAGATCCGGCAGGCGGGCTACGGGCTGAACAGCTCCTACGCTTTCCAGTGCAACTGCGACGCCACCGCCAACGCGGGCTGCAGCGCGATCCAGTACTACTACGACCTCAAGTACTCGTTCCCGCCGAATGCGTCGATGACCAACTCGCGCAACGCGCTGTCGCTGTACCCCTTCATCATCACCGATGCGCCGAATTCCGCGGACGTCCTGAGCGTGTTCTACGGTTCGGATGCCGAGCGCTCGCTGTCCACCATCCTGATCGACAACATGGTCACGCCCGGCGCCGACATCAAGCCCGACGGCACCGCCGGCTTCGAGGCCGACAACCTGATCGTCCTGCAGAACGGCGCGAGCTGCGCCATGTACCAGGTCACCGGGGTGGTCGCGCAGACCCTGCTGCACGCGGACAACATCTGGAACCCGAGCGCCGGCGGCACGCTGCCCACCTGGCCCAAGGATTCGACGCGCATCTTCAACCTCGGCTCGAAGCCGGTGTGGAAGACCTATGGCATCGCCAACGGCAAGCTGCAGGTGACCGACCAGCTCGCCGTGCTCACCGCCGGCGCGGTCAGCCAGGACCTGATGGACGGCATCGTCGACTTGCAGGCGCAGTACGGCAAGGACACCAACGACGACAACGTGATCGACGTCTGGACCAAGCAGCTGCCGGCGACCGCCGGCACCAATTTCAGCGCCACCGACATCGCGCAGATCAAGGCCGTGCGCCTGGCGGTGCTCGCGCGCAGCGACCACTATGAGAAGCCGAGCACGGCGGGCGGGCCCTGCGAGGCCACCACCAGCGCCAATCGCCCGACCTGGGGCGGGACGGCCAGCCTGCCGTTCCCGACTTTCGACGCGCCCGGCGTGCTGCCGAGCTGCTACAAGTACCGCGTCTTCGAGACCGTGGTCCCGTTGCGCAACATGCTCTGGAGGGCCGAATGAACCGCATCGCGCGCGTGAACCGAAGGGCCCAGCAGGGCGTGATCCTGTTCATCGCCCTGATCGTGCTGGTCGCGATGACGCTCACCGGCATCGCGCTCATCCGCTCGGTGGACACCAACGTCCTGGTCGCGGGCAACCTCGCGTTCCGCCAGGGCGCCACCGCCGCCGCCGACTGGGGCATTGAATCCGCACGCAGCTACCTGAAGACGACGATCACCGCGAACAAGGCCGCCCTGGACAACGACAATCCCGCCGCCGCCTACTACGCCACGTGGCAGTCGGGCCTGGACCTGGTGGGCACCACCACTTCGCCATTCGACTGGAGTGGCGCCTCGCAACTGGTGGGCACCGACACCGCCGGCAATGAAGTGCGATACGTGCTGCACCGCATGTGCGAAGCATCGGGCGCGACCACCGCGGCGGGCGCCAATTGCGTCAAGGCTTCGGGCAGCGGCGGGACCACCGGTACCGCAGGCAGCACCAAGGGCACGGTCAGCTACAGCACGCTCGCGCTGCCCTCGTCCACCGTCGTCTATTACCGCGTCACGGTCCGGGTCCTCGGGCCGCGCAATACCCTGAGCTTCGTGCAGGCCATGCTGAAGTAGATGACGCTCGCCATGTCGCTGGAGAACACCATGAAAACGCGCAACACCAGACTGATCCTCGCCTGCAGCTTCGCACTGGCAGGCGCTGCGGCGCTGCCGGCGGCGGCGCAGCAGCTCACCATCTCGACCGACCCGCTCGGCACCGGCGTGAGCTCGATCAAGCCGAACGTGATGTTCATCCTGGACGATTCGGGGAGCATGGGCTCGGACTACCTGCCCGACTACGTCAACGACAGCCACAACCCGCCAAGCACGACCGCGGGCTGCTTCGACAACGGCGACGACGGCGACAGCGGCGGCGGCAGCAACATCGGCGGCAATCCCAACGCCTGCATTTTCGGCGATCCACCCTACAACAGCGCGGACTTCAACAGTATTTACTACAACCCGGAGATTCGCTACCGCCCGGCGTTGAACGACGATGGCACGGAAATGGCGCAGCAGGACGCGGCCAACACGACCAACTGGATGGCGGTGCGCAGCAATCCGTACCAGAACGCGAGCACCTCCAACCTCGTCACCGGCTACCAGGACCGGGTCTGGTGCGCGAACCAGTCCGACGCCGCGACCAGCGGCAACTGCCGGCAGAATTCGGGCTACAACTTCCCGAACGCCGCCTTCCCCTACGGCCAGGACACCAGCGGCAGCACCAAGACCATCTCGGTGTCGCCCTACTACTACCGGATGCAGACCCGGCAGTTCTGCAGCGACGCGGCGCGCACCACCTGCGTGAGCGGCTCCGCGATCAATCCCTCGGTGCACGTCTACCCGGCCCCCGAGTTCTGCAAGGACGCGGAGCTCACCGATTGCGTGGCCGGCGCGGCCGTGACTGCCGCGTATACGTTCTCCGGCGTGCGCTGGTGCAACAACGCGAACCTCCAGGAGGACTCGATCCTCACCATCCCGCGCGTCAATTTCTGCCAGCGCAAGAAGATCGGCGCTTTCATCTACGCCAAGCACATCGGCCTCACCGTCAACGGCACAGTGCCCGCGCGCCAATCCGAAGGCAATATCCAGGTCACGGCGGTCAATGCCGCGGGCGGCAGCATCAGCGGGATCACGATCGGCGCCACCACCGTGACGGCCGGCAGCATCGCGGTCGCCGCCGGCTCGAGCCCTTCCACGGTGGCCGGCCTGATCGCGAATGCGATCCTCAGCGGGCCGGCGAACGGCACCTACACCGCTTCGCAGAGCGGCACGAACGTGATCGTCACGTCGATCGCCACGGGCACCACGGAGAACGGCAAGGCGATCGCGGTGAACACCACCTCGACCGGCACGACCAGCGCCACGGGCTACCTCTCCATCGACACGGCGGGCGGTTCGACCACCATCACCTCCCTCACGGTCAACGGGCAGCAGCTCCTTTCCTGCTCGCCGGGCGCGACGCAGACCTTCGGGTCCGGCACCAGCCAGGCGAGCTGGGCTGCAGGCGGCGGCACGAGCGGCGCGTTGAGCCGCATCATCGCGCCGACCGGTTCGTCCAACTCCACCCGCAAGCAGAACACGCGCGACGCACTGCGCACCGCGATCAATAACTGCGCGCAGACGCCGCCGGGCGGTGCAGGGCCGTGGACGGCAACCAACAACGGCACGAGCGCGCTCAACATCGTCGCGCCGGTCAATCTGGGCAACATTCCGAACAATTGGATCGTCGTCGAGACCGGCACGATCTCGACCACGCCGTGCGACATGGGCAAGACGAGCTGCGGCGGCGTGGCGGGCGTATCGACCACCATGGTCAGTACCACGACCGCGCCGATGTCCGGCGGCGCCGTCGGCTTCGCCGGCCGCGTGCGCATCGGCGTGGGCCAGTTCACGCGCACCGACATCGTGCCCGCGATCGATTCGTACCCGAAAGGCCTTGGGCGCACCGACTGCGCGGGCGTGACGTGCACCTACCAGGAAGAGATGACCAATCTCGCCAACTGGTATGCCTACCACCGCACTCGCATGCAGATGATGAAAGCAGCGGCCGGCCGCGCATTCGCCAACCTGAATGAGGGCTTTCGCGTCGGTTTCGTCACCATCTGTCCGGTCGGCAGCAACTGCACTTCGGGGGGCACCACGCTGGGTCAGAACGTCGTCGCGGCCAAGTACCTGAAGATCGGCGACTACGACAGCGCCCAGCGCACGGCCTGGTACGCGAAGCTCTACAGCACTTCGCCCTCGGGAACGACGCCCTTGCGCGAGGCGCTGGCGCGCGTCGGCCTGATCTACGCCGGTAAGTTCGGCGCCGGCCTCACCACGGGGCTGACCGCGGCGGCGGACGACCCAGTCACCGCTTCCTGCCAGCCGAACTTCTCCATCATGGCCACGGACGGCTACTGGAACGGCAGCGTCGGGCGGCAGATGGACAATTCGACCTCCGTCGGCAACCAGGACAATACGGATACCGCGCCCTACTCGCGCCAATCGGACGGCGTGTTCGACGGCGGCACGCCGGTCTCCTCCAATTCCCTGGCGGACGTGGCGCTGTATTACTACAAGAACGATTTGCGTCCCACGCTGAACGATACCGTGCCGACGACCGACAAGGACAAGGCGGCCCACCAGCATATGGTGACCTTCACCATCGGCCTGGGCCTGGATGGCGAACTGACCTACAGGCCGGACTATGAAACGGCGACGACTGGCGACTTCGTGGCCATCAAGCAGGGGACCAAGAAGTGGCCGGTGGCGGTGGGGGATACTCCCAGCGCCCTGGACGACCTGTGGCACGCGGCGGTCAACGGTCGCGGCGTGTTCTTCAGCGCCAAGAACCCGGACCAGGTAGCGCAGGGCCTCTCGGACACGCTCGAGCAGCTGCAGGCGCGCGTCGGCGCGGGCGCGGCGGCGGCGACCTCGAACCTGCAGCCGGTGGCGGGCGACAACTTCGCCTTCACGGCGCAATACCAGACGGTGGACTGGATCGGCGACCTCAAGGCCCGTACCATCGATCTCGGTTCAGGTACGGTATCCGCGGTGCAGCTGTGGTCGGCAGCGGATCTGCTGGACGTCCGCCTGCACACCGACCGCCAGATCTTCACCTTCGACAGCGGCGACACGGGCGGCAACCGCATGAAGCATTTCTGCATGAACGCCGACGTGGGCGCGACCTGGTGCAACGACGGCACCGGGCTCACCGCGGCCGAGGTGAACTACTTCGACCCGAGCATCATCGCGCTCTCGCAGGAGGGTGCCTGGACCACCGCCGGCACGCCGCAGTCGCTCGTCAACTATGTTCGCGGCGACACCAGCAAATACGACACGGGCGCCATCCCGCGCGGCCCCAATGACCTGTATCGGGCGCGCACCAGTATCCTGGGGGACATCGTCAATGCGCAGCCGGCGTACGTGCGCAAGTCGCCGTTCTCCTACGGCGACACCGACTACTTCGCCTACAAGGCCTGCACCGAGGGAACCGGCACGGGCTGCCCGACGGGCCGCTTCCCCGATCCGACCAAACCCCGGATCGGAACGGTGTACGCGGCCTCGAACGACGGCATGCTGCACGCGTTCGAGACGGACGTGAACAACAACCCCTACTTCCAGACCGGGGGCATCACCACCGCGGCCACGCTGGACGACACCTTCACGGGCAACAACACCGGCAACGGGGTGGAGCGCTGGGCCTACATTCCCGCCCTGCTGCTGCCGTTCGTGAACCAGCTCGCCAACGAGCCCTACAACCACCGCTACTTCGCGGACGGCTCGCCGGCCATCGCCGACGTCTGCGTGACCACGCCCTGCGGCGGGATCGACGACTGGCGCACGATCCTGGTCGCGGGCCTCAACGCGGGCGGCCGCGGCTACTACGCGCTCGACATCTCCAATCCTTCCGCCACGGGCACGAAGTCGCTGTGGGAATTCGGCTACACGAGCAGCTGCGTGACCACCGGCGCCCTGGGCGTCCCGGTCGGCGGACCGTTCTACGGCGACTGCCATGTCGGGCTGTCCTACGGCGTTCCCGTCGTCACCAAGCTCAACGGCCAGTGGGTGGCGCTGGTCACCTCCGGCTACAACAACGGCTCGGTAGACGGCAATGGCAACGGCGGCGGTTATCTCTACATCCTCGACGCCAAGGACGGCCATATCCTGCACCGCCTCGCAACCGGCGCGGGCACTGCGGCCGCCCCCAGCGGCCTCGCCAAAGTGGTCGCCTATGCGATCAATTCCGCTGTCGACAACACCGCCCTGTACGTCTACGGCGGCGACTTGCAGGGCAATATGTGGCGCTTCGACCTCAACTACGACAGCGGCGCGAACGCGAACTACCTCACGGTCACGCTGGTGGCCGTGGCCAAGGATGCGCTCGGCAACACGCAGCCGATCACCGTGAAACCGGATGTGACGGACGCGCCGACCGTGCCCAAGAAACCGCTGGTCATGTTCGGCACGGGCAAGTTCCTCGAGTCCTCCGACAAGACCGGACCGTTCACCACGCAGACCATCTACGTGCTGAAGGACGAGCCGACGGTCAGCACCGGCCCGGTGATCAACGATGTGCGCGGCCCCTCGATGAAGCAGCGCGTGTTCCAGGCCGGCGTCAATCCGGGCGAGCGCACGGTCGCGGCTGGAACCGCGCCGACCTGGGCGACGGATTCCGGCTGGTACATCGACCTGCCGGATTCGGGCGAACGGGTCAACATCGACCCGCAGCTGCAGCTCGGCACGCTGACCGTCGCGTCGAACACCCCGACGCTGGATACCTGCACCGCGGGCGGCGAGGCGAACATCAACTACCTCGACTACCTGACGGGCTCGTATATCGAGGGCGCGCCCGGCGGCGTCGCGAGCATCAAGATCGGAAGCTCGCTGGCCGTGGGCATCAACGTGATCATGCTGCCCGGCGGCAAGGTGGTGGCGATCGTCACCACGGCCTCCAACCAGCAGCTGACGCAGGACGCGCCGATAGCGCCGACCGAGTTCGGCGCGCGGCGCGTGTCGTGGCGGGAACTGGTCGTCGAATAGTGATCGACGCGCGCATCCCCGCGGCCCTGGGGGCGTCGCTGATCCTGCATGGCGCGGCGCTGGCGCTCGTCGACCGGATGCCGCGGGGCTGGCAAGTGACCTCGCCGGGTTGGGGCCAGTGGGGAACGGGGGCGCTGCAAGCCCGGCTGCGCGCGCCCGAGGCTCAAGCGGCGCTCGTGCCCGCAGTCCGCGCCGCCGTCGCGCGGAGCAAGGCGAGCCCGGCGCCGGCGTTGCACCGCACGGCGGCGCCCTCCCCCGGCATCGCCGCCGGGCCGACCTATGTGCCGGCGGAGGAACTGGACGAGCGTCCCCTCATCCGCACGCCGGTCCATCCGGAATTCCCCGCCGATGCGACCGCCGCCAGCGGCCGCGTCGTCCTGCAGCTCCTGATCAACGAAACGGGCACAGTGGACAAGGCCGCCGCGTTGCAAGCCGAGCCGCCCGGGGTTTTCGAACAGGCAGCCATGGACGCCTTCCTCCCCGCCCGCTTCACTCCCGGCCGCAAGGGTGGCGTCGCGGTCGCAAGCGCGCTGCGGGTCGAACTCGAGTTCGGCGAAGGCCCGCCCCTATTCGCCCAGACGCGGCGGCAGGATGTCCCGCTGTGGCAGCCGCCGCGCCGGGCCCGCATTCTTCGCAACTCTCAAGCGCAGGAGAAACCATGAAGACGAAGATCGCTCTGCTCGCGGCGCTGCTCGCCGCGGTGTTCGCGCTGCCCTCGCAGGCGCGCGCGCCAGGACAGGGCAAGGGCTGGTTGCTGCTCGCGCAGACGGACGGCGCGAGTTGCGAGCTGGACGGCCGCCGGGTGCCGCAGGGCACCAGGATGTGCCGCGACGGCTACGTGACGGTCTGCAACCGCGGCGGCCGCTGGGAAAGCACCAACACGCGCTGCTAGCGTGGCCGCCTAGCGGCGGCGCGCCAGCTCGCGCGGCAGGGTGAATACGACGCGCTCGGTGATGCCGTCGAGCGGCTGCACGCTCGCCGCGCCGAGCGCCTTCAGCCGGGCCACCAGTTCGTCCACCAGCACCTCGGGCGCCGAGGCGCCCGCCGTGACGCCCACGCGGCGTTTCCCCGCCACCCACTCCGCGCGCAGGTCGGCCGCGGTGTCCACCATGTAGGCCTGCGCGCCGATGTTTTCCGCCACCTCGCGCAGCCGGTTGGAGTTGGAACTATTGGGCGAGCCCACCACGATCACCACGTCGCAGCGCGGCGTCAGGAACTTGACCGCGTCCTGGCGGTTCTGCGTGGCGTAGCAGATGTCGTCCTTCTTCGGGCCATGGATCTGCGGGAAGCGCGCCTTCAGCGCCGCGACGATCGCCTGCGCATCGTCCACCGACAGCGTCGTCTGCGTGACATAGGCCAGCTTCGAGGCATCGCGCGCCTGCAGGCAGGCCACGTCCTCGACGGTCTCGACCAGGTGCATGCCGGAGCTGGCCTGCCCCATGGTGCCTTCGGCTTCGGGATGCCCGCGGTGGCCGATCATCACGATCTCGTAGCCGTCGCGCAGCATCTTGGACACCTCGACGTGCACCTTGGTGACCAGCGGGCAGGTGGCGTCGAACACCTTGAGGCCGCGCGCAGCGGCGTCGCCGCGCACCGCCTTGGACACGCCATGGGCGCTGAAGATCACCGTGGCGCCCGCGGGAATCTCGTCCAGCTCCTCCACGAACACCGCGCCCTTCCTGCGCAGGTCGTCCACCACGTACTTGTTGTGCACGATCTCGTGGCGCACGTAGATCGGCGCGCCGTACTGCTCCAGGGCGCGCTCGACGATGTCGATGGCGCGCTCGACCCCGGCGCAGAAGCCGCGCGGATTGGCCAGCAGGACTTCCATGGCGGCCATTCTATTCCTTGCGCAGGAAGCCCTCGACGATCAGGATCGCGGCCCCCACGCTGATCGCCGAATCGGCCACGTTGAACGCCGGCCAGTGCCAGCCCAAGGCGTGGAAATCGAGAAAATCGACCACGTGGCCGTAGGCCACGCGATCCCAAAGATTGCCCAGCGCGCCGCCGAGGACGAGCGCCAGGCCGGCGCACAGCAGGCGCCGTGCCGGATGGCGCCACAGCAGCCAGCTGACCACCATGGCGGCGGCCAGCGCCACCACCGCGAAGAAGGGTTGCTGCCAGCCCGGCGCGTCGGCGAGGAAGCTGAAGGCGGCGCCGCGGTTGAACACCAGCACCAGGTTGAAGAAGCCGGTGACCGCGACCGGCTCGCCGGGGCGCAACCGGGACAGCGCGAGCCATTTCACCAGCTGGTCGGCAACCACGATCGCGGCGGCGGCCGCGAACCAGGGCGCGGCCTTAGGCATGCACCCGTTCCTCTCCGGCGCCGTGCAGGTTGGTCTCGCAACGCCCGCACAGGCCGGCGGCGTTCACGTCGGCGCGATAGTGCCAGCAGCGCTCGCATTTCGTATTCGTGCTGGCCGACACGACGACCGCGACCCCCGCGCCTTCCTCGCGTTCCACGGCAGCTCGCGACGTGATGAAGACGAACCGCAAATCATCTCCAAGCCGCTTCAACGCCTCATACGTCGGACCTGCGGCCCTGACTTGAACCTCCGCGGCCAGCGAGGAGCCGATCTGTTTCAGCTCACGCTTTTCCTCAATTTTCTTCGCGACAATCTCGCGAACTTGACGAAGATCCCCCCAACTGTTCAGGGTCGCCTGATCCATTCCCGGGTCAGGCAGTTGATGAAATATCTCTTCGAAAACGCTTTTGTCGCCGCTTCCGACAAGCACCTGCCACGCCTCTTCAGCAGTAAAACTCAAGATGGGCGCCATCATGCGCACCAGGGCATGCGCGATGTGCGAGAGCGCGGTCTGCGCCGAGCGCCGCGCCACCGACTTCGCGCCGCAGGTGTAGAGCCTGTCTTTCAGGATGTCGAGATAGAACCCGCCCAGGTCCTCGGAGCAGAAGGCCAGAATTTTCTGCGCCACGAGGTGGAACTGGTATCCCTCATAGTCCTTCTTCACCTCCTCCTGCAGGCGCGCCGCGAGCGCCAGCGCGTAGCGGTCGATTTCGACCATCTGCGCCACGGGCACCGCATCCTTCGCCGGATCGAAGTCGGAAGTATTGGCGAGCAGGAAGCGCAGCGTGTTGCGGATGCGCCGGTAGCTCTCCACCACCCGCTTCAGGATCTCGTTGGAGATCGACAGCTCGCCCGAATAGTCGGTCGAAGCCACCCACCAGCGCAGGATCTCGGCACCCAGCGTGCTCGAGACCTGCTGCGGCGCCATGGTGTTGCCCAGGGACTTCGACATCTTGCGGCCCTCGCCGTCCACCACGAAGCCGTGCGTGAGCAGCGACGCATAGGGCGGCCTGCCGTCCAGCATGCTGGACACCAGCAGCGACGAATGGAACCAGCCGCGGTGCTGGTCCGATCCCTCGAGATACATCTGCGCCGGGAACCCGAGCGCCGGGTGCGAGCCGCGCAGCACCGTGTAGTGTGTCGAGCCGGAATCGAACCACACGTCCAGCGTGTCGCGGCCTTTTTCGTACTGCGCCGCATCGGCGCCGAGCAATTCCTCGATCCGCAGCGTGTGCCAGGCCTCGATGCCGCCTTTCTCGACGCGCTTGGCGACCTCTTCCAGCAGCTCGAGCGTGCGCGGATGCGGTTCGCCGGTCTCCCGGTGCATGAAAAATGGCATCGGCGTCCCCCATTGGCGCTGGCGGGAGAGCGTCCAATCGGGCCGATTGGCGATCATGCCGCGCAGCCGCGCCTGGCCCCAGGCCGGGAAGAACTTTGTTTTTTCGATGCCGCGCAGTGCGATGGCGCGCAGCGTTTCCTTCGGCTTCAAGCCATGGAAGCCCGGAACCTGCTCCATGCCCGCAAACCACTGCGTCGTCGCGCGCAGGATGATCGGCGTCTTGTGGCGCCAGCAATGCATGTAGCTGTGGGTGAACTTCCAGTCCACCGCGAACAGCGCACCCTGCGCCTCGATCGCCTTCACGATCTTCGCGTTCGCATCCCAGATCGACAATCCGCCGAACTGCGGCAGCGAGGGCGCGAACTTGCCGTCCCCCATCACCGGCGCGAGGATCTCCGCGTCATTCATGCCGTAACGGCGGCATGAGTCGAAGTCCTCGACGCCGTAGGCCGGCGCCGAATGCACGATGCCCGTGCCAGTGTCGAGCGTGACGTACTCGCCGAGGTAGACCGGCGCTTCACGGTCGTAGAACGGGTGCCGGAAGCGGATGTTCTCGAGCGTCGAGCCCTTGCAGGCGCCGAGCGATTTGCCGCTCAGCTTGTAGCGGGCGAGGCAGGCCTCCTGCAATTCCGCGGCCAGGATCAGCAGGCCTTTTTCGGTATCCACCAGGTGGTAGTCGAACTCGGGATGCACGTTCAGCGCCTGGTTGGCGGGCAGCGTCCACGGCGTGGTGGTCCAGATCACGGCGAAACCCGGTTTGGCGGGCAATTGCGCCAGCCCGAACGCCTTGGCCACCTGGTCCGGCTCGGCGAAGGCAAAGCCCACGTCCACCGCCGGATCCTTGCGGTCCTCGTACTCGACCTCCGCTTCGGCGAGCGCCGAGCCGCAGTCGAAGCACCAGTTCACCGGCTTGAGGCCGCGGTACACGTAGCCGCGCTCGAGCAGCTTGCCGAGCACGCGCATTTCGTCCGCCTCGTTGCGCGGCGTCATCGTCGTATAGGGATGCTCCCAGTCGCCGAGCACGCCCAGGCGCCGGAAATCGGCTTTCTGGCGCTCGATCTGCTCGGTGGCGTACGCCCGGCACAGACGGAGCGTTTCCTCCGCCGGAAGGTTCCGGCCGTGCTGCTTTTCGATCTGCACCTCGATCGGCATGCCGTGGCAGTCCCAGCCGGGCACATACGGCGCGTCGAAGCCGGCGAGCGATTTCGACTTCACCACCATGTCCTTGAGGATTTTGTTCACCGCGGTGCCGATATGGATGTCGCCGTTCGCGTAGGGAGGCCCGTCGTGCAGCACGAACCGCTTCGGCCGGGTCCTGGCCCCTTCCCGCAGGCGGCGATACACGCCTTTGTCCTGCCACTCTTTCACCCTCTGCGGCTCGCGCCTGGCGAGATCCCCGCGCATCGGGAACGGCGTGTCCGGGAGGTTCAGCGTCTTCTTGTAGTCAGGCATTCGTCTTCTTCGCAAAGTAGGTTCTGGCCTGCGCCGCGTCACCCGCGATCGCCGCGCGCAGGGCCGGCACGTCCTCGTACTTGCGCTCGTCGCGCAACTTCTTCAGAAAGCGCACGTGCAGGTGCCGCCGGTAGAGGTCCCCGGTGTAGTCCAGCAGGTGCGCCTCGAGCAGTGGCGCTGCGGTGGGATTCACCGTAGGGCGCCGCCCCACGCTCGCCACCCCGGGCCGCCACTGCGCCTCGCCTTCGAGCTGGCACTCGACCACGAAGATGCCCGCGAGCGGCGGGCGCCTTCTCAGCACGACGTTGGCGGTCGGAAAACCCAGCTCGCGCCCGAGCTTCTCGCCGTGCGCCACTCGCCCGCTCATGGCAAAGGGCCTGCCGAGCAGTCGCTGCGCGGTGGCGAGGTCGCCCGTGGCCAGCGCCGCGCGCACTGCGGAACTGGACACGCGCTCGCCCTGCAGCGCGACTTCCGGCATCGCCTCGAGCTCGAAGCCGTGGCGGCCGGCGAGCCGCTCCAGCAGCGCGAAGTCGCCGCCCCGCTTCGCGCCGAAGCGGAAGTCGCGCCCGACCAGCAGCCAGGCGGCGCGCAGGCCGCGCGCCACGACGTCGTCCACGAAGCGCTCGGCCGTGAGCCCGGCCAGCCGCGCGCCGAAGCGCGCCACGTGCACCCGGCTCACCCCCACCGCGGCCATCAGCTCCAGCTTGTCGCGCAGGCGCGTGAGCCGCGCCGGGGCGGTCGCCGGCGAGAAAAACTCGCGCGCATGCGGTTCGAAGGTGAGCACGCAGGACGGCAGCTGCAGGGCGCGGGCGCGCGACACGGTGCGCTCGAGCATCGCCTGATGACCGCGGTGCACGCCGTCAAAATTGCCGATGGTGAGCGCCGAGCGGCTGCTCCCCGGCGTGATGGACCCGTGCGTAACCTGCATCAGCGCGTGTGTAAAATGCTGAATTATAGTGGCTTTCAGGGAGGCCCCGATGCAGACCCTCGAGCAGCAGATGAGCTTCTACGCGGCGTACCACCAGGACGCGCGCAACAAAGCGACGCATTTCGTCGGCGTGCCGATGATCATATTCGGGCTGTTCATCGCGCTGGGCTGGGCGCGCATCGAAGCGGGCGGCGCCACGCTCAGCGCCGCGATGCTCCTCGCCGCGGCGGTGCTGGTCTGGTATTTCCTGCTCGATGTGCCGCTCGCCCTGGCCATGCTGGTGACCAACGCGGTTCTGCTGTACCTCGCGGACATGGTGTCGGTGCAGCCGATCGCCGTCGGCGCGGCCTGGTTCCTGGTGTTCTTCGGCGGCGGCTGGGTGATCCAGCTGCTCGGCCATGTCTGGGAGGGCCGCAAGCCCGCGCTGGCGGACAACTTGTTCCAGATCTTCGTCGCGCCGATCTTCCTCGCCGCGGAGGCGTTCTTCGCGCTCGGCTACAAGCCCGCGTTGCACGCCGCCGTGCAGAAACGCGCGCGCGAAATGCGCTCCGCCGCCGGCATCGGCGAAACGGGGGCGCGGCTGGCGGGCTAGTTCAGGCGCGCGCAGAGCGCGCTCAGTTCGACCAGCCTGGCGCGCACCTCGTCCATGTCCGGCGCGTCGGGTGCGCGCTCGGCGTACTCGGACAGGTCCTTGAGCGCCGCGCGGTAGCACTCCAGCCGCTGGTACACCAGAGCGCGCTCGCGCAGTTCGCCGTGCGCCTCGGGCGCCACCACCAGCATCCGGTTGAGCACCGCCAGAAGGCGCTCGGGCTTTTCGGCTTCGCGGTAGATCCCCTTCAGATTGCGCAGCAGTCGCGCCAGGATCTGGCGCTTGCCGGCGGGCTCGAGGAACTGGTCGAGCGGCAGTTCCTCCACCGGCACCGGGGCGGTCGCGCCCGGCGGAATCACGCGCCGCAGCCGCGCGCGCAAGTCCGCTTCCGACTGCGGCTCGCCGCCCGAGAACGGGTCGAGCACCAGCGTCGCGCCGCGCAGCGGCAGCCGCACCAGGAAATGCCCCGGGAACGATACGCCTTGCAGGGCCAGGCCGACGCGCCGTCCGATCTCGAGATACAGGACCGACAGCGTGAGTGGAATGCCGGTGCGGCGGTCGAGCACTTCGTTCAGATAGCTGTTGCGCGGATCGTAGTAGTGGTCGGCATTGCCGCTGTAGCCGAGCTCGTCGAACAGGAACTGGTTCAGCGCGGCCACCCGCTCCTCGGCGCCGCCCTGCGGCGCCAGCCGGCCCCGCAGGCGCGCCGCAAGCCGCTCGATCTCCCCGAGATAACCCTCCACGTCGAGCCCCGGGTAGGCGTCCTGCGCGATCAACAGGCAGGCGCGCGCAAGGTCGATCTGGTCCTCGCCGCGCGCCATCAGCTCCGCGAAGCGGTCCGGCAGCGGCATCAGCTCGCCTCGCGGCGCGCGAAATCGCGCCAGCGCAGCCCCAACGCATACAGCAGGCCGAGGTACACGCAGGCGCCCAGCGCCACCAGTCCCAGGAGGGCCGGGGCTTTCTGCTGCCCGTGCGCCGCCAGCCACCAGGCGGAGGGCCCCATCGCGAAGTAGAGCGCTGCGGCCATCGCCGCGACGGCAGCGGCGACCTTGGCGGCGAACGCCATCCAACCGGGCTGCGGCGAGTACACGCCGTGGCGGCGCAGGTAGCGGTAGAGCAGCGCCGCATTGAGGCAAGCTCCCAGGCCGATAGCCAGCGCTAGCCCGGCGTGCTTGAGCGGCACGATGAAGGCCAGGTTCATGAGTTGCGTCGCGGCGAGCGTCAGCAGGCCGATCTTCACCGGCGTGACGACGTTCTGCCGCGCGTAGAAGCCGGGCGCCAGGATCTTCACCAGGATCATGCCGACCAGCCCCAAGCTGTAGGCCATCAGCGCCTGCCGCGTCATCCATGCGTCCTCGGCGGAGAAGCGGCCGTAGTGGAACAACGTGGCGATCAGCGGCAACGCCAGCACCGCGAGCGCCGCCGCCGCGGGCACTGCCAGCAGCAGCGTCACGCGCAAGCCCCAGTCGAGCAGCTTGCCGTAGTCCTCGGCCGCGCCGCTGGCGTAGTGGCGCGAGAGGCTGGGCAGCAGGATGGTGCCTACCGCCACGCCCAGCACTCCCGCCGGGAACTCCATCAGGCGGTCCGCGTAGTAGAGCCAGGAAACGCTGCCGGAGACCAGGAACGAGGCGAAGATGGTGTTGATCACCAGCGAAATCTGGCTCACCGACACGCCGAACAGCGACGGACCCATGAGTTTGAGCACGCGGGCCACCCCCGGATGCTTCAGGTTCAGCCGCCAGCGCGGCAGCATGCCGATGCGCGCGAGGAACGGCAACTGCAGCGCGAGCTGCAGCGCGCCGCCGACGAACACCGCCCAGGCGAGCGCCAGCACCGGCGGGTCGAAGCGCTCGGCGAAGAACGCGGCGGCGACGATGAACGAGACGTTGAGCAGCACGGGGGTGAATGCCGGCACCGCGAACCGGCTCCAGGCGTTGAGCACGCCGGCGGCCAGCGCCACCAGCGAAATGAAGGCGATGTAGGGAAAGGTGATGCGCAGCAGGCTCACGGTCAGCTCGAACTTGCCGGGGTCGGCGGCGAATCCGGGCGCCGTCACGTAGACGATGAACGGCGCGGCGGCGATGCCCAGCGCCGCGGCGATCACCAGCGCGATGCCCAGCACGGTGGCGACGCAATCCACCAGCGTGCGCGTGTCCTCGGGCGACTGGCGGTTGCGGTACTCGGCCAGGATCGGCACGAAGGCCTGCGAGAACGCGCCCTCGGCGAACAGGCGCCGCAGCAGGTTGGGGATGCGGAAGGCGACGAAGAACGCGTCCGTCGCCAGGCCGGCGCCGAACAGGCGCGCGATGAAGAAATCGCGCGCGTAGCCCAGCACCCGGGACAGGAAGGTCATGCTGCTCACGGTGGCGAGGGCCCGGAGCAGGTTCATGCTAGAATCCGCCCCTTTTCCGCATCGGATCAACACCATGGCCAACATCAAGTCCGCGCGCAAGGCAGCCCGCCAGGCGGTGAAGCGCCGCGCGCACAACGCCTCGCTGCGTACCCAGCTCAGCACCGCGGTCAAGAACGTGAAAAAGGCCATCGCCGCCGGCGACAAGGCCAAGGCCGCCGCCGCGCTGGAAAAGTCGCGCAGCGTGATCGACCGCATCGCCGCCAAGGAAGTGGTGCACCGGAACCACGCCGCGCGCCAGAAGAGCCGCCTCGCCCACGCCATCAAGGCGATGCCCTAGGCGCGTCATCCGGTGTCGCCCGCTCGCTGCACCTTGGCGAGTTCGGTGCGCTCCGCCACGCGCCCATCCCGGGTGCGCAGTTCGTTGTCCTTCGCGAAGTTCAACAGGAAGCGGTAGGCCATGGGCTCGATGCCCTCGAGCCGCATATCCACCACCACGCAGCGCACGCCCCCGGTGCTCACCGGGTGCACGTAGGGGGAGTAGTGCATGCGCTGGTCGCGGCCGAAGGCCGCCATCACGCCGCACAGGCGGTCCGCCCAGTCGCTCGGCCGGAACGGTTTGCCATCGAGCGTGACGCCCTGGATGACGAACTCGACGATGGCCGGCTCGGGCATGCGGAATTATACTTGCGCCCCTCATGGCCAAGCCGGTCAGCCGCATCCTCGTCGTCAACGACGAGCACCTCGTCCTGCGCGAGTTCGTCAAGGGCCTGAACGCGGCGGCACGCTCGCTCGATAACCCGCTGGGCATCGGCTTCGCCGGCGTCACCACCGCCAAGGAAGCGCTCGCGGCGATCGAAACCGACGGCGACATCCAGGCGGTGCTGGTCGACGACACGCTGTACACCCTCGGCAAGAACAACGGCCACGGCACAAGCCGTCCGAACCGCAAGCTGCAGGTCAGCGCGCTCGAGTTCGTGCAGCGCATCACCCGCTTCCGGCCCGAGCTCGACGTCTACATCCTGATCGCGCAGGAGAAGGAGGACGACGTGGTGGACGCGCTGTTCAGCGAGTCGGTGGACGGCTACTTCTACCGCGAGGAGCGCGACTACCGCGGCATCTACCGCATCCTCAACGCGCAGATCCAGGAGCGCGCGCGCACGCCGTTCACCGACCAGTTGAAGAACTACGTGTGGATGGCCAAGGACCAGTGGCACACGCCGGGCCACTCCTCCGGCGAGTCGCTGCGCGGCAGCCCGTGGGTCAACGATTTCTACGAGTTCATGGGCGAGCACGTGTTCGACGCCGACCTGTCGGTGTCGGTGCCGATGCTCGATTCGCTGATGGAACCCAAGGGCGTGATCGCCGAGGCGCAGGCGATGGCCGCCAAGGCCTTCGGCGCGCGGCGCACCTTTTTCGCCACCAACGGCACCTCCACCGCCAACAAGGTGATCTTCCAGACGCTGCTCGCGCCCGGCGAGAAGCTGCTGCTGGACCGCAACTGCCACAAGAGCGTGCACCACGGCGTGGTGCTGTCCGGCGCCCGCCCGGTCTACCTGGATTCGGCGCTCAACCGCAAGTACGGCCTGTACGGCCCGGTGCCGAAGAAGACGCTGCTCGGCGCGATCCGCCGGCACCCGGACGCGCAGGCGCTGATCCTCACTTCCTGCACCTATGAC
Organism: Gammaproteobacteria bacterium; assembly: GCA_041488375.1. Lineage (GTDB taxonomy): Bacteria > Pseudomonadota > Gammaproteobacteria > Burkholderiales > SG8-39 > JAABQT01. The sequence continues at coordinate 15,315 of JBGPPD010000005.1, read as the reverse complement.
GGGCTGCGCTACGACCTCGCGCCAATCGTCGAGGCCGCGCACGCCAGGGGCATCAAGGTGATCGTCGACGAAGCCTGGTACGGCTTCGCGCGCTTCCACCCGGAGTTCCGCCCCACGGCGCTCGAGGCGGGCGCGGACTACGCGACGCAATCCACGCACAAGGTGCTGTCGGCGTTCTCGCAGGCCTCGATGATCCACGTCAACGACCCGACGTTCAAGGAGCACCTGTTCCGCGAGAACTTCAACATGCATACCTCGACCAGCCCGCAGTACGCGCTGATCGCCAGCCTCGACGTGGCGAGGAAGCAGGCGGTGATGGAGGGCTACAAGCTGCTGTCGCGCACGCTGGAGCTGGCCGGCGAAGTCAGGAAGCTGGTCAATTCCACCCGCGTGTTCCGCGTGCTCGAGCTCGATGACCTGCTGCCCGAGGCCGTGAAGCACGACGGCATCCGGCTCGACCCGACCAAGGTGACCATCGACATCTCCGGCAGCGGCTACACGGTGGACGAGCTGCAGAAGGTGCTGTTCGAGCGCTACAACATCCAGACCGAGAAGTCGACGTTCAACACGCTCACGCTGCTGCTCACCATCGGCACCACGCGCTCCAAGGTCTCGCGGCTGTACGACGCGCTGATGCGCCTGGCGCGCGAGGGCCGCCCTCCGCAGCGCCTGGTGCGCACGCCGGAGATTCCCGGCTTCACGCGGCTGCGCTACCTGCCGCGCGATGCCTATTACTGCGGTGGCGAGCTGATGCCGGTGTTCGACGAGCGCGAGCGGGTCAACCGCCGGCTGGCGGGCCGCGTCTGCGCCGACCAGATCGTGCCCTACCCGCCCGGCATCCCGGTGCTGGTGCCCGGGCAGCTGATCACCCGGAACATCGCGGAATATCTGGCCAACCTCCTGCGCTCGCAAAAGCGCATGGAGATGCACGGCATCGTGCTGGAGGGCTACCAGCCCTGCGTGCGGGTGCTGCGGCCCGCCGAGGAAAGGGGATTGCACCGCCTCGGCTAGCCCCGTACCATGTGAGCAACGGCGGCTTGTGCCGCCGTTTTGCATTGGAGGATGACGCCATGAGCCACGTGATGAACACCTACGCCCGCCAGCCGTTGGCGTTCGTGCGCGGCCAGGGCGTGTGGCTGTACGACGAAGCGGGCAAGCAGTACCTCGACGCCCTCGCCGGCATCGCCGTCAACACGCTGGGCCACAATCACCCGCGGTTGGTGCGCGCGCTCACCGAGCAGATCGGCCGCATCATCCACAGCTCCAACCTGTTCCAGGTCCCGCTGCAGGAGCAGGCGGCCGATCGTATCGCCGCCATCACCGGGCTGGACGAAGTGTTCTTCTGCAACTCGGGGCTCGAGGCCAACGAGGCCGCCATCAAGGTGGCGCGCAAGTACGGCCACGACCGTGACGTCAACGAGCCCGCGATCATCGTCATGGAGAAAGCCTTCCACGGCAGGTCGCTCGCCACGCTGTCGGCCGGCGGCAGCCGCAAGATTCAGGCCGGCTTCGAGCCGCTGGTGCAGGGCTTCGTGCGCGTACCGCTCAATGACCTCGATGCGGTGCGCCAAGTCGCAGCGCACAACAAGAACGTGGTGGCGGTGTTCATCGAGCCGATCCAGGGCGAAGGCGGCATCAACGTCTCGCGCCTGGATTACCTGCGCGGGTTGAAGCAGATCTGCGACGAGAACGAATGGCTGTTCATGTCGGACGAAGTGCAATGCGGCCTGGGGCGCACTGGCAAGTGGTTCGTCTACCAGCACGCCGGCTTCCTGCCCGACGTGGTGCCGCTCGCCAAGGGCCTGGCCGGCGGCGTACCGGTGGGCGCCTGCGTGGTGGGCAACCGCGCCAGGGGCGTGTTCAAGCCCGGCAACCACGGCTCCACCTTCGGCGGCAACCCGCTCGCCATGTGCGGCGTGGTCACCACGCTGGACACGATGAAGGACGAGGGCCTGCTGGAGAACGCGCTGCACGTCGGCGACGCGATCCGCGGCGGCCTGCAGGCCGCGCTCGCCGGCGTGGCCGGGGTGGTGGAAGTGCGCGGCATGGGCCTGATGATCGGCGTGGAACTCGACCGGCCCTGCGGCCCACTGGTGAAGATGGGGCTGGACGCGGGCCTGGTGTTCAATGTCACCGCCGACAACGTCATCCGGCTGCTGCCGGCGCTGGTGATGAACGAGGTCGAGGGCCGGCAGGTGGTGGAGCGGCTGGTGCCGCTGGTCAAGGCGTTCCTCGGGCAATCCGCCGCAGCCCCCCGCCTCGCCGCGGCGCGCTGAAGGCCGCCGGCCTCCCCGCATGGCGAAGCTGCGCCATTTCCTGCAATTCAACGCTTTCTCGCGCGCCGAGTTCGAGCAGCTGTTCGCCCGCACGCGCTGGATCAAGGACCAGTTCAAGCGCTACCGGCGCTACTGGCCGCTGGAAGACCGCACCCTGGTGATGATCTTCGAGAAGCAGTCCACGCGGACCCGGCTCTCCTTCGAGGCCGGCATGCACCAGCTGGGCGGCGCCGCCATCTTTCTCAACACGCGCGACTCGCAGCTCGGGCGCGGCGAACCGGTGGAGGACGCGGCGCAGGTGATCTCGCGCATGTGCGACGTGGTGATGATCCGCACCTTCGAGCAAGACATCATCGAGCGCTTCGCCGCCCATTCGCGCGTGCCGGTGATCAACGGCCTGACCAACGAGTACCATCCCTGCCAGGTGCTGGCCGACCTGTATACGTTCGTGGAGCAGCGCGGCTCGATCCGGGGCAAGACGGTGGCCTGGATCGGCGACTCGAACAACGTCTGCAACACCTGGCTGCAGGCCGCCGAGGTGTTCGACTTCAACGTGCACGTGTCCACGCCGCCGGGCTACGAGGTGGAACCCGAGCGCGCCGGCCTGTACGGCACCGACCACTACGAGGAGTTCCGCGACCCGATGCAGGCGGCCAAGGGCGCGCACCTGGTGACCACCGACGTGTGGACCAGCATGGGCTTCGAGGCGGAGAACGAGGAGCGCAAGCGCGACTTCGAGGACTGGCAGGTGGACGCCGAGATGATGCGCGCGGCGCGCAAGGACGCCCTGTTCATGCACTGCCTGCCGGCGCACCGCGGCGAGGAAGTCGCCGCCGCGGTGATCGACGGCAAGCAAAGCGTGGTGTGGGAAGAGGCGGAAAACCGCCTGCACACGCAGAAGGCGCTGTTGGAATTCCTGTTGCTCGGAAAGGTGAAGGGCTAGCCCTTCGGCTTTTTCCCCTCGCCCGGTCCGAGCAGCGGCACGCCGCCGCCCTGCATGTTGCCGAGCAGTCCCGCCTCGCCGTACACGCGCAGCTTGTCGCGCGTGTCCGCGATGTCGAGGTTGCGCATCGTCAGCTGGCCGATCCGGTCGGCGGGCGTGAAGAACACCTCGTCGCCCTTCTCCATGGTCAGGCGCTCGGGCTTGTAGGTGAGGTTCGGGCTCTTCGTGTCGAGGATCGTGTAGTCGTTGCCCCGGCGCAGCTCGAGGGTCACCTCTCCCGTCACCGCCTTCGCCACCCAGCGCTGCGCGGTCTCGCGCAGCATCAGGGTCTGCGGGTCGTACCAGCGCCCCTGGTACAGCAGCCGGCCGAGCCGCCGGCCATTGCCCCGGTACTGCTCGATCGTATCCTCGTTGTGGATGCCGGTGACCAGGCGCTCGTAGGCGACGTGCAGCAGCGCCATCCCCGGCGCCTCGTAGATGCCGCGGCTCTTCGCCTCGACGATGCGGTTCTCGATCTGGTCGCACATGCCCAGGCCGTGGCGGCCGCCGATGGCGTTGGCCTCGGCGAACAGCGCGACCGCGTCCGCGAAATGCTGGCCGTTGAGGGCCACCGGGACGCCCGCCTCGAAGCGGACCGCGACCTTCTCCGGCCTCACCGCCACGTCCTCGCGCCAGAAGGCGACGCCCATGATGGGCTTGACGATGGACAGCCCTTTGTCGAGGAACTCCAGGTCCTTCGCCTCATGCGTGGCGCCGAGGAGGTTGGAGTCCGTCGAGTACGCGTTCTCCGAACTCATCTTGTAATCGAAGCCCGCCTTCGCCATGTACGCGGACATCTCCTGGCGGCCGCCCAGCTCGTCGATGAAGCGCTGGTCGAGCCAGGGCTTGTAGATGCGCAAGGCGGAGTTGGCGAGCAGGCCGTAGCGGTAGAAGCGCTCGATGTCGTTGCCCTTGTAGGTGCTGCCGTCGCTCCAGATGCCGACCTCGTCCTCGCGCATCGCGACGACGAGCATCGTGCCGGTGACCGCCCGGCCCAGCGGCGTGGTGTTGAAGTACGTCGCCCCGCCCGTGGAAATGTGGAACGCGCCGCACTGGAGGGCCGCGATGCCCTCGGCGACGAGCTGCGGCCGGCATTCGACCAGGCGCGCCCGGTGCGCGCCGTAGGCGAGCGCCTTCTTCGGGATCTCGGCGTAGTCCGTCTCGTCCGGCTGGCCGAGGTTGGCCGTGTAGGCGTAAGGGATCGCGCCCTTCGCGCGCATCCAGTGCACCGCGGCGCTCGTGTCGAGCCCGCCCGAGAAAGCGATGCCGACCTTTTCTCCCTTGGGCAGCGTACCGAGAATGGTAGCCAAGTCCGTGCTCTCCGAAAATTGGAGATGATACGGATAGAATGGCGATCGTGCGCGCCTTGGCTTCCACGCTCCTCGCCGCCCTGTCGCTCCACTGCGCCGCCGCGCCGTTCGCCGTGCGCCTGGGGACGGAGCGCGTGGCGCTGGACACCCCGCCGGGCTTCGCCGACACCCTCGACCTCGGCTCGCCGCGCCTGCAGGAGCTGGCCGAGGCGCTGACCTCGGCCTCCAACCGCATCCTGCTGTTCGCGCTCACCGACGGCGACCTGCGCCGCTTCACGCTGGGGGACACGCCGGAGCTGCGCCGCTACCTGCTGGTGGCGGCGCCGCGCGCCATGGAGCGCGATCGCATGGGCGCCGCGCAGTTCGCGGCCTACGTCGGCGACGCCCTGCGCGCCCTCGGCAAGGCGGCCGAGCCCGCCGACATCCGCAAGCACCTGGACGCGCTGCCGCAGGGCCAGGCGAGCGTGCTGTGGGAGCTGCGCCGCACGCCGCAGGCGGTGTCTGTGATGCAGGGGACGCGCGTGCCGATCCGGCCGGACGCCAAGCCGCTGTACCTGCTGACCAGCACCAGCCTGCTGCTGGTGCACGGCAAGCCGCTCAGCGTCTCGGTGTTCGCCGGCTACAACGACGAGTCCGACCCCGAATGGCTGCGCGTGACGACCGCGCGCTGGGTCGACGAACTCCTGCGCCTCAACGCGCGCTAGAGCGCCGATGCCGTCCTTCGACATCGTCTCGCAGGTCAATACGCAGGAGGTGAAGAACGCGCTCGAGCAAGCCAACAAGGAAATCCAGAACCGCTACGATTTCAAGGGCTCGGATGCGCGCATCGAGCAGGACGAGCTGGCGCTGACCGTCTATGCGGACGACGAGTTCAAGCTCGGCCAAGTGACCGACGTGCTGCGCCAGCGCATGGCCAAGCGCGGCATCGACGTGCGCTGCCTGGAGCTGGGCGCCGTGGAGAAGATTTCGGGTGACAAGGCCAAGCGCCTGGTGACGGTGAAGACCGGCATCGCGCAGGACAAGGCCAAGCAGATCCAGAAGCTGATCAAGGATTCCAAGCTCAAGGTGCAGGGCTCGATCCAGGGCGACCTGGTGCGCATCGCCGGCGCGAAGAAGGACGATTTGCAGGCGGCGATCCAGCTGGTGCGGCAGCAGGTCACCGACCTGCCGCTGCAATTCATCAATTTCCGCGACTGAGTCCCTCGAGCCATCTGTCGTAAATGCGGTCCGCGACCGCGTGCAGGGCCGTCAGGCGCCGCGCGAGGTCCTGGCGCACCTGTTCCGGCTTCTGCACGCCGGGGCTGGCGCGCGACTCCTCGATCTCGCGCGCGCCGCCCTGCAGCCAGTCGCCGACCAGCGGCTCGGTCATCTCGACGTGGCACTGCATGCCGAAGTGCTTGCCGAGGGCGAAGGCCTGGTTGGCGCAGTGCGCGCCCTCCAGCACGCGCGTGCCGCCGGGCGGGATGGAAAAAGTCTCGCCGTGCCAATGGAAGGCCTCGAAGGACTGCAGCGGCCCGAGCCATTCGCGCGCCACGCCGTTGGCGGCGACGCGCACCTCGCCCCAGCCGATCTCCTTCACCGGGTTGGCGCGCACCACGCCGCCCAGGGCCTTGGCCACCAGCTGCCCGCCCAGGCAGTGGCCGAGCACCGGCACGTCCTTGCGCACCGCGTCGCGCACCAGTTCGAGCGCCGGAACAATCCACGGCAGCTCGTCGTTCACGCTCATCGGCCCGCCCATGAACGCCAGGCCGGCGAAGCGCCGGGCGTCTTTCGGCACCGCGCGGCCCTCGTCGAGCGCGAGCAGCTTCCAGGCAATCCCCTTGCGCTCGAGGGTGGTGGCAAAATAGCCGGGACCCTCGCTCGGAGCGCACCTGAAGATGGCAACCGGAAGCATGGCCCGCAATTGTAGTGCGCTCGCGCTGTGCCTGGCGGCCCTGCCGGCCGGCGCGGTGGAGGTGAGCTTCGTCGGCGCGATCGGCGACAAGGCGGCGATCCTGGTGATCGACAACGGCGCGCCGCACGCCGTGAAGGTGGGCCAGAAGCTGGGCGCGGTAAGCGTGCTCTCGGTGGAGCGCGAGCGCGCGGTGGTCGAGGTCGAGGGCGAGCGCCGCACGCTGGTGCGCGGCCAGCATTACCAGGCGGCGAGCAGCGACCGGCAGCGCACCGTGCTCGCCGCGGACGGTCGCGGCCACTTCATGGCCGAAGGCGCCATCAACAACCAGCCGCTGCGCTTCGTCGTGGATACCGGCGCCACCGTGGTTGCGCTGCCGGCAAGCGAGGCGGTGCGCCTGGGCATCGACTACCGCAAGGGCCTGCGCGGTTCCACCCGGACCGCGGGCGGCGTGGTGCCGGTGTACCGCGTCACCTTCGACTCGGTGAAGGTCGGCGGCATCGTGCTGCAGGCGGTGGAAGGCGTGGTCATCGAGCAGGGGCTGGATGTCGCCCTGCTCGGCATGAGCTTCCTCAGTCGCGTGGAGATGAAGAACGAGGGCCAGACCATGACCCTGATCCGGCGCTACTGATGCGCGTCGCGCTGGCGCCGCTCCTGCTCGCCGCCGGCGCCGCGCTGGCCGCCGGCGCGGCGCCGCTCGACGACCTGGCGCGCAAGGCGGCCAACGGCTCGGCCGAGGCGAGGGCGCAGATCGAGCGCCAGGCGAACGCCGGCGACGCCCATGCCGAGCAGCTGATGGGGCTGATGCACATCTCCGGCAAGGGCGCCGAGCAGAGCGATTCGCAGGCGCTGGAGTGGTTCCTGCGCGCAGCGCGCCAGGGCCGTGCCGACGCGCAGCACAACGCCGCGGTGATCTACGAGATCACCGAAGGCACGCTGAAGGATCCGGTCGAGGCGCGGCGCTGGTACCGCGCGGCCGCCGGGCAGGGGCTGGCGCGCTCGCAGGCCAAGCTGGGTGCGCTGCTGCTCGATGCGGTCGGCGGCCCGGTGAACCTCGACGAGGGCAAGGCATGGCTGGAAAAAGCGGCGGCGCAAGGCGATGCCCACGGCAGGTACCGCCTGGGCATGCTTTACTTCGAGGGGCGCGGCACCCAGCGCAATGTCGAAACGGCCGCGAAACTCATCCAACAGGCGGCCGAAGGCGGCGATCGCGAGGCGCGTTACCGGCTGGCGCTGCTGCAGGGTACCGGTACCGGGGTCGAGAAAAGCGATGCGAAGGCGCTGGCGTGGCTGCGCAAGTCTGCCGACCAGGGCCTGCCGGAGGCGCAGTTCCTGATGTCGGCGATCTACAGCACCGGGCAATACGGCGTGCAGCGCGACGACAGGACGGCGTTGCGCTGGATGCGCCGCGCCGCCGTGCAGGGCTATGCCGACGCCGAGTTCTCGCTGGGGCTCGCCTACGCGGAAGGGCGCGGCGTGAAGAAGGATGCGCAGGAAGCCTACGGCTGGATGCTGCGCGCCTCGCGCCGCGGCCATGCGCCGGCGATGGCGTATGTGAAGGACATCCAGTCGAAGATGCAGAAGCGGCAGCCGCCGCGGGACTAGCGCCCGGCCCGCTGCTTGGCTTGACCGCCCACGCCGTTCTGCTGCAACATCGTCCGATCACCCAGGAGGAGCATTCCATGTACGGAATCAGAAGAATCGCAACCGCAGCCGTCGTCGCCGCGCTGGTGCCGGCGTTTGCCGCCGCCCAGGAAGCGCCGCTCAAGATCGGCGTGGTCTCATTTCTGTCCGGACCGGCGGCCGGGCCGTTCGGCGTCCCGGCGCGCAATGCCGCGGAGATCATGTTCGAGATGCTGAACGGCGGCAAGGTGCCCGCACCTTACGAGGCGAAAGGATTCGGCGGCGCCGCGCTGCAGATGCAGCTGGTCGACGAGGCGGGCCCCGCCACCGCGCAGGTCAGCGAGTTCCGCAACCTCGCGCAGCGCGACAACGTCGACATGGTGATCGGCTACATCTCCAGCGGCAATTGCCTCGCCATCGCCCCCGTGGCCGAGGAGCTCAAGAAGCTCACCGTGTTCTTCGATTGCGGCACGCCGCGCATCTTCGAGGAGAAGCCGTACAAGTACGTGTTCCGCACTGCCGCCACCGCCACCATGGACAGCGTCGGCGCGGCGCTGTATGTGAAGGAACTCAGGACGGGCAAGATCAGGAGCATCGCCGGCGTGAACCAGAACTACGCCTGGGGCCAGGACTCCTGGGGCGACTTCGAGGCGTCGATGAAGCAGCTCGCACCGGGCGTGAAGGTCGCCACCTCGCAGATGCCGAAGCTCTTCGCCGGGCAGTACAACGCCGAGATCTCGACGATCCTCGGGGCCAAGGCGGACGTGGTGCACTCCAGCTTCTGGGATGGCGACCTCGAGGCATTCATCCTGCAGGCGGGCCCGCGCGGCCTGTTCAAGCGCAGCACGGTGATCCTCACCACCGGCGAGACCGCGATGTACAAGCTCGCGGCGCAGATCCCGGACGGCGTGGTGATCGGCGCGCGCGGGCCCTACGGCCCCTATGCGCCGGACAACGCGCTCAACAAGTGGTTCTCGAAGACTTTCGCGGACCGCTACGGCGTGCCGCCCAACTATGCCGCGTACCAGATGGCGCAGGCGATCCTGGGCACCAAGGCCGCCTGGGAGAAGGCCGCGGCCGCCAACGGCGGCAAACGCCCGAGCACCGACCAGGTGATCGCGGCCTTCGAACGCCTGAGCTTCGAAAGCCCGGCGGGCAAGGTCGAGATGGCGATCGGCGCCGGCCACCAGGCGATCACCGAGACCGCCTACGGCGTGAGCAGGAAGGTCAAGGGAAAGATGACTGTCGCCAACGTGAAGCGCTACCCGGCGACGACGGTCAACCCGCCGGACGGCGTGAAGGCCGAGGACTGGATCGCCAAAGGGTTCAAGAAGTAGTCGATTGCGCTGAGCAACGGCTGCCCGAGGGCAGCCGTTTTTTCGCCCGGGGATAGCCTGGAACAGCTCCTAGCCGTCCTGATCGACGGCACCATCTACGCGGCCTGGCTGTTCGTCGCCGCGGTCGGACTGACGCTGATCTACGGTGTCATGAAGATCGTCAACGTGACCCACGGCAGCTTCTACGCGCTCGGCGCCTACGCGGCGTCTTCGATCACCGGCGCGCTGCTGGCCCAAGGCATGCCGCCGTCGCTGTCGTATGCCGTGCTGCTCGGCTCGGCGCTGCTGGTGACGCTCGTCGTCGCGCCGCTCATCGAGCGCGGCATCCTGCGCTTCATGTACGCGAAGGACGAGGTGGTGATCCTCCTCATCACCTACGCCCTGTTCCTGATCCTGGAGGACGTGATCAAGCTGGTCTGGGGCGTGAACCCGTATTTCATCGCCGAACCCTACGGCCTGCTCGGCAGTTTCGACGTCCTCGACCTTACCTACCCGTACTACAACCTGATCCTGGTGGGAGTGGCGATCGTGTGCGGCGCGGGGCTCACCTGGCTGCTCGGCAGCACGCGCACCGGCAAGCTGCTGGTGGCGGTGATCCACGACACGGAAATCAGCCGCGCCATGGGCATCAACGTCGAGCGCATGTACCTGTTCACCTTCACCTTCGGCTCGCTGCTGGCCGCGATCGGCGGGGCCTTCACCGCGCCCACCGTGTCGGTGGTGCCGGGGCTGGGCGTCGAGGTGATCGTGCTGTCGTTCGCAGTGGTCGTCATCGGCGGCCTGGGAAGCCTGCCCGGCGCGGCGCTCGGCGCGGTCATCGTCGGCCTGGTGCGCTCGGCCACCATCCACTATCTGCCGCAGGCCGAACTGTTCGTGATCTACCTGGTGATGGCGATGGTGCTCGCGTTCCGGCCGCGCGGCCTGTTCAGCCTCGCCGAAGCGAGGAAGATATGAGCACGGATCGCACGCCGCGCACGCTCGGTCTGATCCTCGCCGCGCTCCTGGCCTTCGGCCAATGGCTGCCGCAATGGACGCTGTTCCTGGTGACCATCGCGCTCGCCAAGGGGCTGGTGGTGCTCGGCCTGATGATCCTGCTGCGCTGCGGCCTCGTCTCCTTCGGTCAGGCCCTCTACTACTGCATCGGCGCCTACGCCGCCGGCCTTCTCGGGCGCCTGTTCGGCTTGAGCGACGTCTTCACGCTGATGCTCGCCGGCATGGCGGCCGCGGCCCTGGCTGCCTTTGCGCTCGGCTTCCTGCTGGCCCGCTACCGCAGCATCTTCTTCGGCCTGCTGAGCCTCGCGCTGTCGATGATCCTGTATGGGCTGCTGGTGAAGACCGAGGCGCTCGGCTCGAGCGACGGCTTCCACGTGCTGCGCACGACGCTGTTGGGAATCCGCCCGGCGGACCCCTGGGTGCGCTACGCGGTGCTGGCGGCCGCCGCGGTCGCGGCAACCGCCGCCGCGCTGCTGGTGCACCGCTACCTCGCCACGCCGCTCGGCAAGCTCGCGCCGGCGATCAAGGACAACGAGATCCGGGTCGAGTACATGGGGGCCTCGGCGCGCCACGCGATCCACGTCAAGTACGTGATCGCCGCGGCGCTCGCGGGGCTGGGCGGCGCACTCGCCGCCACCACCGTCGGCCACATCGACCCGGAGATGGCCTACTGGACCACTTCGGGCGAATTCATCTTCATCGCCATCCTGGCGGGCACCGGCAGCGTGATCGCGCCGTTCCTCGGCGCGCTCGTCTTCGGCATCATCCAGACGGTGGCCTTCGACGTCTCGCCCAACACCTGGCAGATGGTGCTCGGATCCGCGCTCCTGGTGGTGATCGTGTTCCTGCCGAACGGCCTGTGGTCGCTGTTCCGGCGGCGCAAGGCGGCCTGAAATGGCGGCGATCCTCGACGCCAGGGGCCTGCACAAGAATTTCGGGGCGGTGACCGCGGCGAGCGACATCAATGCGGCCATCGAGAAGGACTCGGTGGTCGGCCTGATCGGCACCAACGGCGCGGGCAAAACCACCTTCATCAACATGATCACGGGCTACCTGAAGCCCGACCGCGGACGCATCCACTACGAGGGGCGGGACATCACCGATCTCGCGCCGCGCGACGTGACGCGCATCGGCATCTGCCGCTCGTTCCAGATCCCGCAGCTGTACGCCTCGCTCACCGCGTTCGAGAACATGATGATCGGCATCGGCGTGGTGCTGAGGAACGCGGGCCGGGGCGGCTTCTTCTCGCGCGGCCGGCCGCTGGTGCCGGGCTACGATCTGCCGGCGGAGGACGTCGCCGACAGCATCCTCCAGCGCTTCGGTTTGGCCGAGTATCGCGACCGCAACGCGCAGGTGCTGCCGGGCGGGGTCAGGAAGCTGCTCGACATCGCGCTCACCTTGGTGGCCAAGCCCAGGCTCCTGCTGCTCGACGAGCCCACCAGCGGCGTGTCGGCCGAGGAGAAATTCGAAATCATGGAAATGATCATGCAGGCCGTGCGCGCAGAGGGCATCACGGTGCTGTTCGTCGAGCACGACATGGAGGTGGTGAGCCGCTTCGCCGAGCGGGTGCTCGCGTTCTACGACGGGCGCATCATCGCCGATGCAGCGCCCGGCGTGGCGCTCAGCGACCCCGAGGTCAAGCGCTTCGTGATCGGCGGCGAGCTGCGCCGCCTCGATGAAGCCCGGGCGGGGACGCGTGCTTAAGATCGACAACCTCGAGGTGTCGATCCAGTCGGTGCAGATCCTGCGCGGCGTGTCGCTCGAGCTGCCCACCGGCACCATGGCGGGGCTGATCGGGCGCAACGGCGCTGGCAAGACCACGCTGATGAAGGCCATCATGGGAATCCTCAAGGTCTCGAACGGATCGATCCGCTTCAATGACACCGATCTGCTCGCGACGCCGACCTGGCGCCTGACGCGCCTGGGCATCGGCTACATGCCGGAGGACCGCCGCCTGATTCCCGACCTCACGGTCGAGGAGAATCTGCTGCTGCCCGCCTGGGCGGCAAAGCAGGCCGACGCCGCGCAGCGCCTGGAGAAGGTCTACCGGCTGATCCCCGAGATACGCGGCTTCGCGCCGCGCAAGGGCTCGCAGCTCTCGGGCGGACAGCAAAAGATGGTGGCGATAGGGCGCGCGCTGATGTGCGGCGACAAGCTGCTGCTGCTCGACGAGCCTTTCGAGGGCGTGGCGCCGGCGCTGGCGCAACGGCTGGTGGAGGTGGTCGGCAGCCTCAAGCTCGAGGGCATGTCGGTGATCCTGTCGGAGTCCGACCTGCAGCATTCCGAGCGCATGGTGGACCGCCTCATCGTCATCGACCGCGGTGCGGTCAGCATGAGAAACTGAAGCCGACGCCGGCTGTGGAGCGCTCCATGGACCATCCCCGCGAGGTGCGCCTGGCAATCCGCCGCGGCGAGCATTCGACCCACACGGCGGGTCTCGCGCCGGGGTACGTGCAAGGCAACGTGTGCATCCTGCCGCGCGAGTATGCCGAGGAGTTCGCGCTGTTCTGCGAGCGCAATCCCAAGCCCTGCCCGCTGCTGGCCGCGTCGGCGCCGGGGGACGCGCGGCTGCCGTCGCTCGGCGAGGACCTCGACATCCGCACCGACGTGCCGCGCTACCGCGTGTTCCGCGACGGCGAGCCGGCGGAGGAAGTTGGCGACATCCGAGCGCTCTGGCGCGAGGACCTCGTGGCCTTTGTCCTCGGCTGCTCGTTTTCCTTCGAGCAGGCGCTGCTCGCGGCGGGCCTGCGCCTGCGCTACGTCGAGCAGGGGAAGAACGTGCCGATGTACCGCACCAGCATCGACACCGCGCCCGCGGGCCGCTTCCACGGCAAGCTGGTGGTCTCCATGCGGCCGTTCGAGCCGGCGGATGCGATCCGCGCCATCGAGATCACCTCGCGCTATCCGAGGGTGCACGGCGCGCCGGTGCACATCGGCCGGCCGGATCTCATCGGCATCGAGGACCTCGGGCGCCCGTGGGCGGGCGACCCCACCGAAGTGCGCGAGGACGAGCTGCCGCTGTTCTGGGCGTGCGGCGTCACGCCGCAATCAGTGGTGCTCGACGCGCGCCCCTCGCTGTGCATCACGCACGCCCCGGGCCACATGCTGGTCACCGACCTCGTTAATTCCAGCCTGGCGGGCGCTTAGTGCTGGAGACTTCGAACCGCTGGCTTGCCGGCTTCGAGAGCGCTCTCGCAGGACGCGACGGCGTCCTGCTCAGGAGCCTGTTTCATCCCGACAGCTATTGGCGCGACGTGCTGGCCCTCACCTGGGGCATCAGGACCGTCGAGGGCCGGGCGGCGGTTCTCGAGGAGCTGCAAGCGCATGCCGGGCGTGCTCATCCGACCGGTTTCAGGATCGACCCGCACCGCACCCCGCCCCGCCAGGTGACGCGCGCCGGCACGCGCGCGATCGAAGCGCTGTTCAGATTTGAAACGGCGCAGGGCCGCGGCAGCGGCGTGCTGCGGCTGAACCCCGATGCCGCCGATGGCGACACCCTGAAAGCGTGGACCTTGCTCACGGCGCTCGACGAAATCAAGGGCTGCGAGGAACAGGTCGACCGATCCAGGCCCAGGGGCGAGTCCTATTCGCGCGACTTTCACGGCCCCAACTGGCTCGACCTCAGGAAATCGGCTGCCGCCTATGCCGACAGGGATCCGGTCGTGCTGGTGGTGGGCGGCGGGCAGGCCGGGCTTTCCATCGCCGCACGCCTGGCGCAATTGCAGGTCGATACGCTGATCGTCGATCGTGGACAGCGCATCGGCGACAACTGGCGCAACCGTTACCACGCACTCACCCTGCACAACCAGGTGCAGGTCAACCACCTGCCGTACATGCCTTTTCCGCCGAACTGGCCGGCCTACATCCCCAAAGACAAGCTCGCCGGCTGGTTCGAGGCCTACGTGGAAGGCATGGAGCTCAACTACTGGACGGCCACGGAATTCGAGGGCGGCGCGTACGACGCAGTACAGGGGCGCTGGACCGTTGCGCTCCGCCGGCCGGACGGCACGAAACAGGAGCTGCATCCGCGACACGTCGTCATGGCGACGGGGGTCAGCGGCATTCCGAACCTTCCCGCCATCCCGAGCTTGAGGAACTTCGGCGGCCGGATCCTGCATTCCAGCCAGTACAGCGACGGCGAAGCCTGGAAGGGCAAGAACGCCCTGGTCATCGGCACCGGCAACAGCGGCCACGATATCGCACAGGACCTGTACTCGAGCGGGGCAAAGGTCACCGTGGTGCAACGCAGTTCGACCCTGATCGTCAACATCGAGCCGAGCGCGCAGCTTCCCTATGCGTTGTACGACGAAGGCCCTCCCCTGGAGGACTGCGACCTGATCACGGCCTCCATTCCGCTACCCCTGGCGAAGAAGATCCACCGGCTCCTCACCGAGCAGGCGAAGAAACTGGACCAGGACCTCCTCGATGGGCTGGAGCGCGTGGGTTTCAAGCTGGATTTCGGGGAAGACGGCACGGGTTGGCAGTTCAAGTACCTCACCCGTGGCGGCGGCTACTACTTCAATGTCGGCTGTTCCGATCTGATCGTTGCGGGCAAGATCGGACTGGCGCAATTCTCCGAGATCGCCGGGTTCGTCGCCGAAGGCGCGCGCCTGCGCAGCGGCGAAACGCTCGCCGCCGAGCTGGTGGTACTGGCGACCGGCTACCAGGGGCAGGAGGCCCTGGTCGGCAAGCTGTTCGGCGAAGAGGTGGCGGCGCGCGTCGGCGCGATCTGGGGATTCGGCGCTGAACAGGAATTGCGCAACATGTTCACGCGCACGGCGCAGCCGGGCCTGTGGTTCATCGCCGGCAGTTTCGCCCAGTGCCGCATCTACTCGAAGTATCTCGCGCTGCAGATCAAGGCCTGCGAACTCGGGCTGCTGGCACCGCAACCTCTTGCAGGAAT
>JBGPPD010000004.1:0-40987 GCA_041488375.1 Gammaproteobacteria bacterium | reverse complement strand
TCCCGCCATGCTCGAAAAGCTGGATTGGTGGATCAAGTGTCTGAAGGACGAAGGCATCTATGTCTGGCTGGACCTTCACGTCGGGCGGCAGTTCAAGGTCGGCGACGGAATCGAAGGATTCGCGGAAATAAGCAAGGGCAAACCCACCGCGGAACTGAAGGGGTACAACTACGTCAACGCCAGTATTCAGCAGGCGATGAAAGCGTTCAACGAAGCATATGTGAATCGCAGCAATGCGCACACGGGACTGCGCTACAAGGAGGACCCGGCCATCGTCGCGATGCTCATCACCAACGAAAACGACCTCACCCACCACTACGGGAACGCCCTGCTGCCCGCGAAGAGCGTCCCCCAGCACAGTGCCCTGTACATGAGCAAGGCCGAGGCGTTTGCTCAATCCCGCGGCCTGCCCAGGGAGAAGGTGTGGCGATCGTGGGAGCCGGGCCCGTCGAAGTTGTTTCTCAACGACCTCGAATATCGTTTCGGCGCAGAAATGATCGCGCATCTGCGGGCGCAAGGCGTCAAGATTCCTGTTGTCACGACGAGCACTTGGGGCGCTAGTCCGCTGAGCTCCCTGCCCGCCCTGACAGCGGGGGACATCATCGACGCGCACTCCTATGGCGGTGTCGGAGAATTGGAAAAGAACCCGGTGTACGCGCCTGGCCTGGTGCACTGGATCGCCGCGGCGCAGATTGCGGGCAGGCCTCTGAGCGCAACTGAATGGAACGTTGAAGGTTTCCCGGTCCCCGACCGGCACAGCGTTCCACTGTACGTTGCCGCCTCAGCCAGCCATCAGGGATGGAAAGCGCTGATGCATTACGCCTACTCGCAGGTAGCGCTGAACTCGCCGGGAGCACCCTCCAACTGGGCCGCCTTCAACGACCCGGCAATGCTGGCCACCTTGCCGGCTGCAGCGCTTCTTTACCGGCGAGGCGATGTCCGGGAGGCCACGGATATCTACGCCTATGCTCCCAGCAGCGAGCAGCTCTTCAATCAATCCGTTTCTCCGGAAAATGCCGCCGGCCTGCGTACCGCGGTAGAGAAGGGCAAGCTGCTCATCGTGCTGCCGCATACGAAGGAATTGCCATGGCTGGCGCGATCGCCGATACCGGAGGGCGCTAGAGTCATTGCTGACCCAAAGCACTCCGTCATCAACGTCGATGCCGCGGAGGCAATCTCCGATACCGGCGAGCTTCGGCGCAACTGGGAGAAGGGCACCTTTGTCATCGATAGCCCCCGCAGCCAGGCCGTTACCGGATGGATCGGTGGAATGAAAATCAATCTCGCGGACGTGAGCATTGGCGTGATCACGCGAAACGCGACTGTCGCTGTTCAGAGTCTGAGCGAAAGCCCGATCCGCAACTCCCGCACGATACTCATTTCGGTCGGCGCGCGATCCATTCCCCAAACCGGGAATCGATTGCCGTACTACTCGGAACCAGTTGAAGGCCAGCTCGCGATTCGCGCGCCCGGCGGGCTCAAGCTCTACTCGAGCAACGAGTCCGCGGACGAGGGCTCGCCCTACAAGCACTCGCAAGGCGGGCCTGGGCTGCAGCGGCAGGAGATGACGACGCTCTACAAGGATGGACGGTACCTCATCAATCTCGATCGCAATCTCGGCACTTACTGGCTGCTGCTGAGGTAGCGGCTCCGGCCACCCCAATTGCACTGACCGGGTTCTTCCGTACCAAGGTGACTGACAAGCTGCGGCGCTTGCGTTTCGCACGAGGGGTTGGCACCCGGGGCCACGTTGACTCGCGCTGGCGATGAAGCGACCGTCCTTCGCGCGTAGGCGTGAGATATGGCTCCCGACGATCTGGGGATGGCTCGCGCTGCTCTTGGTCGGTGGCGCGATTTCCGCAATCGTTGCCAGCAGCCTCCACTCATTCCTCGCCTTGACCCGTCCCGTCGGCGCACGCATCCTGGCCGTCGAGGGCTGGATGGAACCCGAGGGCCTCGACCAGGCCATCATCACGTTTCACGCGAAGGGCTACGAGCAAATCGTGACCAGCGGGGGGCCAATCCAAAGCTGGCCCGAGCAGCGGCACCACGCCACGTATGCGGACTTGGCGGCCGAGTACCTAAGGCACCATGGAATCCGGGATGCGTCCGTGACCGCTGTTCCCAGCCCGGAGTCGGCGCGCAACCGTACCTATCTGAGCGCGGTCATGATTCGAGAGTGGGCGAAACGATCCGGACTTGCGATCGACTCGCTCGACGTCTTCTCGTGGGACGTTCACGCTCGCCGTTCCCGCATTCTGTATCAGCTTGCGTTCGGGTCGCACGTCAGGGTGGGGGTGTACGCAGCTCGATCGCAGGAATACGACGGCGATGCGTGGTGGCAAACCAGCGTCGGCGCCAAGGCCGTTTTCGAGCAAACGTTCGGATTGATCTGGGTGAAGTGCTGCTTCTGGCCTGTCTAGCGAAATAGGCGCCCCTTCGCCTTGTGTATAGACTGATTGTCATGAATTCCAATCCTGTGTCTGACTCCCGCACCCGGATTGTGAGGATCCTGTTGCTCCTGATAGGTGCGACGATGATCGCGTATGCGATTTCCGATCATCCGTTCTATGGGGGCGAGCGAGGATTTGGCGGTTTTCAGGCGCTGATCGCTTTCGCTGGTGGAGGCATTGCGATTTGCTCGTTTCTCCCAGCCGCGATTCGCGCACGCATCCTGGTTCTGGCGGTCACCAGCCTCCTCATGCTCGCCATTGCCGAAATCGCAGGAGAAAGCCTGCTTGGGCCGCGCTTGCGCCCCATTTACCAGTACGACGACCGGCTGATTTTCAAGTTCATTCCGAATCGCCGGAGCGCGATGACGCGCGCTCCATTGAATGGCGGCGTCACGGTGACGCATCGCATCAATTCCGCCGGCTTTCGCGGCAATGAATTGCAGCCTGCCGGCGAGGGGATTCGCATAGCCGTCTATGGTGACTCGTTCATTCACGCGTTCTACACTGCGGAGGAGGAGACTTTCGTGGCCCAACTCGGCGCGATGCTCTCGCGCCGCCTCGGCAAGCAAGTGGAGACCGTCAACGCGGGCGTGAGCTCCTATGGGCCGGATCAGGAGAGCCTCAAGATGGAAGACGAACTTCCCGGGCTCCGTCCTTCTCTTGTCATCATGGCGATCTTCGCTGGCAACGACTACGGCGATCTCATGCGCAACAAGATGTTCCTGCTTGGCGCCGACGGCGGTCTGGTGACCAACCGCTGGAAACTCGACCGCAAGCTGCGCATGCTTTTCGCACTCGGCCAGCAGGAGTCGATACTCAAGCGGGGAGTGCGAAATATCTTGCAACGCTACAAGAGAGGGAATACGGCGGACCTCATCGACATGGACTTCCTGCTGGCTGAATCGGAGCGCGAGTACCGGAACTTCGTCGCCGAACGAGACGACGTAGTCACCAATATCTACACGGATTACTACAGCGCAAACGTCAGCTTGACTCCGCGGAGCGCCTCTGCGCGCTACGAAATTGCGCTGATGCGTGCAGTGCTGCGGAGAATGCGCGACGTGACCGCACGGAGCGGCGTGCCGCTGGCTTTCCTCTTTATCCCGCACCCGTTTGACGTGACGGATCAGTACGACGATTGGCGGGTCGACCGCAAGCGCTATCCTGAGTATGACGGGCGCAATCAGATCGCTCCGCTGGAGGACGCGGCCCGGGCGCTGGGCGTGCCGTTCGTCAGCCTCTACGATGTCTTTCGCGCGAACCACCCGAACGCTCTTTATTTCCACGGCGGCGACGACCACTGGAACGCCGCAGGCCAGCGGTTGGCGGCGCAGTTGGTGACGGACTATTTGCTCGCTCACGGGATGCTGAATTCGGCCAGATAAAGCGCTGCGCGGGCGCGGGCACAGGAATGTCGAATTGCGTAATAATTTGTTAGAGCCGCTCGGCCCCTAAGGTAAGCGCAAGCACTCCGACTGAACGATAATTGACGCGCTTATGGCACATGAAGACCTGACTCGGGAACAGCGCTTGGAGAGTTCGTCCGATCGCAGCTTTGGCCTGGTGTTTGCGGCGGCGTTTCTCCTGATAGGTGGAGTGCCGCTCTTGCACGCTGAAGCGCCGCGATGGTGGGCGTTCCTGGCGTCCGGGCTGTTTGCCGTGGTCGCGCTACTCAGGCCGTCTTCGCTCGCAGGGCTCAATCGCTGGTGGACCAGGTTGGGCGTTCTGCTCGGCAAGGTGGTCAGCCCGATCGCGCTCGGCGTGTTGTTCTACGGGGTTCTCACGCCGCTAGGGGTTGCGATGCGTCTCACGGGAAAGGACCCGCTGCGTCTCAAGCGCGATGCGCGCGCGGTTTCGTACTGGATACCGCGTGATCCGCCCGGACCGCCGCCAGATTCCATGACCAACCAGTTCTAGGAAAGCACCATGTCGATGATCAGGGAATTGTGGGCTTTTCTGAGCAGCCGAAAGAAGTACTGGCTCTGGCCGATCTTCATCATGATGGCGCTGTTGGGGGTTCTGATCGTTCTGGCTCACGGTTCAGCTGTCGCGCCGTTCATCTACACACTGTTCTGAGAGGGGCGGGCGTGCGAGTACTCGGGATCTCGGCTTACTATCACGACAGCGCCGCCGCGCTGATCGAGGACGGCCGCATTGTGGCCGCCGCGCAGGAAGAGCGATTCTCGCGCAAGAAGCACGATTCCCGGTTCCCCGCAGATGCGATCCGCTACTGCTTGTACGAAGGCGGGGTCGCCTTGGGCGGCGTGGATCACATAGTGTTCTACGACAAGCCGTTCCTGAAGTTCGAGCGGCTGGTCGAGACGTATTTGACCTTCGCGCCGGTTGGGTTCAAGTCGTTCAGGATGGCGATTCCCTTGTGGCTGCGGGAAAAGCTCTTCCTGAAGGACCTGCTGAAAAAGGAGTTCGGGAATCTCGATGGGGGCGGTGGCTGGAACCAGGAGCTGCTGTTCAGCGAGCACCATCTGAGCCACGCAGCGAGCGCTTTCTTTCCGTCACCCTTCGACGAGGCAGTCGTTCTGACGATGGACGGCGTGGGTGAATGGGCGACTACCTCCGCCGCGATCGGCAAGGGACATAGCCTTGAAGTTCGCAAGGAAATCCACTTCCCGCATTCACTGGGCCTACTGTATTCGGCCTTGACCTACTACACTGGATTCAAGGTAAATTCCGGTGAATACAAGGTCATGGGTCTGGCGCCCTATGGCGAGCCAAAGTACGCGGACAAGATCCTTGGAAACCTGATCGATGTGAAAGCCGACGGGTCGTTCAGGCTGGATCTTTCGTATTTCGACTACTGTACCGGCCTGACCATGACGAATGCGAAATTCGACGGCCTGTTCGGCGGACCGGCGCGCAAGCCCGACCAGCTTCTGACGCAGCGGCATATGGATCTGGCCGCATCGATCCAGGTGGTGACGGAGGAGGTGGTGCTGCGCCTTACGCAATCGCTGCACAAGGAAACGGGGCTCAGGAATCTCTGCCTGGCAGGTGGAGTCGCGCTCAACTGCGTGGCTAACGGAAAGGTCTTGCGCGATGGCCCCTTCGAACAGATCTACATCCAGCCCGCCGCGGGGGATGCGGGAGGTGCCTTGGGTGCGGCGTTGGTCGGCTACCACATGCAGCGGGGTCAGAAGCGAACGGCCAATGGCGACGCCATGAGGGGCGCTTACCTCGGGCCCGCGTTTGCGCTTCCAGACATCGAGTCACGCCTGAAAAGCTGCGGAGCGCGAATCGTAGTGCTGGATGATGCCGCGTTGATCGCGACTGCCGCGGAAGACTTGGCGCAGGGCAAAGCGCTCGGCTGGTTCCAGGGAAGAATGGAGTTTGGCCCACGCGCGCTCGGCAACCGCTCGATCCTGGGCGATCCGCGCTCGCCGACCATGCAAAAAATGCTCAACCTCAAGGTCAAATACCGCGAGTCCTTCAGGCCGTTTGCGCCATCGGTCCTGCGCGAGCGCGTGAGCGACTGGTTCGAGCTCGATTGCGACAGTCCGTACATGCTGCTGGTGGCTGATGTGGTGAAGTCCCGGCGTCGCGACATGACAGCTGAGGAAGAGCAGCTATTCGGAATCGACAAGCTCAACGTGCCACGGTCCGACATACCTGCAGTTACGCATATTGACTACTCCGCGCGCATCCAGACGGTGCACGAAGACACCAACCCGCGCTATCACGCCTTGCTGTCCGCGTTTGAACGCAAGACGGGCTGTCCGGTCGTGGTGAACACCAGCTTCAACGTGCGCGGCGAGCCGATCGTGGGCACGCCGGAGGACGCTTTTCGGTGCTTTATGGGCACCGAGCTGGACGTCCTGGCCGTCGGCAATTGTTACCTGCGCAAGGGCGACCAGGATCCGGCGCTCAAGCGGAACTACGAGTCGGCATTCGAACTTGATTGAGCCCGAACTGTGGGCGGGCACGGCGTTCGCACGATGCCCGGCCTTGGGACATATTCAATGCAAGCGGACGTCTGCGAGTGACCAATCTTCATGAATGAGAGCCGCTATGTTCCAGCGGATCCAAGTGCCGTGGAATGGGATGTTGCTGTCATTGGCACCGGAATGGGGGGCGCGACGTTGGGTTACGGCCTCGCGAAGCGCGGCCGGCGCGTGCTGTTCATCGAAAAAGGCCTACTGGAGGTCGGCAGGCAGGATGCAAGAGGCCGTTCTTCGGCTCGGGCGGCCGGCCTCGACGACGAAGCCAGGGAAAGGCTGTCCGACGGGTGGTGGCCGGTCCCCATCGAAGGGCGGACGAGTTTCGGAGATATCGAATTTTACGCGCCGTTGGGGTGTGGGGCCGGTGGCACGACTCTTCTCTATGCCGCTGCCTTGGAACGACTGTCCCCGGCGGATTTTCGGCCGAAGGCGAATTTTCCGCACGTTTCGGACTCGACGCTTCCGGATCGGTGGCCGATTTCCTACGAGGAGTTGGAACCCTACTACGTGCAGGCCGAGGAACTGTTCCGTGTCAGGGGAACGCCGGACCCGCTCCGACGGGGCCAGGCGCCATCGCTGATGGCGCCCCCGCCGCTGAGCGAGCGGGACCAGCACTTTTTCGAATCGTTCCAGCGCCTTGGCCTGCATCCATACCGCGTTCACGCAGGTTACGAGTTCGTCGATGGTTGCGACCAATGCCCATCGCAAATATGCACCCGTCAGTGCAAGAGCGATGCCAGGCGCATCTGCCTGATTCCGGCCCTGGAACAACATGGAGCCGGTATCCTGCCCCAATGCGAAGTCGTTGGGCTTGAAGCTGACAGCTCGGCAGTCAGGTCGATTCTGTGCAGGAGGGGCGACACACATTTTTCCGTGCGAGCAAAGATCATAGTGCTCGCCGCAGGCGCCTTAATGACCCCCGTTTTGCTGCTGAACTCGCGTTGCGAGGAATGGCCGGCGGGTCTAGCGAATCGGTCCGGGATGGTCGGACGCAATCTCATGATGCACGCGAGTGATTTCATCGCCATCAGACCGACCAAGCGCGTTTCCATCGAGGGTCCCCACAAGTCGCTCGGCGTAAACGACTTCTACCTGTCGAACGGGGAGAAGCTCGGCACGTTCCAGGCCGCGGGGGCTGCGGTATCTCCTGGCCAAATCATGCAGTTCATGCGCGATTCCGCCGAAAGGGATCCGACCTGGTGGAAGAAGGTGGCAAGTCCCCGGCCGATCTGGTGGCGCAAGCTCAGCAGCCCCGCAATCCGGATGGCGGCTTTGGTCATGTACTACCTGTTCAATTTCAGGAACGCGGCGGTATGGGCGACCATAGTCGAGGACCTGCCCTATTTCGAGAACCGTGTCGTTGCGAACCCGGGCGCCAGGAATGGCATGCATTTCGAGTATCGCTATCCCGAGGAATTGAAGGCCCGCGTCCGATCGTTCCGGGGACGTCTGGCACAAGCGCTCAAGCCGCACGCGACTATCAATCTATCGGGCGAAAACAATCTGAACTTCGGGCACGTATGCGGAACGTGCCGGTTCGGAGACGATCCCGCGACGAACGTTCTGGACAGAAACAATCGCGCCCATGAGATCTCGAATCTCTACGTTGTGGATGCCTCCTTCTTCCCGTCGAGTGGTGGCACGAATCCGACCCTGACCATTGCCGCCAACGCGCTTCGCGTCGCGGAAGTAATTCACCGCCAACTCGCCTAGCGGCCGATTATTCTGAGGAGAAACCGGCGGAGTTCGGTGCGCAATCCTACTCCGGCATGCTCGACCCACAACTCGCTGCCGCTGAAAGTGGCGCCCGTGGGCCCACCGGGAGGAAGGCTGGCGACAAAACGGGCATGCGGATAGGCTGACATGGGATCCTCGCCATCCTGGCTCATTCGCGTCTTGAACATGCCGGGCACCAGCGTATTCACCAGCACGTCCGGATAATTTTCGCGGTCGATTTCAGCCACGATCGCCTTGGTGAGCACTGCAACGGCTGCCTTCGAAACCGAATACGCGGAGGCTGCGGGAATCGGGCGGCGCCAGGCGAAGCTGCCGATGTTCAGGATACGGCCGTATCGTTGTTCGAGCATGCCCGGCAGCGCCTTGTGACAGCATAGAGCCATACCCAGCACGTTGGTTTCAATCACCCGGGCCCAGTCGCGAAACGTGGATTCGAGGAAGCCGGCCTTCGGGTACAACGCGGCATTGTTGAGCAGCACGTCGATCTTGCCAAAGCGCTGCAATGTCTCGGAAAAAAGCCGATCCACATCGGTTTCCACGGCCACACTACCGGCGATCCAATGCATCTTGCCTGGCCCGCACATCTCGGCTGTTCGGGCTAGGTCGGCCTCATTGCGGCCGATGCCGACCACGTGTGCTCCATCCCGGGCAAAACCGATTGCGAAACCCCTTCCGATACCCGAGCCAGCTCCCGTCACAACAACGACCTTTCCGTCAAACGTCATGCATGCTCCGAGTCAGATCAGCGGAAACGGTTTCGACGCTCCAACCTGGTAATCCACCGCCCCGGGATGCGCGCGATTCCCGCCAGAGGCGAGCGGCGGACCCAGCCTTCGAGCCCGCGGCGCGCACGCCGCGCCGCGGAGGCGAGCGAGGGTAATTCGAACGCGCCTTCGCGCAGCTCGATGGCGCCAGTCATTGCACTCTGCTTGTACCTGTCGTCCCCCTTGCCGAAATCGATCGTGCGGACTCCCGCGGCGGCAAGCGCCTTGGCCATCTGCAGCAGAAGAACGACGCCTACCGAGTACTTGGCGAACTCCGGGTCGTAGGCCGGAAACCAATAGTGCAGGACAGTCCGGGACCGCATCCCAATATGCGCGGCGACAACGCGGCCGGCGACGCGAAGCGTCGAGCAGACACCGGCGAAATCCATGCCTTGAGTCCGCGAAATCTGCCGCAGCAACTTCCTGCTCCACGGCGCGGCGAACACGTCGGTGAGTCCCGAGCGCAGGTATTGGCCGCGCTTCCAGGCGATCACTCGGTCCAGCAAGTCCGGGTCGGAGTCATGCAGCGCGAAGGCCGGCTCGCCGACTTCCCGCGACAGCTTGCGGGCTTTTCGCTCCGCCTGTCCGATCTGGTCGGACTCCGCGCGGCGCCCCTTCAGGTACTCCTCGTAGCCACTGCTCAAGTCGGCCTGCGGCGACGACGCCCGGCCCGTCACGTAGGGATCGAAGCGGGGATCGGCGCCTGCGAGATGGTCGAAGGTCCATAGCGACAGCCTCGCGGCGCGCATCAGCTCGCTCAACGCCCATTCGCTTCCCGAAGCCGCGACGATCCCGTGGTAGTCGGAGAGAGGTCCGCCGACCGGCTTGCCGACGCCGAAAAACGACCTCTGATGCGGGAAGAAACCTGCGGGGCGGCCGGCGTTCTCGATCACCACCACCCGCACATCGTCGCGCACGCAACCCACGGCCTGCGTGAACTCGGGACAGAAGTATGGGCTCTCGAACACCTGGTCGCCGGATTGGATCGCGCGCCATGCCGCGACGAGCGGCGGATCAAGCTCGTTCGCCGAAACGAGTCGGTAGCTAGCGCTCATCCGGGACTCGCAGCGGCTCGCTCAGCAGGGGCGCCTGCAGCCGCGGCCGCAGGCGCCCGAGGCCTCGTCCCCGGACCACGTCGACGAGCGCCCGCATCCCCGTCAGGACGAATTCAACCATCTCCGCGGTCGTTGCGGCCAGCCTGCCATGATGCTTGACCATGTAGTAGTAGCGGCTCCGAAAGTAGTGCGTCGCGACGCACCCGGCGAATCGGGTATCGTCGGGCGTAGAGCTTGCACCTCCGACGTGATGCGCGACCGCGGCGCCGAGGGCCCAGACTTCGAACCCAAGGTCTTCCGCGCGCTTGCACAGGTCCATTTCCTCCCAATACAGGAAGAAGCGCGGATCGAACCCGTTCAGTCGCGTGACCAGTTCGGTGCTGACCATCAGGACCGCGCCGCACACCCAACCGGTTCGGACTGGTGCGGAGCCCGGCAAGATATCCCACGAAAGTGACTGATGCTTCACGAAAGGCATCGAGTTGCGCATGATCGTCCAGGCGGTCGGACGCTGGCCAGTATCCTGCAGCACCCTTTCCCCGCCCGGCGTCCCCTCGACAATCGCCGGTCCAACGATCCCCGCCCTCGGATTCTGCTGCATGAACTCCAGCATCGTGCGGATCGCCGCCGGCTCGACCACCGCGTCCGGATTGATGAAAACGGCGTACGGGCCCGTCGCGTGCTTCAGCCCGATGTTGCAGCCCCTGCCGAAACCGTTGTTCTTCCCGGTCAGCACTATTTGCGCCCAGCCCGCTTCGCGCTCGAGCATGGCTGGCGTACCGTCCGTGCTGCCGTTGTCGACGACGACCACGTCCATCAGCCCTTGGTCGTGGCAGCGCCGCGCGGCCGCCAGGGCCGCGCCGATGGTGTGCGCCGATCCATAGGTGACAATGATCGCCGTCACTGCCTTCGCGGCGGGCCGGCCCGTCACGCCAATCCCAGCGGCGCGAGCGCGCCGGGGTAGGCGCCGCTCGTCTTGAACCGCAGCTCCGTCATCGAGCGCGGCGACTCCACCCGCGGCATGGCGAAGCGGTCGCTCCCGGCTCCGATGCGATAGGCATCGCCCGCGCCGACCGCCGAGCGCCAGCCCCGCGCCGCGACATAGTCCCGCGTCTCGGCACACCAGCGTTCATACGGAAACGAGAAATGCCGCGGCTGCTGGCCCAGCTCCCGCTGCAGATCCGCGGCACAACCATCGATCTGCGCCTGCGCCGTCTCGCCGCGATGCTTGCGCAGGTCCATGTGGTCCCGGGTGTGGCCGCCGATCTCGAAGAAAGGGTAGCGGCGGCAAAGCTCGCGCACGTCGTCCCAGTTCATCGTGAGCTTGGACAGCCGTACGGACGGTCGAAGTTGCTCTTCCATCTCCATCAATATCCGCGCGCGCTCGTCGTAGCCGGACTCGAGCAGGCGAACGTGCAGCAGCTTGCGCGCGGCTGCCCGCTCGGCCGCATCGTCCAAACGGGATTTGCTCAGGCCCGCGATGGGGATCGACAATGCGTCCGACGTTCGATGCTCCAGTAGCCAGTGGAGCCTGTCGGCCCATTGCGCCTCCCCGCGCTCGATGTAGCGGGTCGGGAGATAGAGCGTCGCCGGCAGGCGGTACTTCTGCAGGATCGGCGCAACGACGGCGAGATTGTCCAGATATCCGTCATCGAACGTGACGCAAACGGTTCCCGCGGGAGGCGTTCCGCCGGAGTCTATCGTCTCGATCAGGTTTGACAGCGGCACCACCCGGCGGCAACGGCTCAAGAACGCCATCTGGCGGTCGAACACCCTCGCCGGCAGGTGCATCGCCGGCTCGATGAACCTTGCAGCGTCGCCCTGGGCGACGCTGTGATACATGAGGATGATCGCGCCGCCTGGCTGCGTGGCGATCTCGAACAGCCGCCCGAGCCCCGACCAGTGCACCGCGGCTCCTGCCGCATCGCGGCGCAGCTCCCAGAG
The DNA here is from genome assembly GCA_041488375.1 of Gammaproteobacteria bacterium. GTDB lineage: Bacteria > Pseudomonadota > Gammaproteobacteria > Burkholderiales > SG8-39 > JAABQT01. The sequence goes on along the minus strand of JBGPPD010000004.1, from coordinate 29,081 downwards.
CCTTCTTGCAATCGTCATTGAGCTTGGATCGACGCTACGTTGCCCACCGCGTCCAGCCAATAGAGCAAATGGTTCCGGTACAGGGCGCGGTATTGGTCCTCCGGAAAATTCCCGAGATGCGCGAGAGTAAACCCGACCGACGCCAGTGCGTAGGACATGATATCTCGCGGCTCGCATTGCAGGATGCGGCAGTGGCGCATCAGTTCCGCCCGCACGACCCCGGCACGCATGCGGGAATTTCTCGCCAGCTCGAGCAGGTTGATGAAGGGGGACCCCCTCAGGGTGCCGCTCGCCCAGTCGATCAGGATGAAGCCGCAGGGAAATTGCGCCCGGCTTGCGCGATCGCGCGGCAGCAGGAGGTTCCAGAGAATATCCTTGTGCTGAAGCGCGACGCGCGGGCGCCAGGCCCCGGATTCGAGCCGTTGCAGGCCGGATTGCGCCAGGCTCTGCGAAGGCGCCGGCAGGCGCCCATCGCGGGCCATCCGGGCCAGCGGCTCTTTGAACCTGGCGGCGACCTCGTCGTCGCGCGCCTCCCCGGCAGTGCGTTCCGTCGCGTCGCGCAGCCAGGCGAGTACGTGCGGCAGGAGACGAAGCCGCTGGACGAAGGCGAAACCCCTGACGGCGGTAAGCGTCCTGTGCCAAGGCCACATGGCGAACGAGCAGCCGCCAGTCTCGCCTTGCGCGATCGGGTCCAGGATCACGCTGCCGAGCTGCGCTCCGAGAGCGCGCTTTGCCTGGGCGGCCGTGTCGAGGCTGCGCGCCACATAGGCAACGTCGTCCGGCGTGGATATGAACAGGACGGCGAGCGGGGCCCCTTCGCCGTCGACGACCAGCGTCCGGGTCGGTATGTCGCTGGTCGTGATCTTCTTGTCAACGACGACCAGGGGCCTCGCGCCGTCGATCGGGATATCCAAGCGCCTGGAACCCTGAAGTTCAGCTAGCAAGCGGTTGTGGCGCTCCAGAATCGCATTCGCGCTGATGTTCATGTCCCTTGAAGGTTCAGTTCCCGACGTAGTTGGCGACGCGAATGTGCTCGTCTTGAATAGCATAGCAAGCATGCAATCGCGAATTCAGATCGTCCGCCCCGGCGTCAGGCAGAACTCCCCTGGCGCGAGCGGATGACCAGGACGAGGAAATACACCTCCTCATTGGGTCGTGCAGGACCGATGGGATGAGGAATCACCATCGCCTTTTGGATCTCCTTCGAATGAGGGAGTCGCCTACGGTAGGCCTCGACAACTAGGTCGAGCGGAGGGGCCATCGCTTCGGCATCCGATGACGCGAAGTAGAAGGAGCGGCGCCTTGCCACGTAGGCTGGATCGTCTTCCACAACGCGGTGTACGAGCAAGATATTCGCGACGATAACCGCAAACGGCGCCAAGTAGTCGTACAACTGGGGGAATAGCTCGAAATGCTCGCAATACCCCGGGCCGTAGATTCCAAATCCGTTGTCGATCATCACAAAGTTGTAATCCTTGCGCGGCAGGCGTCCTTCCCTGACCGCGACGATCGTGTCCTCGCAGTGAATCCTGGCGATGGGCGGAAGATAGCGCCGCGCCTCGCGCGCAAAGCCGGGCTCGAATTCGTAGAAATCGAGCGATCCACATAGTCCAATGTAGTCAAGAGTCTTGCGCAGACCGAACTTTCCATATGTCTCAAGCGCGACAAGCGGCGACGGGAGCAGCCCGTGTAGCCGAAGGGTTGCCAGGGTCGCATCCGTGACGGATAGCGCTAGCCCATCGCGACGCAGAGGCGCCAATCGACGTCGAACCCTAAGATCGCCCCACGCCACCACGCGCTCACCAAACAGCTTGTACATTGCGCGGGTCAGGATCGCCTTCATGTCACTTATCCTTCCCCTGGCCCAGCCTAACTTGATTTGCCGCCTCCTGAATCCATGCGGCACGCCGTCTATACCACTCCTCGATAGAATGACGTTGGGCGGCCAATCGCGCCGATCGCGCAAACGCCTTCAGCCGTTCTGGATCCCGACCAAGGCGCACCAGATGCTCCGCGGCGCCCGCATTGTCGCCAACATCTGACAACACTCCAATTTCGTCGGTCCGGACTCGATGACCTAGAAACGGAATTCGACTACCCACCAACGGCAGCCCCGCCGCCATCGCGTCGTACAACATTCGCGGCGTGTCCTCCTCTGTCGGGAGAAACAGAAGTAGATCGTATTCGGCAAGCTGCGCGATAAACTGCGGCCCATATTCAACGTAGCCGTGGAAGAAAATTAGGTCCTCGATACCCAAGTCCTTCGCCTGACGCCGCAAGGACTCCTCCTCCGGTCCGCTGCCGTACAAGTGGTATTCCACCGTCGTCCCTCGTCTCCTCGCCTCGGCAATCGCGGCAATCGCCTCGCGTAAACCTTTTCTCGCGACGAACCGACCCGCGTAAACGACCCTCAGCGTGCGGTTTCCTCCAAGGGTCTCCAAACGCTTTTCGAGCTTCGTCTCTCCGATGACGTCGCGAGCGCTGTACATGGTGTGGCAAAATGCCCGCGCATTCTTGCAGTAGCTGGCGTACCGCTCGTACACGAGCCCCTCTTTTAGTAGCGTGATGTCCGCGCTCCGACCGGCGCGGCGCATGATCTGGTCGTAGATCATGCAGTAGAAACGCCCCCTCAATGTGGATCCGAATCTGGCGTGCACATCCATGTCTGGCCCCAGAAACACCGTGGGGACGCCTGCTCGAACACCTTCTCTGTGTGCCATGAACGCCAGTGGTCGATAGATATTCGTCATCGCTGCTTGGATGACCCTCGCTTGGCGAAGCTCGCGCCGCACATCGCTCAACCATTCGTGGCGTTGTTTACGCCAGAATTCCCGGGCCCGGCAGCGTAGATCGAACGACGGAACAACACGGATTCCGTCGTCGAGCCCGATCGGCGCAACCTGCATCACCGCCGCGTCGACTGCGGACAAGGGCAGGGATGGTGCGAGCAGCGTGAGGCCGCCGAACGCTCTTCCCAGCCAGTCTCGAGTCAGCAACAGATCTCGCTGCCAGTCGAACGCTACGAAGTATCGGGCTTCTTCGACGTAAATTGGTATGTGAATTGTCAGCAAGTACACGCAATGACTTCCTGGGCTAGCGCAATAGCGTCGCGAAAGCGGATCCGCATAGATAACCCGCTGGCAGAGCAAACAGCACCAGAAGTTCTCGGCGCAGATCGTTTAAGCCGAGTTTCGAATTGAAATAGTAGATGAACGGAACGGTCGCAAGCTCGTGAAGCGCTATGCCCCATATTGCGCCCGTCGTACCGTAGAGGTAGAAGATTGTGGGCACTAGCGCGTAAAGCGCGGCAAAGCGAACAATGTTGATGATCGCGAGGTAGCGCGGTATTCCCACGGCCAAATAGACCTGATGTGCAACCAAGTAACGAAAAGTAAACAAGGATAGGGCGAGAATCTCTAGCATTCCGCCAGCGGCCGCATAGCGCTTGTCGTAGAGAAAATCGATAACAAGCTGGCCGGTCGCGAACAGGAATCCCGCCGGCAGCAACAGCGCAATGTCACCAGGTACACGGATCTTGTAGTAGACGTCGCGCAACCTCGAGGGCTGGTTCCTGGCAATTTCGCTGAATGCGGGAAGCGAGACTGTGGTCAGAAGCTTGCTCAGCACGCCTTGAGCTGAGCCAACAATCAGCGCTGCGATCGAAAACAGGCCCAATACATGCGGTTCGACGAAGGCGCCCAGGAGCAATCGGTCTCCCCTGCTTGCGAAGACTCCGATTGCCGACGAGACGAATACCCACCTGCCGAAGTGGACCAGCTCCTGAACCGCCCCCGCCTCCCAGCGGAATTGGTTCGCATGCCCGCTCATCCAGATATGGCTCAAGATCGTCGTCACAAGCGTCGCGACCAGGCCTCCCGCGACCAGCGCCCAGATCGAGTGGCTCACCACACCGATAGCGATCATCACGAGCAATGAGAGGGTCTGGCCGACGAGCTCGATTTCGATCCGGCGACGCTGTTCGAAGATTCGGTACGCCGTATGCAGCTTGGTGGACTGGAAGCCGGCTACAACCGCCGACAGAGCGCTCGTGACGACGACCCATGGCAGTATTGGCGACGCGTACACGGAAATTTGCGGAACCGACCCTGCCGCGTTCGCAAAGTAGAGCGCGATGCTCACGAAGAGCGCGAGCAGCCAAAGGATCAGCCCGCGAATGATCTGGACCGTCCACGCAGTATCGAGAAACGCCGGATCATCGCCCCGCCGGCTTTGGACGATGTTCTGGTGCACGCCGACGTCGGACAGTAAGCCCAGGATAACCGTCACCATGGTGGCTATTGCCATGACCCCGAACATTTCGGGGACCAGCAGGCGCGTCATGATTAGGCTGCTGCCGAAGCGGATTACCTGGCTGAGGCCGTAGCCCGCGAGGCTCCACCCGCCGGCGCGAAGTACGCGCTGCTTCAGTGTTGATGCTCCAGCAGTGGACATCTTCGCTATGTGCCTCGGACTATATGGTTGTCCCTATGCTTGACCTCGTCGTCTCCTGTCCAGCAAATTGCGGCATAGGGTACGGCGGCTGCAAAACGCGCAGATACACTGCGCTCAGCTTTTTCGACGGTCCCCGGTGTGGGAGCTGGTCCCGGCAGCGGGGCGATCGATGAGCGCGTGATTCGAGTAGCAGATCGATCTGGCGCCGCCGAATCGGAAGGCGCCGTAGAGCTACCTTCTCTGCGGGGCGCGATGGACACTGTCACGCCGCTTGGTGGGTTGGCGGCGCCACTGCGATTGCCTCTTAGAGCAATCCGCCGTATTGAACCAATGCCGAAACTTCCCTGTCGTGATCGATATGGCTGCAGGTGCGTCTAGGGCCTCTCCATAAATCCCATTTCGAACAGGCCGTTTTGCGGCCTGGTTGTCAGAAAGAAATCGGAAAACACCGGTACGGTTGCACCGGCGTTGATGGCATAGCTTCCGGCATTCAGCTTGAAGTCTGCCGGCACCGAAGGCGTCGCGCTTGCAAACCCTGGAGATGTGCTGCCCACCTGTGCATTCGTTGAGTTGTTCGTGGCAACGACACCGGAAGCCCCGTTGCCGGCCTTGAACGCATGGCTTGAATCGTTTGGCGCATAGGCCAGATTGTTCTTGATCGTGACATTTGTCACCACCGAGTCGAGGTTGATGGCGGTGAAATCATTGCTGGCATCCGAACTATAGAACGTGTTGTTGTAGACCCAGACGTCAGTCGGGGTCATCTGTCCCGAGCCACCGCGGCGCGTGACGTAAAGAGGCTCGTGAGATCCCATTCCCGTCGCATCGAACAGGTTGTTTCTTATGGTCGTCTCTTTCGACCATATTTGCAGCATAGTCACGTTGTTCGCGCTTCCTGTGAACCAGTTGCGCTCAAATATAAGTTGCCGCACCCGCTCATCAACCGCGTTGTCCTCCGGACCAATGGCCTCCGACCATTGTTCCCCACTGCCGACGAATTTGTTGTCCGAGATCACGATGCTCTGCGAATAGGTCCCGACGCCTCCGGGGTTGTCCACGCTAGCCTGCGTCCAGGCCATCGCCTGCAACTTCAAGTTGTGCTCAGTGGTACTGGCTCCGGTGACGGTGTTATTGCTGATCGCCGCGGTATCCGTGTAAGTGATGCGGACTACGTGCGACCCGGTCCCGTTATTGTTGAAATCATTTCCCAGAAGCGCAAAATGCTTTGCCGCGCCGTAGTAAGAATAGACCCCGAGAATGTTGCGAGTCGTGCAATCAGCCACGGCAATCTGGTCGAAGACATGGTGGCCGGGTTTCCCGTTCGAATTGTAGTAGTCGAGGATGCCGTCATTGAATCCAATGGCCCATCTCAAATGGTGGATATCCAGACGCAGAAGCGTTACCTGGTCGACGCCACCATCTTCGTATATTCCAGTCGTGCTTCTGCTGGCGCCGTCGATCTGGAGGTCCATGATGCGCCAGTCCTTCATCGTCGGGGTCGTGGAACTCGAGAACATGACGATGCCGTTGTCGGACGCAAGCGAGCCCGCCACCGCCTGGATGACCGGTTTCGCGCCGCTGCTGCCATAAGCTCCCACGATCCCGGGCCCCGTCACCTTGATGGAACTCGGGGCTGACGCCTGGAACGTTTCGCCGCGGCGGAAGAGCAGCCGCCTCCCGGTACCGATGTTTCCGCTGATCGCTGAATCGAAATCGGAAGTGGTAACCGTCGTTGCGCCGGCAGGGCAGTCGGTGAAAGTTCCCGAGGTCGAGAAACAGCGCGTATTGGTGCTGGAGAAAACCACATTGGGGTCAAGGACTGTAATCAGGACATTGGCCGACGACGTGCTTGCCCCGTTTGATACGAAGAGCGTCACCGTGTAGTTGCCGGGGGATTCGAAGACATGCGCCGCCATTGGCCCTCTCGCCGCATTGCGGCTGTTGGCGCCCGCTCCGCTCCCCGTATTCCATGTGGTACCGCTGACCGGCGACCCGGCTGCGTCACCGAAGTCCCAGCGGTACTCGAGTTCGTGGAAGGGCCTGCTTGTCCCGGAATCGGTGGTGCCCGAGGCGTCAAAGAACACCGCCAGCGGTGCGACTCCCGACGTGCGGGCGGCGGCGAGGGACACCGAAATCGCTCCTGGCGCCGGCGTCGTCGCGCTTGCCGCGGAAGTCTGGCCGGAGGCGTTCCCGGCAGCGTCAACGGCGTCGACGGTGTAGGAATAAGTCGTGGAGGGTGTAAGGCCCGTATTCTGAAAGGCCGTGACGTTGCCCGGTACCGTGGACAGAAGCGTGCCTCCCCGATACACGCGATAGCCCGTGACCGCCACATCGTCCGTGGAAGCCGACCAGGAGAGATTGATCTGGGTCGACGAAACGGCGCTGGCAGTCAGGCCACCGGGGATCGTCGGCGGGGTGGTATCGAGAGTGGCCTGCGTCGTTGCGCTTGCCGCTGTCGATTGCGCAGAGGAATTTCCCGCGGCATCGAAGGCCTGGACTGTGTACGCGTAGGTGGTGGAAGGCGCAAGGCCAGTGTTCTGGTAGGTCGTTACGTTACCCAAAGTCACCAAAAGCGCGCCACCCCGGCGAATACGGTAGCCCGTGACCGCCACATTGTCGGTGGACGCCGTCCAACTGAGGTTGATCTGGGAAGACGAAACAGCGCTGGCAGCGAGGCCCGTCGGCGTCGACGGGGCGGTCGTGTCGATGGTGGCCGTAGTAGCGCTTGCCGAGGCCGACTGCCCCGACGCATTGCCATCCGCGTCAATGGCTTCGACAGTATAGGAGTAGGTAGTAGATTGAGTAAGTCCGGTATTTTGGAAAGTTGTGACGTTGCCCGCCGTGTTCAGGATCGAACCGTCCCGCCGAATGATGTAGCCCGTGACGCCCACATTGTCTGTTGATGCCGTCCAACTGAGATCAATGCGAGACGCTGAAATCGCGGTCGCTGTAAGACCGGTCGGGATTGACGGTGGCGTCGTGTCAGGCGTCGCTGTGGTCGCACTAGCCGGCAATGACTGAATCGAGGTGTTTCCCGCAGCGTCGACGGCATCCACGTTATACGTATAGGTCGTGGACTGATTGAGGCCTGTGTCCTGGTAGGTGGTGGTATTCGCCGAGACGGTGATCAAGGCGCCGTCACGGTAGATGCCATATCCTGTGACCGCCACATTGTCGGTGGCCGCGGTCCAGCTCAAGTTGATCTGGGAGGACGAAAACGAGGTCGCAGTCAGGCCTGCCGGCGTGGTGGGTGCCGTGGTGTCCGGTGTCCCCGTGGTCGCGATGGCAGCCGCCGATAACCCGCCGGGATTCCCGGCCGTGTCGATAGCCTCGACCGTGTAGACGTAAGCCGTGCCGGCGTTCAGGCCAGTGTCCAGATAAGTGGTGACATTGCCCACGACGACAAGCTGCGTACCTCCCCGGTATATGCGGTAGCCCGTCGTCGGCAGGTTGCCGGTGAATGTCGACCAGCTGAGATTGATGGTGGAGGTGGAGGCTGCACTCGCCGAGAGGACGATAGGACTCGGCGTAGCTGCGCCTGCAACCGGCGCAGCGGAATCCTGGGCCGGTTCCGAGCAGCCGACTAGAACGAGCGCGGCGAGCAGCGCGGGCAGAAAAGCGCCCAACAAAACCTTGTAGCCAGCCGTTTCGCGGGTCGACATTGTCATGCCCTGGGACAGGGCCGTGCATTATGGCTGCCCCTTTGGCCCTGCGCAATCGGCACGCGCTTCGGCGACTTAGGGGATGAAATTGCCAAAAACTGTGAATTTTTCCCTCTCTCGGCGAGTGGCAGGGCCCTAACTGTCTAGCGCAATCCGGGGTAAAAGCCGCTCATGCGGAACGCGACCACTGCCGGGACGAAGTTTCCAACCGAGTCCGCCACGTGTTTGGCGACCATGTCGCAGCGACGAAGGCGGAAACGGCTCGCCGCCGGCCCATTGAGACCCCAGCTTGTCGTGACCGCGCGGCGATAGCCTGCCTTGGCGACGGCGTTGGCGGTGCGGGAGTCTGAATCGCCGTTCGGATAGCAGAAGCTGTCGACGGATTGTCCAACGCGATCCTGCAGTATGCGGCGGGACTCGATCAGCTCGTAGGCCAGCGCCCGGTCATCGCACTCGGGCATCATGCAATGCGTCATGCTGTGCGAGCCGATCTCATGACCCTCCGCGGCGAGCTCCGCGAGCTCGTCGAACGTCATCAGGCGCGCGAAGTCGGGTGCCGCGGGATTGCCCGATGCCTCCGCGAGTTCTTCGACCAGGCGCAGGCGCGCCGGCGCAGCGAGCCGCTTGGACTCCCGCACGGCGGATTCGAGGATGGCGCGCGATCCGCAATCCGGCAATCCCGCAAGGGCGAGAACTCGCTTGAGCCGCTCCTCGCCGCCTTGGGTTTGTCTTAGCAGAGCAAGGATGGAAAATCCGAGGCGATCGTGCCACAGGAGCTCCCGCCGTTCGACTGCGGAGACAGGCACGAAAAATGAAGCCATCAGCCCACGTCTGGCAAGGACCGGGCGCGCGTTTCGGTAGTTGTCGTATTGTCCGTCATCGAAAGTGAGGGCAAGGAGGGGACGCGTCGAAGCTTCGCACCTCAGGTAGCGTTCATGCTGTGTGGCGAGCGCGCCGCAATCGAAGTGGTCGCTAAAGTATGCCAGGAACGCGTCCAGCTCCTCGGGCGTCACGACGAGGCCCGGGTACGGATATGCCCTGAGCTCCGCTTCAGGAAGGACCCGGTGAAAAGTTACGATCGAGAGGCGCTCGCGGCCGCGCAGGCCTGGCGACGTCAGCCCCGTCGCGTAGAGGAGGCGGGCGGCGCTGTTCCGGAGCCGGATCTTGACGCTCATCGGCCTGCCAGGGCGGGTGGGAAGTGGAAATTGCGGACAAGGTCTGACATGGCGGACGCGTCCGTTGATGTTAGTTTAGCAAGCGAGGGAATTTGTGCATCATGATCGCTCCTCACGGACAGAAATTGAAGATCGGCCAACAGAGCGAAGTCCGATGAATGTCGGCGTCGTCGTCATCGGGCGCAACGAAGGCGAAAGGCTGAGGCGGTGCCTGGAATCGGTTGTTCCCCGGGCCGACTCCGTGGTGTACGTGGATTCCGGATCGACGGACGGATCGGCAGCCATGGCCCGCGCCATGGGCGTGGCGGTTGTGGATCTGGACATGCACTTGCCGTTTACCGCCGCGAGGGCGCGCAATGAGGGGTTCAGGCGCTTGCGCGAATCGGCCTGGCACCTGGACTGCGTACAGTTCGTGGACGGGGATTCCGAGTTGACCAAGGGTTGGCTGGGGTACGCCGCCACGTTCCTGGCCAACCACGAAAATGTGGCTGCAGTATGCGGTCGAGTGCGCGAGAAGTATCCGCGCAAGACGATCTACAACATGCTATGCGATATCGAATGGGACGCCCCGGCAGGCGAGGCGAAGGCCTGCGGCGGCATAGCCATGATGCGCGTCAGCGCGTTCGAGGGTGCTCGGGGGTATCGGGCCGAAATGATCGCGGGGGAGGAACCAGAGCTTTGTGTACGATTGCGGGCTTCCGGTTGGCACGTATGGCGGGCCGGGGAGGACATGGCCGTGCATGACGCGGCGATGGCGCGATTTGCTCAATGGTGGACGCGGACGCTGCGTAGCGGCTATTCCTATGCACATGGCGCGCATCTGCATGGCACATCGCCCGAGCGGCATCGGGTGCGCGAATCGCGCAGGGCGTGGGTCTGGGGGCTGGGCATTCCAGCTGCAGTCCTCGCACTTGCCCTGGCTTGCGGGGCATGGGCGATGCTGCTATTGCTGATATATCCGCTTCAGGTCGCCCGCCTTGCCTTTCGCGGCGGGCGGTCAATTGGAGAAAACTGGTGGCATGCCTATTTCCTGGTGCTGGGCAAGTTTCCGGAGATGCTCGGACAGGTGAGGTTCCTGCTTCACCGGTGTATGGGCCGGCAATCTCGGCTGATCGAGCACAAGTAGCACCTCGAAAGGTGCCGCTTGTGCAGGCTCCCGAGTACTTCCTGCGTGGCGAATTGCAATCATGAAACGCGTGATCTCCCGCTAACATCGTACATGGCCAGCGCTGGCTCGAATCGGAACTACCTGCTGATTTCGCCGTGCCGCAACGAGGCGGCGTACATGCGGCAAACGCTGGATTCCGTGATCGGGCAGTCCATCCTGCCGGCAAAGTGGGTCATCGTAGACGATGGTTCGAGCGACGAGACTCCGGCAATACTGGCGGAGTATGCCAAGCGGCACGACTGGATCGCGGTTGTAACTCGCGCCGATCGTGGACGGCGGGCGGTCGGTCCCGGGGTCATTGAGGCGTTCTACGCCGGCTACGAGACGGTCAATCCCGACGACTACGGGTATCTCTGCAAGCTGGATCTCGATCTGCGCTTGCCGCCGCGCTATTTCGAAATTCTCATGGATCGGATGTCGGACAACCCGTGCATTGCGACTTGCAGCGGCAAGGCCTATGTCGAACGAAGCGGACGCCTGATCGCCGAAGGACATGGCGACGAAATGTCCCTCGGCATGACCAAGTTCTATCGTGTTTCATGCTTCAAGGGCATTGGCGGGTTCGTCCGCGAGGTCATGTGGGACGGGATCGATTGTCATCGTTGCCGCATGCGGGGCTGGATTGCATGCAGCTGGGACGAGCCCGAATTGCGCTTTGTTCACCTGCGACCGATGGGATCCAGCCAGCGGAGCATCTACAGCGGCCGCGCTCGCCATGGCTACGGCCAGTATTTCATGGGCACCGGCTTCCTCTACATGGCGGCAAGCGCCATTTACAGGATGAACGAGAAACCCTATGTGCTCGGCGCCCTGGCAATGTTATGGGGCTGGATCAAGAGTGCCCTTCAAGGCAAGCCACGCTATGAAGATGCGGAGTTCCGGAAATTTGTTCGCCGGTATCAGTGGCGTGCGCTCCTGGTCGGGAAGAGGCGGGCGATCGAACAGATTGTCCGGGAGACAAGGATTGGCTGATGTGTTCGAGCGCAATGTCTACTGCCTGCTCGGACTGCCGTTTGACGCTGTGGATCTGGCAGGGGCCGCGGGCAGGATTCGCGACGCTGCCAAGAAAAGGCGGAAGTGCTTTCTTTCGACCCCGAACCTGAACTTCATCGTGGCCAGCCTCGCCGACCGGGAGTTTCGCGATTCAGTCATACGCAGCGACCTGAGCATTGCGGATGGCATGCCGGTAGTATGGATTGCGCGCTTGCTCGGCATTCCGATCCCCGGGCGGGTCGCTGGCTCCAGCTTGTTCGAACTGCTTCGCCGCGGCCCTGGGGAACAGCTGTCGATCTACTTCTTCGGCGGCCCTGATGGAGCGGCCGAAACGGCATGCCGGGCACTTTCGCTGGAGAACGGGGGTCTGACTTGCGTTGGACACAAGTCTCCCGGATTCGGCTCCATCGAGGAGATGAGCAGCGAAGAGACCATTCAGGACATCAACGCCAGCAACGCGGATTTTCTCGTCGTATCGCTCGGGGCGCGCAAGGGCCAGGCCTGGATTCAACGCAATCTGCAGCAGGTGAACGTGCCAGTGATCAGCCACCTCGGCGCCGTCCTGAATTTCGTGGCAGGCGCAGTGCAGCGGGCACCGGCGTGGGTGCAGAACAGCGGCCTGGAGTGGCTTTGGCGGATCAAGGAAGATCCTGCGCTGAGCCGGCGCTATTTGCGGGATGGGATGGCATTTCTTGCGCTCGTGATGACGCGCGTGCTTCCCTACGCCTGGTATCTGCTGCTGCGCAAGTCGGCCGCCGATCAGTTGGCAACGCCGGGTATCGAAACCATTCAGGAGAAAGACGGCTTTCTGATCCGCTTGCGGGGCGGGTGGACAATGCAGAATATCCACCCCTTGCGGGCCTGCTTCTCCAACGTGGTTCGCGCCGGCAGGGATATCGATCTGGATATGGGAAACGTCTCGTACGTGGACAGCGCATTCGTCGGGCTCCTCGTGTTGTTGCAAGGCGAGCAACAGCGGCGCGGCGGAAGGTTGAGCTTCATTTCCATCGCAAATCCGGTGCGGCGGGTCATCAGGTACTGCTGCGCAGATTTTTTGTGCGCGGGCGTATCATCGCGTTCACCAATGAAACCTCTGCTGCCATAGTGCGCCAGATCTATGAATATCACCCGGTCATCGGCTTTCGCTTCGTTCCGGAGACCAGGGCACGCGTCCCGCACGAAGGTGGCGGCTATCTCGTGCGCACGAACGAGACCGGTTTTCGCTGCGACCATCCGTTCGAGCGCCGGCGCAAGGAGGGCACGCGCCGGATTCTGCTGTTCGGAGATTCGTTCACCGCCGGCGAGGGCGTATCCAACGGTTATCGCTATGGCGATCACCTCGAGAGAATCCTGCCTGATCTCCAGGTCTACAACTTCGGCCTGCCCGCAACCGGACTCGATCAGCACTATCTCGTTTACCGGGAGTACGCGCAGGACATCGACCACGACCTCCTGGTGATCGCCGTATTCGTCGAGAACATCCGCCGGGTGGGTTCGCGCTATCGGTATTTCGCCAACGAAGCGGGCGAGCGAGTGCTCTACGCAAAGCCTTTCTACACACTGCGCGAGGGAAAGCTCGAGTTGCGAGGCGTTCCGCCCAGCAAGCGGCCGGTCGATCCGGCAGAACTCTCCGCGGAGGACAGGCAGTACATATCGGCGGTCGAGCGATTTCCCGGACTCAAGCGCCTGCTCAATCGCCTGAAACGCAGTCCACGGTTCGACAATCTTGTAATCAGGAGCGGGCTGAAGGACAGGGTGCTCGCCACGCTGCGCTATCAGCCGATCAAGGATTACGAGAATTCCAGCAATCCGGCATGGCTCGTCATGCGGGCGCTGATCGCCCAATGGATCGGCGGCCACACCAAACCGGTGATGCTGGTGCCCATTCCGATGTACCACTACGTTTGCGGGATTTCGAGTCCCCGCACCTACCAGGCGCGCCTGCGCTCGGCCACAGAGGCTGCGGGCGGCACATTTCACGACCCGCTGCCGCTGCTTTTGCAGCATGCTCCGGATGTTCGCAGGTCGTTCTACTTCCCGAACGACGGTCACTTGACCAGGACCGGGCACGAAGCCCTGGCGAAAGCAGTGGCGCCGGCGATCTCGGCGCTCCTGGGGAAGCGGCAGGCACCATGAGCAGGACCATCCTGGGAATCAGCGCCTTCTACCACGACGCGGCAGCCGCACTGGTCCAGAATGGACGCATCGTGGCCGCGGCGCAGGAGGAACGCTTCACCCGCCGCAAGCACGATCCCCGCTTTCCGAGGAACGCGATCAACTATTGTCTCGAGGAGGCGGGTGCAGAGCCCGACGAGCTTGACGCCGTAGTCTTCTACGACAAGGCGCTCCACACCTGGGATCGCGTGGTCCGGAACTGCATGCACGCCGGGGAGCCGGCGCGCGAGCAGTTCAGACGCGCGGCGAAGTCGATACTTGGTGTGAAGATCTGGGTCAAGGATCACGTCGAAAAAGCGATCGGGACGACGGGAAAGCTCGGCGAAGTGCTCTTTACCGAGCACCACATGGCGCATGCGGCGTCCGCGTTCTACCCATCACCGTTCGACGAAGCCGCGATCCTCACGCTGGACGGCGTGGGCGAGTGGTCGACGACCTCGATCGGAGCGGGCCGGGAAGCACGCGTGGAGTTGTTCGAAGAGATCGACTATCCGCACTCGGTGGGCCTGCTGTACAGCGCGTTCACGTACTACTGCGGCTTCAAGGTCAACTCTGGGGAGTACAAGCTGATGGGGCTCGCCCCCTACGGCCAGCCGCGCTATGCGCAGGCCATCAAGGACCACCTGATCGACATCAAGCCGGACGGGTCCTATCGCCTGAACCTCGAGTATTTCGGCTACGTCGACGGCATGACGATGACCAATGCGAAATTCGAAGCGCTGTTCGGCGGCAGCGCGCGCAAGTCCGAATCGCGCATCACGCGACGCGAGATGGACCTTGCCGCGTCGATTCAGGCGGTGACGACCGAACTCGTGCTTGCGCTCGCCCGTCGCGCGAGAAGGCAGACTGGCGCAAGGAACCTCGTGCTGGCCGGCGGTGTGGCGCTCAATTGCGTCGCGAACGGCGTACTGCAGCGGGAAAGGGTTTTCGACAACCTCTGGATACAGCCCGCCGCGGGAGACGCCGGCGGGTCGCTGGGTGCGGCGCTCCTCGTCAACCACGCGTACTTCGGCGAACCGCGCCATCGTGCGATTAACGGCCGCGACAGCCAGCGCGGCAGCTACCTCGGTCCGGCGTACAAGGCGAACGAGATCGCCGCGTTTCTTGACCGCCAAGACTACCCCTGCGAACGCATCGTTGACGGCGAGGAGCGCGCAAGGGTCGTCGCCAAGGCCTTGTCCGACGGAAAGGTGGTGGGCTACTTCTCGGGTCGCATGGAGTTCGGTCCGCGTTCGCTGGGCGCGCGCTCGATCCTGGCCGATCCACGCAGGCATGACACGCAGAGCAAGCTCAACCTGAAAGTGAAATTCCGCGAATCGTTCAGGCCGTTTGCGCCCGCCGTTCTCGCCGAAGACGCAAGTGAGTACTTCGAGATGACCGGCGAGAGCCCGTACATGCTGCTGGTCGCCCCTGTTCGCGACGACCGGCGCATGCCGGTTAAGTCTGGATTGTTCGACAGCGACGCCGATGACGACATGCTGCGCGTGGTAAATCAAGTCCGGTCGGACCTCCCCGCAATCACCCACGTCGACTACAGTGCGCGAGTGCAGACGGTGCACCGGGACGATCATCCGGAATTCCATCGTTTGATCAGGGCATTCAAGGACATCACAGGCATCGGCGTTGTCGTGAATACGTCGTTCAACGTCCGCGGCGAGCCGATCGTGCAGTCGCCGAAGGATGCATACACCTGCTTCATGCGAACCGGGATCGACCTGCTCGTCCTGGAGGAGTTCCTGCTGTGGAAGGACGTACAACCCGAGTTTGACGACAACGACAACTGGAAGACGGAGTACGGCCGTGACTGAGGATCTTGACAGGGATATTGATCGGCTGTTTGACGAGCAGCTGTTGCCGCTTTCCAGACGCCTGAAGGGTGAGGGGGTGACCTTCCTCGAAACGCGCTTGGACAAGGATGCCCCAAGCTACTTCGTGCGCAGGACGTCCACCGAGATGAAGAAGGGTGATTTTGAGAAGGGCGGCTGCTCGACGCCACAAGCGGTCGAGGCTGATTTTGCTGACGTTTGGGGGGGCGGCGACGTGCGCTTGCTCGCGAACCTCGCGCCCGCGATGGCAGGTCTCGCGAGATCCCTGCGCCATGTTGAGGAGGAGAGCGTCGACGTATCCGAGTTCATCTACGTCATGTACTGAGCCGCAGCCCGGGTTCGCGCAAGGCGTCGGAACGAAGACAGAATGAACCTGCTGCGGCGAGCAAGCAATCGTCCTCGCGCCCTGATCTTCGGATCCTTTGCGCCGACGGTCGTATCGTCCGGACTCGACGTCGCCCTCCAGAATCTGCTCGCTTCGCCGCTCCGCGAGCGCTATGAGTTGGGCGTAATAAGCGTGTTTCGCGGCGAACGCGCCGAACGGGGAATGGTCAGGCGTTTGGGCTATGGGGCGTGGCTGTTCGGGCGAACACTGTGGCGGCTTGCAGTGTCGCGGTCTTCCATCGTGGATGTGCATGCCGTGAGCGGTCGGGATTTCCTCAAGAACGGCGCGATAGTTCTTGCCGCCAGGGTGACTCGTACCCCGCTCGTGCTGCGTATTCACGGCGGAGATTTCGACCGCGCCTATGCGAACGCGGGACGCCTTGAGCAAAGAATTGTCAGGACGATGCTTCGCGTTTCAAATCGGGTAGTCGTGCTCTCAAAGAGCTGGGAGCATATCGTCAGCTCCATCGAGCCGGGAGCGCGTGTCGCCGTGATTCCGAATTCAGTGGATTGTGAAATTCTCGCCGAAGCGCAACGACGGCGTTCCCGCGCGGCGACCGATGTGCTGATGCTCGGCAATTTTTGCGAAAGGAAAGGGCATTTCGATGCCGTCGAGGCAGCGGCGATCGTGAACAAGTCGCATCCTCGTGTTCGGTTTTCCTTCTTTGGATCGGAACGGGACCCGGGTGCGCTTGCCGCGTTGGACGCCAAGGTCCATGCGCAGGGCCTGGACGGCACCGTGAGTTTCCTCAACCCGGTGTTCGGCAAGGACAAGCTGGAAAGCATCGCGTCTGCCGGTATCTTCATACTGCCATCGCATACCGAGAACATGCCGATGGCGGTGATGGAGGCAATGGCTGCGGGGATGGCCGTCGTCGCCACCAGGGTTGGCGCGATCCCGGAAATGATCAAGGACGGCGAAACGGGCATATTGCTGGCGCCTCGCCAGCCGGCGCAGTTGGCTGACGCCATTGTCCGGTTGCTCGATAACCCGGAACTGCGCGAACGCATGGGCGAGCGCGCGGCACGGAGGGCGCGCCTCGCCTGGGACCAGCGGGTGGTGGGCGAGCAGACGGCCGACCTCTACGATTCGGTCGTGCGCGCACAGCGCTGCTGAGATACGGTCCCCTCAATGAATGAACGGGTTGCCAAGTTTGTATTCGACTCCATCCAGCGCGTTCGCGGGTGGAACTACTTGCCGTGGCTGGAAAGGCTCGAAGAGCTGCAGTGGGCGCCGTTCCACACCGTGGAGGATGACCGCCTGACACGCTTGCGAGCGCTCATCGAGCACTGCTACGCAAGGGTCCCGTATTACAGAGAGGCATTCAGGCGGCTGGGCATCGTTCCAGCCGACATCAGAAATAGCGGTGACCTGAAGAGGTTGCCGACGGTCTCCAAAGCGACGCTTCGCGCTGACTATTCCCGCTTTTTCGCGGATGGCGGGCAGGAGGCGCACGAGGTCTGGCCATCGAGCGGGTCGACCGGCGAGCCGTTTCCTTTTCGTCGCAGCAAGGAATCCGTGGCCATGAATACCTTCGCGCCGTGGTCGCGCGGGCGGCGCTGGTGGGGAACGGATTTCGGCGTGCGCGAAGGGCTCATCTGGGCCGGAGCGCGCAATGTGGGGAACCGCTGGTCGGGGCGCCTGGCAGCAATCAAGCGCAGGGCGTCGTGGCGCATGAAGAATATCAGGCTCGTCGACGTCTATCACCAGGACCCGGCGAGCGTGCGCAGGACGTATGAGGCGTTCGTGGCGTTCGAGCCCGCATTCATGCGCGGCATGGCTTCGGGCTTGTACCGGTTCTGCGCCACTCTGGAGGAGCTTGGCCTCGACGGAAAGGCGATCGGCGTACGCGCCGCCGCTGTCACGGGGGAGAACCTGCTGCAGGCCCAGCGCAGCTTGATCGAGCGGGTGCTTGGTTGCAAGACTCTTGTCGAGTACGGTTGCACGGAGCTCGGCGTCATCGCGTATGAATGCCCGAGTGGCGGTCTCCATCTGTCGCATGAGAATCACATATTCGAATTTCTGACCAACGGCCGGGATGCAAGGCCGGGCGAGCGCGCCGAGCTGGTGATCACCAATTTGAACGAAAAGGCGGCGCCACTGGTGCGCTACGCCATAGGTGATTTCGTGGTGCCGACAGACCGGGCGTGCGCCTGTGGTCGCACCATGCCGCTGATCTCCAGCGTGGATGGCAGGACTCACGACAGGATTCTTACGCCCGGCGGAAAGGAGGTGCACGCCATGTTTTTCACGCACATGTTCGACGCGCTGCCATCGATCCATCAGTTCCGCGTGGTGCAGGAGGAAGTCAATGCTTTGCGCATCGAGCTGCGCAGCAATCGGACGATTGCTGCGCGCGACATCGAATTCATCCGGTTCACGGGCGAGCAGGCGATGGGGCCCGGTGTCAACGTCGAGGTCGTGGAGGTGCAGGAGATGCCGGTGACGTCGAGCGGGAAGCAGCCGTGGATCGTGTCCAAGGTGAATTCCGATCGACAGGCTGCGCAAGATCGGATTGGCAGTCAGGCGGATTGATGCGGGTCGGAAAGTCGTGTCGATTCAATACGAGAGATGGTATTCTGCTCGAGGGCGGGAAATGGGCTGCGAGCAGCGTAATAAGGTTGCGGGGGAAGCGTTAGATGCGCAACGAAACGATTGCCGTTCACGGCGGTTATGAAGTTGAGCCGACTACCAAGGCGGTTGCCGTCCCGATCTACCAGACCGTCGCCTATGCCTTCGACAGCGCGGCGCATGGCGCCGCGCTGTTCAATCTGGAAGCCGAGGGCTACCGCTACAGCCGCATCAGCAATCCGACCTGCGACGTGCTGGAGCGGCGCGTCGCGGCGCTCGAAGGGGGGGTGGCTGCGCTCAGCGTGAGCACCGGGCAGGCTGCGTTGCACTTTTCGGTGCTCAATCTGACCGAGAAGGGCAGGAACATCGTCTCGGTGCCGCAGCTCTACGGCACCACCTACTCGCTGTTCGCCCACATTCTCCCGGGCTTCGGCATCGATGTGCGGTTTGCGGCCTCCGACAGTGCGGCGGACATCGAAAAGCTGATGGATGACGATACCCGCGCGATCTTTTGCGAAAGCGTCGGCAACCCGGCGGGCAACATCTGCGACGTCGAGGCACTGGCGACGGTCGCCCACCGGCGCGACGTTCCGTTGATCGTGGACAACACGGTCGCCACGCCCATCCTGCTGCGGCCGATCGAATTCGGCGCCGACATCGTGCTGCACTCCCTGACCAAGTTCCTGGGCGGGCACGGCACCACCATGGGCGGGGCCATCGTCGACAGCGGCAAGTTCCCCTGGGCGAAGCACGCGGCGAAATTCCCGATGTTCAGCGAACCCGACGTCTCCTACCACGGGCTGGTCTACACCGAGCACTACGGCGCGGCGGCCTACATCGGGCGCTGCCGCAGCGTCTACCAACGCACCATGGGGTCGGTGCTGTCCCCGCTCAGCGCGTTCCTGCTGCTGCAGGGCATCGAAACGGTCGCGGTGCGCATCGACCGCCACGTGGAGAACGCGCGCCGCATCGCCGAGTACCTGCGCGAGGATCCGCGCGTGGCATGGGTCAACTACGCGGGCTTCCCCGAAAATCCGTACTACGCGTTGGCGCAGAAGTACCTCGGCGGCCGCGCCTGCTCGCTGATCACTTTCGGCGTGCGGGGCGGATTCGAAGGGGGCACCAGATTCTACGACGCGCTCGGGTTGATCAAGCGGCTCGTGAACCTCGGCGATGCCAAGAGCCTGGCGTGCCACCCAGCCTCGACCACCCATCGGCAAATGACGGGCGAAGAGCAGCGCAAGGCGGGCGTATCGCCGGAAATGATCCGCCTGAGCATCGGCATCGAGCACGCGGACGACATCATCGCCGACCTCGACCAGGCGCTGGCGACCGCGGCCCGCGTCGCTTGAACGCTCCCCGCGACAGGGCGGCGCACGCCTCGGCGCTGTTCCCGTCCCTCGAGGATCGCAGGTCGTGGGAGGACTTCCTCACGCGGGAGCTGAGCCTCGTAAGCGCGCGCGTCGATGCGGGATCCGTCATGCCGACATTCGACCTGGCGCGATTCAGACGCGAACTGGCCGGCTTCGACTTCCAGGCGCCGCGCGCCATGGCGGATATTCTGCCGTGGACCATCGCGCAGTTGGAGCACGGGCTCGTCCACGTGACGCACCCGCGCTATTTCGGCCTGTACAACCCGGCACCCACCTTCCAGGCGCAATGCGCGGATCGCATCACGGCGACTTTCAACCCGCAGCTCGCCACCTCGACGACCTCGCCGGCCGCGGTCGACATCGAGTCGCACGTGATCCGGGCGATCGCCCGGCGCGCCGGCCTTCCGGCGGACAGCGCCGGCCATTTCACCAGCGGCGGTTCGGAAGCCAACTGCACTGCGGTGATCTGTGCGCTGACGCGTGCGCATCCGGGTTTTGCGAGCGAAGGCGCGCGCGCCTTCGCGGGCGCCCCCGTGTTCTACGTTTCACGCGAGAGCCACCTGGCCTGGGTCAAGATCGCCCACCAGGTGGGGATTGGGCGTTCCGCGGTATGCCTGGTCGCGACGGACGGGACCGGGCGCATGGACGCGAATGCGCTCGAGCAGGCGGTGCGCGCCGACAAGGCGCGCGGTTGCGTGCCGTTCATGATCGCGGCCACTGCCGGGACGTCCAACGCCGGCATGATGGATCCGCTGGTGAGCTGCGCCGCGATTGCCCGGGCGCACGGGCTTTGGTACCACGTGGACGCGGCCTGGGGCGGCGCGCTGATCGCGTCGGAACGCCTGCGCGGCGCGCTCGCCGGCCTCGAGCAGGCGGACTCGACCACCATCGATGCCCACAAGTGGTTCGCCACCACCATGGGATGCGGCATGTACATCACGCGCCACGCGCGCGTACTGTCGGACGCCTTTCAGGTTTCGGTCACCTTCATGCCGTCCAGCCATGCCGGCATCGATCCCTACGTGACGACCATGCAATGGTCGCGACGCTTTCTCGGGCTGCGCCTGTTCCTCGCGCTGGCGGCAGCCGGTTGGGCTGGCTACGCACAGCACGTGGAGCGCGCGGTGGAACTGATCGGCTTGCTCAAGGACAGGCTCGCCGCCTTCGGCTGGCGCATTGCCAACGACTCGCCACTCGCCGTGCTGTGCGTGGAGCCTGCGCCGGGATCGGCGGATGCACGGACGGTCGCGAGCCGGGTCCTTGCCTCGGGCCGGGCCTGGGTCGCTGCGCCGAAACTCGAGGGGCGCGACGTGATACGCGCCTGCGTGACGCATGGCGAGGCCGCAGCGGCGGATATCGACGAGTTGGTCGGTGCCCTGCAGGACGCGCGGTGAGGCCGAGCGCTATGCCGCCGCAGTGCGCGGACGGATCTTCAGGATCAGCGCTTCGATGCTGGCGATGGAGCGGAAGTTCGCCGGCGTGATGTCGGACGAAGGAATCATGATGTCGAACTCGGCCTCCACCGCGAGCATCAGGTTCACCATGTCAAGGGATGTGAGTCCGGCCTCGCTGAGCTGGTCGTCGACGCAGACCGGGCGCGTGACCGCGTTCTTGGCGAGCATCTCTTCGACCATCTCGATCAGGCGCTGTCTCGGGCCGGTGTTCCGATCCGCCATCGCGTGGTTTTCTGGATCTTCCAGTGCGTTGGGTTGTTCTGCCAAGGATGTGCAGGCGTTCATCCGACGGTATTCTCTAATCTACGACAAAATATAGTGTCAAACGTTGTAAAGTCAACTTTTCTGAATCGCTAACTTGGGCACAGTAGCCGCATGAAGACCATTGACGCTGGCATCGAACCACCCATGGACCTCAGGGCGCGCGCCGACGCGGTCGCCGCGATCGCGGACAAGCACGCCGCAGCGGTCGATCGCGAAGCGCGCTTTCCCGAGGAAACGTTCAAGGCGGCCAAGTCCCAGGGCCTGATGGGAATCATGGTGCCGCGGGATCTCGGCGGCGAGGGCGCGGGCCTCTCGGCGGCGCTCGGGATCTGCTACCGGCTCGGCCGCGCATGCGCCTCTTCGGCGATGATCTTTGCGATGCACCAGATCATGGTCGCGTGCGTGATGCGGCATCGCAGGAACAATGCCTGGCATGAGCGCCTGCTGCGCCGCCTGGCCGCCGAGCAATTGCTGTTCGCCTCCTCGACGACGGAAGGACGAGGCGGCGGCAACGTGCGCGCCAGCGAGGCGCCGGTCGAGCGCAACGGCGATCGCATCAGCCTGGAGCGGCGCGCCACCGTGATTTCGTATGGAGCCAACGCGGACGCCATCGTCACGACCGCGCGCCGCGCGGCCGATGCCGCCGCCGCCGACCAGGTGCTGGTCGCCTTCATGAAAGAGGAATACACGCTCGAGCCGCTGACGTCCTGGGACACGCTGGGCATGCGCGGCACCTGCAGCTCGGGATACACGCTCAAGGCGTCCGGCGTGGCCGAGCAGATCCTCCCCGATCCGTACGAGGCGATCCACGTTCAGAGCATGGGGCCGGTGGCGCACCTGTCCTGGGCGAGCGTGTGGACCGGCGTCGCGGCAGGCGCGGTCGAGCGCGCGCAGACTTTCCTGCGCACTGCGGCGCGCCAGTCGGGCGGCCAGATGCCGCCGGGCGCTGCGCACTACACGAAGGCCAGTGCTTCGCTCCTGACGTTGCGCGGGCTGGTGGCCTCATCGTTGCGCAAATTCGAACTGGCGGCGCACGACCAAGGCAAGCTCGCCTCGCTCGAATTCCAGACCATGGTCAACCTCACCAAGGTCGAGGCCTCGGAGCTGGCGGTGTCGACGGTGCTGGCTGCGCTTCGCGCCTGCGGGCTCGCGGGTTACCGCAATGATGGCGAATTCACCATCGGCCGGTACCTGCGCGACATCCTGTCCTCGCCGATCATGATCAACAACGATCGCATCCTCGCCAATGTGGCGGCGACCACACTGATGAGTCCCGTTGCGACGACCATCAGCGACTAGCGCCGATCAGGAGGCCGGTTCCCCATGAGCATGGATAGCGCCGGCGAGGCGCGCGTCAGGTCCCCGGCGGCGGGCGAGGGGCTCGACGCGATGGCTACGGCGTTGTTCAGGCCGATGGGCGCGGACGGGGTTTATGCGCGCACCTGGCTCTACGAGGACGTGATCGAGCGCCTCGCGGCGTTCATCTCGCGCCAGCGCGAGCCGGGCACGGAGATCCTGCG
The DNA here is from genome assembly GCA_041488375.1 of Gammaproteobacteria bacterium. GTDB lineage: Bacteria > Pseudomonadota > Gammaproteobacteria > Burkholderiales > SG8-39 > JAABQT01. The sequence continues at coordinate 6,063 of JBGPPD010000004.1, read as the reverse complement.
GTTTCCCCCGGTGATGAGCCGGAGCCAACTGGAGAAATCGGGCTACCTGAAGAGCTTCCCGAACCTGCTCGGGTGCGTCTGCGCGCTGCACGGCACGGAAACCGAGATCCGCGCGGCTGCGGATCGGCACGAGAAGGGCGGCGATTGGACCGCCTCTCTGGCCGTCGCCGACCTGGTCCTTTCCCCGGCCGCCTGCTATCCGGTCTATCCGCTGGCGGCGAGCCGCGGGCCGGTTCCACCCGGCGGCCTGCGCTTCGACGTGGCCGCGGACTGTTTCCGGCGCGAGCCGTCGCGGCACCTCGATCGCCTGCAGTCTTTTCGCATGCGCGAATACGTCTGCATCGGCACGCAGCAGGAGGTGACTGCCTTCCGCCAGCGCTGGATGGAGCGCGCCCAGCGCATGGCGGATGAGCTGGATTTGCCCCATAAGGTCGCCACGGCGAGCGATCCCTTCTTCGGCCGTACCGGCCAGGTCATGGCGATCGCCCAGCTGCAGCAGTCGCTCAAGTTCGAGCTGCTGGTACCGATGCGCTCGCAGGAAGAGCCGACCGCGTGCATGAGCTTCAACTATCACCAGGACCACTTTGGCACGACGTGGGAAATGCGCGATGCCGGCGGGACGTTCTGCCACACCGGTTGCGTCGCGTTCGGCATGGACCGCCTGGTGGTGGGGCTGTTCTGGAAGCACGGCCTGGACACGAAGAAATGGCCTGCGCGGGTCCGCGGCGCGCTCGCATTCAGTTGATCCCTGCGGCGCGATACCGGATCACGTGTGCCACTTGATGCCCACCTCAAGCGGATCCTGGACATGCTCGCGGCGGCCGGGCCCACGGATCCGGCGAGCCTGACCCTGGGCGAGCGCCGGGAGGCGTTCCGCAAGCTGATGGGCTTCTCGCAGGGCAACCTGGCGATCGGCGGCGCGGCCGACAGCGCCCTGCCAGGGCCCGGCGGCCCGATCCCGGTTCGCGTCTACACCCCAGCGGGTGCAGGAAGCCAACCGTTACCCGGACTGGTGTTCTTCCACGGTGGCGGACTCGTCGCGGGAAGTCTCGACACACACGACGGCCTGTGCAGAGCGCTCGCCAACGAGTGCGGCTGCAGGCTCGTGTCGGTCGACTATCGGCTGGCGCCCGAGCACAAGTTTCCTGCGGCGGTGCTGGATGGATGCGCGGCAGCAGCCTGGATCGCGCGCAATGCCGCGGAATTGGGTATCGTTCCGGGTCGGCTCGCAGTGGGCGGAGACTCGGCGGGCGGAACGCTCGCGGCGGTTGTATGCCAGCTTGCCAGCGGGGAGGCGGGACTGAATCTTGCGGCGCAATTGCTGCTCTGTCCGATCATGGATTTTGCCGGGCAAACCGAGTCGCGCGCTGCCTACGCGGACGCTCCCCTGGTCGACAAGGCGACGATGGCCCGGGATCTCGAGTACTACATCCCCGCAGGGATGGACGTGGCGGATCCGCGCATCTCGCCGCTGCGCGCGGCCGACTTCAGCCGATTGCCGCCGGCTTGCATTCACACCGCGGAGTTCGATCCGCTGCGCGACGAGGGCAAGGCTTACGCCGACCGGCTGGCGCAGGCGGGTGTGGCGGTGAAATATACCTGCCACGCGGGGATGACCCACCTCTTTTACGGCATGACCGGCGTGATACCGTATGCGCGCGCAGCCATGAAGGTCATCGGCGCGCAGTTCAGGGCTGCCCTCGCTTGAAGGACGAAACCGTGACGCATCGCACCGAGATCGAGCGCCTGCTCAAGGCACTGTATGCCGCCCGCGCCAGCGGCGACCTCGAGGGGGTGTGCCGGGCATTTGCGGACGACGTGCGCTTCGAGATCGCGGGCGCGAGCCCGGCGAGCCGCATGGCAATCGCCGCGCAAGGCCTTGCCGAGGCGCGCAAGTGGCTCACGCTGCTGGTCAAGTCTTTCCAGGTCAGCGACCTGGCGATCCAAAGCATGATCATCGAGGACGCGAAGGCCGCGGTGCACTGGCGCGCCAGCATCCGCTCCAGGATCACCGGGGTCACCGTGCTCACCGATCTGGTCGATCTGGCGCAGGTGCGGGACGGCCGCATCGCTTCCTATACCGAGTTCTTCGTGCCGCGCTGAGCGGCGCTCACCCCAACCCTATCCGGAGAGTCGGCATCATGTCCGTGAGGTCCACCGTGCTGGAGCAGTTCAAACTGGTCGCCAAGGAGCAGGACAAGACGCTGGCGCCTCTGACCGACGACCTGGTATTGCTGGAGTCGGGCCTCGACTCTTTGTGCTTCGCGATCATCGTCGCGCGCCTCGAGGACGCGCTGGGGGTCGATCCGTTCAGTGCCACCGCCGAAGCAAATTTTCCGGTGACCCTGGGCGATTTCATCCAATTCTACGAAGATGCCGCAAATTGACTGGAGCTCGCTCTGGAACTCGTTGAGCGCCGCGGACAGGCTCGCCCGGCGCGCACTGTGGGGAGTTGACGGCAGCGTCGCGCTGGATGACCTGGCGGGCGGCTCAAGCCTCGGTGGCCGCCTTGAGGAACTGCGCGGGCGTTGCGTGTTCCTCGCCACGAGGAGCCAACTCGCGGCGGCGCTGGCCCTGATCGAGCTCGATGGCGTGGCGCGCCGCATCGTGCTTTGCCCTCCGGACCTTGCGGCGGAGCACGTGCCGTACGTCATCGCTACCGCGGGCGTGGATGCGTTGGTCTCGGATCGGGCTGCGCCCGATCCGGGTGAGTCGACTCCCGGCCCAGTCGTCGCCTGCAGCCTGAAACTCGCGCCCGGTGCACCCGATCGCCAGGCGCGCTTGCGGACAGAGTGGATCCTGATGACCTCGGGGACCACCGGCGCGCCGAAGATGGTCGTGCACACCCTTGCGAGCCTGGCGGGCGCGATGATGGCGCGTGGAACGCCGGTGGGCCCGGCGCTGTGGAGCACCTACTACGATATCCGGCGTTACGGCGGCTTGCAGATTCTCCTGCGCGCGACTCTCGGCGGCGGTTCGCTCGTGCTGTCGAGCGCCGGCGAGGCGATGAGCGATTTCCTGGAGCGCGCCGGTGCGCGCGGCGTAACGCACATCCTCGGGACGCCGACCCACTGGCGCAGCGCCTTGATGAGCCCGGCCGCGCATGCGCTCAAGCCGCAGTACGTGCGCCTGTCGGGCGAGATTGCCGACCAGTCGATCCTGGACCATCTCCGGTCGTTCTACCCGCAAGCGAAGATCGTCCACGCGTTCGCGTCGACCGAGGCGGGCGTGGGATTCGAGGTCGGGGACGGTCGGGCGGGATTCCCGGCGAGCCTCGTGGGGCAAACAGGCGCGAACGTGGACATGAAGGTGGTCGACGGGTCGCTGCGCATCCGTTCCTCACGCACCGCCGCGCGCTACCTTGGCGAGCAGAGCGAGGTCCTCGTCGATGCCGGGGGCTATGTGGACACGGGCGACATGGTCGAGCTGCGTGGCGACCGCTACTTCTTCGTCGGCAGGCGCGGCGGGATCATCAACGTGGGTGGCCTGAAGATCCACCCGGAAGAAGTCGAGGCGGTGATCAATACCCATCCCGGGGTGCGTGTTTCCCTGGTGCGGGCGAGGAAGAACCCGATCACGGGCGCGCTGGTCGTCGCCGACGTGGTCCTGAACTCTCCGCCGGATGAGACGAAAGGCGGCGCACAGGCACTCCAGCGCGAGATCCTCGAGCACTGCCGAGCGTCGCTGCCCCGGCACAAGGTGCCGGCAGTGGTCAACTTCGTGGTCTCGCTGGCGATGGCGGCCTCGGGCAAGATTGCGCGGCGCAATGCGTAACGTCCTGGTGACGGGTGGAAGCCGCGGTCTCGGGCTGGGGATGGTCCGCAAGCTCGCCGCATCGGGCTACCGCGCGATCGCCGTTGCGCGGCGCAAGTCGGACGCATTGGGCGCGGCGATGGATGCGGTGCAAGTCGGGCAGGCCGGCGCGATCCATTTCTTCCCGTTCGACCTGACGGAGATCGATCACATTTCCGGCATGGTCAGGGAATTACGCAAGGCTTACGGCCCGATCTACGGCCTGGTGAACAATGCGGCACTCGGTCTTGACGGACTGCTCGCCTTGATGGCGAACGACAGGATCGAGCAGCTGGTGCGCTTGAACACGCTTTCACCCATCGTGTTGAGCAAGCACGTGGTCCGGCACATGCTCGCCGATGGCGGCGGCCGCATCGTCAATGTCGCCTCGGTCGTCGCCTTCACGGGATACAACGGCCTGTCGGTCTACGCAGCGACCAAGGCCTCGCTGATCGGCTTCACGCGCTCGCTGGCGCGCGAGGTGGGGCACATGGGGGTGAACGTAAATGCGGTTGCGCCCGGTTTCGTGGATACCGAGATGACGCGGGGCCTGGCTGGCGAGCAGCGCGATCAGATCGTGCGCCGCAGTGCGCTGCGCCGATTGCCCGAGGTCGGCGACGTGGCCGACGCCGTGGAATTCCTGATGGGCGAAAAATCGAGGAACATCACCGGCACCGTGCTCACGGTGGACGCGGGCAACACGGCGTAGGGACATGGCGCAGACGACCGCAGCGGGTCCGGGTGGCGTCCATCGCTCGCCCGCCAAAGCGTGGCTGCGGGCGCTGGAACTCACGGCGCCCATTGCCGCGCAGCCGCACCGCCTGCTCTCCGATGTGATCGAGGAGCGCGCCCGCTCATCCGGCGACGCTCCCGCGCTGCTTTCCGCGGACGAACGACTGAGCTACCGGGTGCTTGCCGCGCGCGCGAACCGCTACACGCGCTTGGCGCTCGCGCAGGGCATCTCGAAGGGCGACGCGGTGTGCCTGCTGATGTCGAACCGGCCGGAGTACATGGCGATCTGGCTCGGCATCATCCGCGCCGGCGGCGTGGTCGCGCTGCTCAACACCCAGCTCACCGGATCCTCGCTGAGGCATGCCGTTGACCTGGTTATGCCGGCGCACATCATCGTGGCCGTCGAGCACGCCGGGGCGCTGGCTGCGGCGTTGCCGGATCCCGGGAAGGCGTGCCGGATATGGGTTCACGGCGCCGGCCATGATCGGTTTCCGCGCATCGACCTCGAATGCGAGCGCCACGACGGCGCGCCGCTGGAAAGCGCAGAGCGTCCGCAGTTGAGCATCGAGGACCGCGCTCTGTACATCTATACGTCCGGCACTACAGGGCTGCCGAAGGCAGCCAACATCACCCACGGCCGGCTGATGCAATGGAGCCATTGGTTCGCCGGGATGATGGACACCGGCCCGGGCGACCGCATGTACAACGTCCTGCCGATGTATCACAGCGTGGGCGGCGTTCTTGCCACCGGCGCGGTGCTGGTGGGCGGCGGCTCGGTGGTGATCCGCGATGGATTCGCGGCGCGCCGCTTCTGGGAAGACATCCTGGAGTGGGATTGCACCCTGTTCCAGTATATCGGCGAGCTGTGCCGCTACCTGCTGCGCACGGACCGGCATCCGCGCGAGACCGGGCACCGCATTCGCATGTGCTGCGGCAACGGGCTGCGGCCCGACATATGGAACGAGTTCAGGGAGCGATTCCGCATCCCGCGCATCTTCGAGTTCTATGCGGCCACCGAGGGCAACGTGTCGCTGTTCAACATCGAAGGCAAGGCCGGCGCCATCGGCCGCATCCCCCCGTATCTCGGCCATCGCTTCGCCGTCGAGCTCGTGCGTTTCGACGTCGAGAAGGAGGTGCCGGTGCGCGACGAGCGGGGATTCTGCACGCGCTGCGATGTCAACGAGACCGGCGAGGCGATCGGCAAGATCGGGGCAGGCTCGTCGAACATCGGGAGCCGCTTCGACGGCTACACCAGCCGGGACGCGACGGAAAGGAAGATCCTGCGCGACGTGTTCGAACGGGGCGATGCCTGGTTCCGCACCGGCGACTTGATGCGAAAGGACGGCGAGGGTTGCTTTTATTTCGTTGACCGGGTCGGCGATACGTTCCGCTGGAAGGGCGAGAACGTCGCGACGTCCGAAGTGGCGGAGGCGCTCTGCGCGTTTCCCGGGATCAGCGAGGCCAATGTCTACGGTGTGCCAGTTCCCGGCGCGGATGGCCGCGCTGGCATGGCGGCGCTCGTGACCGACGGGGAACTGG
>JBGPPD010000003.1:0-44559 GCA_041488375.1 Gammaproteobacteria bacterium | reverse complement strand
TGTTCCTGCCGGTGCATAATCTGAAGAGCCTGGTCGACCTGGCGCACACGTTGCGCCGGCCCCTGGCGCGGAAAACGGAGAGCAGCGCATGGAAATGAGCGGCGAGCAGCGGGTCCCGGCGTCGCAAGACGACACTTGGGCAGCGCTCAACGACCCGGAGATCCTGAAGGCCTGCGTGCCCGGCTGCGAATCCATTGAGCGCATCGCCGACAACGAATTCCAGGTGCTGATGGTGGCGCGCATCGGGCCGGTGAGCGCCAAGTTCAAGGGCAAGCTGACCTTGTCCGACCTGAATCCCCCGCACTCGTATGCCATCGCTTTCGAGGGCCAGGGCGGCGCGGCCGGCTTCGGCAAGGGTTCGGCGCAGGTGCAGCTGGCGCCCGACGGCGATGGCGCCAGGCTCAGCTACCAGGTGAAGGCCAACGTCGGCGGCAAGCTGGCGCAGATCGGCTCGCGCCTGGTGGATGTCGCGGCGCGCAAGATGTCGCAGGACTTCTTCGACGCGTTCAATGAAACGATGGGCGCCCGGCATGCCGTGCCGGCGGCGGCCGCTCACGACGAGCACCCCGCGGAGCCGGTGCCGCGCGACCCGGACCTGCCGACCGTGTCCGACGCCTCGCTGGTGTTCCTGGCCGCGGGCGCGCTGGTGGTGTTCGTGGTGGCGCTGCTGGCCCTCTACGGCTGAAGCCGCCTGTCGGCCATGACGCGCCGCCCGTCCCGCCCGCAGCCCGGCAGCGGAACTAGTTCCTCCCCCGCGACCTGCGCCCTGCCTACGATGTCGGCGTCGCCCGGAGCGGAAACCGTCCCATGGGAGCCCAGGTAGTGGCCGTCGCCACGCAGCGTGACAACCCCGCGGTGCGCGCGCCGTCGGTAGTCCTGTTCGCCGAGCTGCGTAATTTCACCAGCATGTCGGAAATGCTCGATGCGGCGCGCGTGCTGGCGCTGGCGGACCAGTTTTTCGACTGCGCAGCCGGCGCGGTGCAGGCGAACGGCGGAGAAGTCATCGGCGTGCACAACGACTCGCTGCTCGCCGCCTTCCGCCACGGCACGCCGGCGGAACAGGCGCGCAGCGCCGTGCGTGCGGCGCAGCGCATGGCGGGGGACTTCGACCCGGTGGTGCAAGCCTGGCAGCGCGACTACGGCCTGCGCGCGGCGATCGCCCTCGGGGTGCACCTCGGCGATGCCGTGTTCGGCGAGGCAGGTCCGACCGGCCAGCGCAATGACGTGGTGTTCGGCGACTGCGTCAGCATTGCCGAGCGCCTGGTGCACCGCGCGCGCGCGGGGGAGCTGGTGCTGTCGCACGCCGTGATGGGCGTGGTATCGGTGGCCGAACTGGAGCTGGACGCCCAGCCGCTGCCGCCCCTCGAACTGCACAATCGGCCGTCGATCCGCATCTACGGCGTGCTGCGCGACGACAGGCTCGATTTCACGTCCTAGCCGCTTCGCGCATCGCCGCGGCCAGCGCCTCGGCCTGCTGGGCGCCCGATACGCCGACCCTGCGATCGATGATGAACGTCGGCACGCCGCTGATGCCGAGCGCCTTCATGCTTTCCTCCAGCTGCGCGACGCGTTGCGCCTGCGCCGCGTCGCTCCAGCGCGCTTCGACCTCGGCGCGCGGCAATCCGGCGGCCTCGGCGACGCCGAGCAGCACTTCGCGGCTGCCGGTGTCGCGCGCTTCCTCGAAGTAGGCGCGGAACAGCGCATCGACCACCGCGCCGCCCGCGCCGCGCTCCTGCGCCAGGTCGATCAGCTGGTGCGCGGCGAAAGTATTGGGCGTGCGCTCGATGCGCTCGAGGGCAAACTCGATGCCCTCGCCGCGCCCTTCGGCGGCGACGCGTGCGTCCAGCTGGCGGCCGCGTTCCGTGGAGCCGAACTTCGCGCGCCGGTATTCGGCGCGCGCCATGCCCCCCAGCGGCATCCCCGGGTTGAGCTGGAACGGCAGCCAGGCCACCTCCGCCTGCAGTTCCCCGGCCAGCAGCGCCAGCGCCTTCTCCAGCCGGCGCTTGCCGATGTAACACCACGGGCAGACCACGTCCGACACGATTTCGATTTTCATTTTGATCCGCCTGTTTGCGTCGCGCACCAGCGACTGGAGGAGCGCCGATTGTGCACGAGGTTGGTGCGCGCGACCCCGGTCAGGGCGAGAAGGCGGACGCCCAGCGGTTGGCGGTGACTGCGTCGTCGACGAGCACTTGGCGCCGCGCGCTGTCCCCCGCCGGGGGCTCGCGTGCCTCGGACTCTTCCGCCAGCGCGGCTTCCAGGTCGCGCGTGCCCTGCACCTCGATGCGCGCCCAGGCGATCAGCAAGGACACCAGCAATATGGCTGCGATGGCTATCCCGGCGACGACGGGATGTTCGCGTTCCGGCTCTGGCTCGGCAATGGTGATCATGCTTGCAGCCACGCAATGTCCGTGCCCATTCGACCAGCCCCGCAGCGCGGGGTTCACGGCAATTCACTCCCCGGCGATGGTCATGCTCTCCACCAGGATCGAGCCGCTGCGCCGCGAGCCGCGCACCACGACGTCGCTGCCCACTGCCGCGATGCCCAGGAACATGTCCTTGAGGTTGCCGGCGATGGTGATTTCCTCCACGGGATAGGCGATTTCGCCGCCCTCCACCCAATAGCCCGCCGCACCCCGCGAATAGTCGCCGGTCACCAGGTTGATGCCGTGGCCGAGCAATTCGGTGACCAGCAGCCCCCGCTGCAGGGTGCGCAGCATCCCGCGGAAGTCGGGTCCGGTCGGCGCCAGGCTCAGGTTGTGGTTGCCGCCGGCGCTGCCGGTGCTGCGCATGCCGAGCTTGCGCGCCGAATAGCAGCCCAGGAAATAGCCCTCCAGCACGCCGCCGCGCACCACGCTGCGCGCGCGCGTCGCCACGCCCTCCTCGTCGAATGGCGAGCTGGCCAGCGCCCGGCGCTCATGCGGCCGCTCCTCGATGTTCACGCCGCGGGCGAATACCTGCTTGCCGAGGCTGTCGACGAGGAAGCTCGCCTTGCGGTACAGGCTGCCGCCGCTCGCCGCGGAGACGAAGCTGCCCAGCAACATGGCGGCCTGCGGCGCCTCGAACAGCACCGGTGAGCGGCGCGTGCCGATCTTGCGCGCCCGCAGCCGCGCCAGCGCGCGCGCGCCGGCGTAGCGTCCGAGCGCCTCCGGCCGCGCCAGCTTCGACGGCACCCGCTCAGCGCTGTACCAGTCGTCGCGCTGCATGCCGCCGGCCTCCTCTGCGATGACCGACAGGTACAGGGAGTGGCGCGACGTCGGGAACCCGCCCATGAAGCCCAGGCTGTTGGCGAATACGAACTGCGAATGTTGCGCCGACACCGACGCGCCTTCCGAGTTGCGGACTTTGGGCGACAAGGCGAAGGCCGCCGCCTCGCAGCGTTGCGCGATGCCGATCGCTTCCTCGGTTCCCAGGGCCCAGGGATGGTAAAGGTCGAGGTCCGGCATGTCGCGCGCGAGCAGTTCCCGCTCCGGAGGGCCGGCGCAGTCGTCCACCGCGGTGTGTCGCGCGATCGCGAGCGCCGCCGCCACCGTCTGCTCCAGCGCCGCCGCGGAAAAATCCGAGGTGCTGGCGTGCCCGCGGCGCGCGGCGGGCCGCTCGCCGAGGTACACGGTCACGCCGATGCCCTTGTCGCGGTTATGCTCGATGGTATCCACGGCGCCTTTGCGCACCGTCACCGACAATCCCTGCCCTTCCGACACGTCGCATTCGCAGGCGCTCGCGCCCAGCCGCTTGGCATGCGCCAGCACGTCCGCGGCGAATTGCCGTAACTGCGCCTGCGCATAGCTGAAGCGGCCGCCGTTTTTCATGGCGCGCTATCATAGCAGCGCCATGCGGGATGAAATCCCCAGCAAGACCAAGAAGAAGCAGGAAATGCATGCGCTGCAGAAGCTCGGCGCGGCGCTGGTGGAGCTGTCCGCCGCGCACCTCGCGCACATGGCGCTGCCCGAGGAACTGGCGCAGGCGGTACACGAAGCGCGCCGCATCCGCAGCCACGAGGCCAAGCGCCGCCAGGTCCAGCTCATCGGACGGCTGATGCGCGCGCTGGATGCCGAGCCGATCCGCGCGCAACTCGCCAGCGTCGAGGGCGGCTCGGCGCAGGAGCGCGCGCGCCACCAGCGGCTCGAGCACTGGCGCGCGCGGCTGATGGAGGACGACGGCGCGCTGACCGAATTCGCCAGCGAGCACCGGGTCGCCGACCTGCAGAACCTGCGCGCGCTGCTGCGCAACGCGCGCAAGGAGCAGCAGGAAGGCAGGCCGCCGCGCGCCTACCGCGAATTGTTCCGCGCCATCCGCGAGGCCGCCGATGAATGACACGCTGATCGTGGGCCTGCTGTCGGCGAGCGATCGCGCCGCAGGCGGCGTCTACAAGGACGAGGGCATCCCTGCGCTGAGGGATTGGCTGACGAAAGTCGTCGTGACACCGGCCCTGCGCTTCGAGGAGCGCCTGATTCCCGACGAGCAGGCGCTGATCGAGACGGCGCTGGTCGACCTGGTGGACGTGCGAGGCTGCCATCTGGTGCTCACCACCGGTGGCACCGGCCCGGCCCCGCGCGACGTCACGCCCGAAGCCACGCTGGCTGTCGCCGACAAGGTGATGCCGGGCTTCGGCGAGCAGATGCGCGCGGTCAGCCTGAAGTACGTGCCCACCGCGATCCTGTCGCGCCAGGTGGCGGTGGTGCGCAAGCAGGCGCTGATCATCAACCTGCCGGGCCAGCCGAAGGCGATCAAGGAGACGCTGGACGGCGTGTTCGCCGCCGTGCCCTACTGCATCGATCTGATCGGCGGCCCCTACATCGAGACGGACGAATCCGTGGTGAAGGCCTTCAGGCCCAAGTCCGCGCAGCGGCCCGGGCCGGCGTGACGCGGATTCCGGAAACGCTCGAGATCGAATCCGCGCCCGCGCCCGATGCGGCCGTGATCTGGCTGCATGGCCTCGGCGCGGACGGCCACGACTTCGAGCCGATCGTCCCGGAACTCGAGCTGCCCCCGCGACTGCGCCTGCGCTTCGTCTTCCCGCATGCGCCGGTACGCCCGGTGACGATCAACATGGGCATGCCGATGCGTGCCTGGTACGACATCCTGCAGATGGGCGCAGGCAAGGAAGACGAGGCCGGCATCCGGGCCTCGCAGGCGCTGCTCGAGGCGCTGGTCGAACGGGAACGGCGACGCGGCGTCGATGCGCGGCGCATCGTGCTGGCTGGATTTTCCCAAGGGGGTGCCATCGCGCTGCACACCGGGTTGCGCCACCCCGAGCCACTGGCTGGAATTCTGGCGCTCTCCACCTACCTGCCGCTGGCCGCAAAGCTCGCTGCCGAGCGCAGCGCGGCCAACCGCGACCTGCCGGTGTTCATGGCGCACGGGGCGCAAGACCCGATGATCGGCATCGCGAGGGCGCGCGACTCGCGTGGCGCCCTCGAGGCGCTCGGCTACCCGGTCGAATGGCAGGAGTACGCCATGACGCACTCCGTGTGCGGCGAGGAAATCGCCGATATCGCCGCTTGGCTGCTCAGGCGTCTCGCACCATCTCCCTGAACCGGCCGATCTCGAAGTCCTCGCCACGCTCGCCGAAGCCGGTCGGCATGTAGATGTGCTGGCGCCCGGCCCGCGTCGCTTCGAGGTTCTGGCCGGGCGCGAAGACGCCCGGGCGCAATGCGATCTGCACTTCCGCCGCCGCAGGATCGCTGCCCTTCAGCAGCACGCCCTGCTCGCCCGCGGCACCGCGCGAGCCGCTGATGGCGAATTGCGACACCGATGGCGAGCGCGACAGCGTCTGGATGCCGACGCGCGCTTGCTGCCCGGCCGTTTTATTGACGCGGCGCACGAGTCCGACCACCCAGTTGCTGCCGCCCTCGGGCTGCATCGCCACCAGCGCCCCGACACGCAGCCAATCCCCCTTGACCTGGGAGATGACGGCGCCGAATCCGCCCGCGCTCACGTTCTCCACGATCCAGCTCTCGACGGCGCTGCCGTCAAAGGCGAGCGAGGCCGATTCGCCCAGGGTTTCAATCACGCCCTTCAAGCCGTTGGCCACGCTGAGGCGCGACTTGACGCTGTGGCGCTGGTGCTTGCGCTCGGGAGGCTGCGCCGACCAATACATCGCCAGGTGCTCCAGCACCTCGAGCACCTCGTCCGCGTCGTCGGCGAACCCCAGGAGCACCGAGGGCACGGCAGCGGTGACGCGGATGCGCTCGGCCAGCGCCGTCACTTCGTTCAACGCCGCGCCGGCGCCGAAGCAGCGCAGCCCTTGCGCCGGCGCGGGAGGCCGCAGGGCGCGCAGCGGCGCCATCGCCTGGCCGAGGTCGGTCCAGTAAGGCAGTTCCGCGGCGCTCGCCGCCGCCAGGTTGAAGTGGGCCGAGAACTGCGTGATGATCCGTTCCGCCAATTCGATCTCAGATGGCAACAGGCCCTCCGGCGAGCTGGCGCTGAACATCAGCCCGCGCAGGTATTCGAGCCGGGGCGAAGTGTCGCCCTGCACCCTGGCCTGCGCCAGGTTGCGTGCCTCGGCATAGGCGTAGACCCTGTTGAGCACGCCCCATACCGCCGAGTCGTAAGGGCCGTACCGCAGGTGCATCCACTTGATCTGTTGGGCGAGCGCCCTGAGGCAGCGCACCAGCAACTGCGGCAGGAGCGTCTTGGCGGCTTCCGCGCCTTTCGCGCCCTGTACGAACAGGTCCACGCTGCGCGCCATGGCCATGCCGGCCTGGCACCAGTAGCCGTGCGCCGCCGTCCACAGCCTGTTCTCCTGCACCCGTGAAAGGCGCGACGGCGCAAGGTAATCACGTGTGACTTTTGTCAGCCGGCTCTGCGCCGCGTCATCGATCTGCAGCAGCAGCTGAATGCGCCTTTCGGGGCGGAAACCCTCCGCCAGCGACACCGACTCGTGCCAGTGGCCGAGCTCCTCCAGCGCCTTGATCGGGTCCTGCGCGGGCAGCTGCTCGAGGAGCTGTCTCGCTTCCTTGGCATCGGCCATCGGATGGTCCGGGCCGCCGCTGCCGAACAGCTTAATCATGCGAAAATCCTACCACGCAGGCCCTATGCGATTCCTCATCGTGGACGAATCCCGCGAGATCCGCGGCGCGGTCGCCGGCATGCTGCGTGCCCGCTGGCCGGACGCGGATATTGAAGAGTGGGATCCGCGCGAGCGCGGCAATCCGCGCTCGGCGCTGGAGCACGGGCGCTACAACGCGGTCCTGCTCGACACCGAGCCGGCCGGCGAAGACGGGCTTGCCTGGGTGACCGACATCCGGCGCGACCCGGAGGCGCCGCCGGTGGTGCTGCTGACCGGGGCGGGGGGCGAGAGCCTCGCGGTAAAGGCGATGAAGGCCGGCGCGGCGGATTTCCTGCGCAAGGTCGGGCTCGACGCGCAACGGCTGGCGCGCTCGGTGGAGGACGCGTTGCGCGAGGACCAAGCGCACCGTGCGGAAATCTCGGGCACACCGCCTTCCTCCCTGCGCACCCAGCCGCTGGACGTGCGCAAGATCGGCGTGCCGGTCAAGACCGACGACCGGCCGATCCCCGGCTACCGCAGTCTGCGCAAGATCGGCGAAGGCGGCATGGCCCAGGTCTACCTGGCGGAGCGCGAGAAGGATGGCCTGCAACTGGTGTTGAAGGTGCTCGATCCGAATCTGCGCGAGGACGGGACCTTCCGCCGGCGCTTCGTGCAGGAATACCGCCTGGTCGCCGGCCTCAACAACGAGTACGTTGCGCACATCTACGACCAGGGCTTTGCCGGCGAGCGCCCGTACATCGCCATGGAATACCTGGAGGGTGGCACGCTGGCCGCCCGCATGCAGAGCGGCCTGACCTCGCTCGCGGCGCTGCGCATTACCTCGCAGATCGCGCGCGCGCTCGACGCGATCCACACCCATGGCATCATCCACCGCGACCTCAAGCCGCAGAACATCCTGTTCCGCGACAATGGGCGCCCGGTGATCGTGGATTTCGGCCTGGCCAAGAACATGGCGGCCAAGACCACCCTCACGCGCCACGGCGAAGTGATCGCGACGCCCCGCTACATGAGCCCGGAGCAGTGCCTCGGCAAACCGGCCGACCATCGCTCCGACCTGTACAGCCTGGGCGTCATCTTCTACGAGATGCTCAGCGGCAAGAAACTGTACGACGCTGAGGGCCCCGCCGGGCTGGTGTACCAGCACGTGCACGGGCCGCTGCCGCGCCTCGAGGGGCGCCTTGCCGGGTACCAGGGCATCCTCGACCGGTTGCTGGCCAAGAATCCCGACGAGCGGTTCCAGAACGCGCGCGAGCTGTTCGCGATGATCGCGATATGAGCCAGAATCCCGGCGAACGACAGTACCTCGACCTGCTGGCCGAAGTGCTGGCGCACGGCGCGCTCAAGTCCGACCGCACCGGGACCGGCACGCGCTCGGTGTTCGGTCGGCAGATGCGCTTCGCGCTCGCCGATAGCTTCCCGCTGCTCACCACCAAGAAGCTGCACCTCAAATCCATCATCTACGAATTGCTGTGGTTCCTGCGCGGCGACACCAACGTGCGCTGGCTGCAGGAGCACGGCGTCAGCATCTGGGACGAGTGGGCCGACAGCGAGGGCGAGCTCGGTCCGGTGTACGGCTACCAATGGCGCCACTGGCGCGCGCCCGATGGGCGCGAAATCGACCAGCTGCGCCTGGTGGTGGAGCAGATCCGGGCGCGGCCGGATTCCCGGCGCCACCTGGTGACCGCCTGGAACCCGGCGGACGTGGACAAGATGGCACTCCCGCCGTGCCACGCCCTGTTCCAGTTCTACGTGGCCGAGGGACGGCTTTCCTGCCAGATGTACCAGAGGAGCGCGGACCTGTTCCTCGGCGTGCCGTTCAACATCGCCTCCTACGCGCTGCTCACGCTGATGATGGCCCAGGTCACCGGGTTCGCTCCGGGCGAGTTCGTCCTCACGCTCGGCGACGCGCACCTTTACCTGAACCATCTCGAGCAGGCGCGCGAGCAGATCGCTCGCGCCACGCGCGCCTTCCCGCGCATGCGGCTCAATCCGCAGGTGGAGGACGTCTTCGCCTTCCGTTACGAGGATTTCACGCTGGAGGGCTACGACCCGCACCCGGCCATCAAGGCGCCGATCGCGGTATAAAAAAAAGGACCCGCCTGTAGGGGGGAAGGACGGGTCCAGGGGAGAAGCTGCGATGCTGCTGCTCAAAGGGCCCTAGAAACCCCCGTGCACCAGCATCTGGCCGAGATATAGCAACCCGGCGGCTGCAAATCCGTAAACCACCGCATCCGCGATGCGCGCGCGCTGCGAAGGCATCCATCCCGGCAGCGCCCAAACCACTGCCGCTGCGCCGAGCAGCGCGGCGAGCAGGGCTGCGCCAAGTCCGAAACTGTGGCCGAAGGCCCGCACGAACCAGCCCTCTGGGGCGATCAACTTGTAGATCGTCCCGCCGATGCCGACCAGGACGCAAGCGCTGATCGCGAAGCCCGCGACCGCGTGGGCAAGGATCGGTATCTCGAACTTGGTTTTGGCTTGGTCCATCTTCTTGCATTTCCTCGCAAGCCCCGTGCCAGGCAGCGGTGGCGCAGTGATATCAAGGGGTTAACCCGGTTCCGTGACCAAGTCGAGGTACCGCGCCGAGGCCAGACTGTCTCCTGGCGGCGACAAACGAATTCACGCTCCGGCCAACCGGCTGATGCGGCGCGGGATTTGTTGTCGCCGGGAGGCGACGTTCATGACTCGGCAGCGACTTTCGTCTTGAACATCCCGGGCTCGAGCGCGTGGCGCTCGAGCAGGCGGTAGAACTCCGTGCGATTGCGGCCGGCCAGGCGCGAGGCCTGCGTGACATTGCCACCGGTGATCTTGAGGATGCGCACCAGATATTCGCGCTCGAACGCGCGCCGCGCCTCGTCCAGCGGCGTCAGCGAGCCGGCGCCGGCGTCCAGCGCCTGGCGCACGAGCGAAGCGGGGATCATCTCGGTGGCGGTGAGCGCCACCGCCCGTTCAACGACGTTGAGCAGCTGGCGCACGTTGCCCGGCCACGCCGCCGATACCAGCAACTCCATCGCCTCCGGCGAGATGCCGAGGCGCGAACGGCCGTAGCGTTCGGCCAGGCGCGAGAGAAAGTGCCCGGCGAGCAGGGGCACGTCTTCGCGCCGTTGCGCCAGCGCGGGCAACTCGAGCTTCACCACGTTGAGCCGGTAGTACAGGTCCTCGCGGAATTCGCCCGTGGCAATGCGTTCCTCGAGCTTGCGATGGGTCGCCGAGACGATGCGCACGTCCACCGCCACGTCGTCGTTGGCGCCCACCGGCCGCACCATGTGGTCCTCGAGCGCGCGCAGCAGCTTGACCTGCAGCGCCGGCGGCATGTCGCCGACCTCGTCGAGAAACAGGGTGCCCCCCTCCGCGGCCTGGAACAGGCCGCGGCGGTCCTGGATCGCGCCGGTGAACGAACCTTTCTTGTGCCCGAACAGCTCGGACTCGAGCAGGCCCTCGGGAATCGCGCCGCAGTTGATGGCCACGAACGGCGCGCCGGCGCGCCGGCTGGCGCGATGGATGGCGCGCGCCAGCAATTCCTTGCCGGTGCCGCTCGCGCCGAAAATACACACGCTGGCGTCCGACGCGGCGACGCGATGCGCCTGCGCCAGCAGCGCCTCCATGGGGGCCGAACGCGTGATGATCTCGGCGCGCCAGTATTCGCCGTCGCCGCTTGGCGCACTCGACAGGCGAAGCGCGTCCGCCACGGTCTCCAGCAGCACCTTCGGCTCGAAGGGCTTGGTGAGAAAGCTGAACACCCCCCGTCGCGTCGCCGCCACCGCATCCGGGATCGTGCCATGCGCCGTCAGGATCACCACCGGCAGCGAGGGCGCCTGGCGGTGGATGGCGTCGAACAGGCCCAGGCCGTCCATGCCCTGCATGCGCAGATCGGTGATCACCAGCTGCGGCCGTTGCACCGCGAGGCTGGCCAGCGCGGCATCGGCCGACTCGACCGCAGTCACGCGGTAGCCGGCGGCGTTCAAGCGCATCGAGATCAGTTGCAGCAGATCGCGATCGTCGTCGACCAGCAGGATGGCGGGGGATTCGTGGTTCATGGGTTCACCTGTTCGTGGTGCGGCGTCGCTCCTCGCGCTCGAGGATGCCGCGTTCGATCGATTTCAGCGCGTCCACCTGCTGACGCAGGGTGCCGGCGCGCTCTTCCGCGGCCTCTTCGCGCCGTTCGGCGGCGCGCAGATCGCGCGCAATTCTCTGGCGCTCGGTGCTGCCCGCAGCCAGCAGGCCTGCAAACTGCACCAGCGGCGTTTCCGGGCGGCGCGCGGCGAGCGGCTCGAGCAAGGCCGCGGCGCGCGCGTCGTCGCGCAAGGGCGCCGGCAACGTCGCCAGCAGGGTCGCGAGGCGCACCCGGTTCAAATCGTCCTGCACCGCGGCGAACATCTGCTGCGCGTGGTTCAATTGCCGGCGCTGTTCCTCGGGCGTGGCGCGCGATGCGGCCACGGCCGCACCGACGATCTCGCTCACCTGCACCGATTCGCCGGCACCGGGATGCAATGCCGCGCAGCCCGCCACCAGGAGGACCAACAGTCCAGCCGCCAACCTCATGCAGCCTCCGCCATCACAAGGGGTTCGGGCCGCTTGGGAAGCGTCACCCGGAAGTGTCCGCCCGGTCCGCCGGCGACCAGGGAAATGCGCCCGCCGTGCGCCTCGGCGAACTCGCGCGCGATGGCCAGGCCCAATCCGCTGCCCGCCACGCGCCCGCCGGCCTTGGCGCGGCCGCGGAAAAAGGATTCAAACACCGCCTCGCGCTCCTCCAGCGGCACCCCCGGTCCGGAGTCGATCACCTCGATGGTGACGCGGCCGTCCGACTCGCGCGCCAGCACCGAGATGGTGCCGCCGGGCGGCGTGAACTTGATGGCATTGCCGAGCAGGTTATCGACGATGGAGCGCAGCTTCTCCGCATCGGCGTCCACCGCCACCGGCGTGAGCTCCAGCACCACACGCTGCTCCTTGGCGAGCGAGGACAGCCGGTGCGCCTCGGCCACCTCGCGCACCAGCGCGTCGAGCTGCACCGGCCTCACTTCCAGGGAGGCGGCGGCATGCAATGCGCGCTGGTAGTCCAGCAATTCCTCGATCAGCTTCTGCAGCTTCACGCTGTTATCGCGCATGATGCCGACCACTGCGCGCTGCGGCGGCGCGAGCGGACCGGCGACCTGGTCGTTGAGCAACTCCGCCCCCTCGCGCAGCGAGGCGAGGGGCGTCTTGAGTTCGTGAGACAGGTGCCGCAGGAATCGGTTCTTCTGCGCCTCCAGTTCCGTCAGCCGGCGCCGCAGCCAGTCCAGCCGCTCGCCGAGGTCACGCAGGTCCTGCGGGCCGCTGACCCGGATCGGCTGGGCGAAGTCGGCGCCGCCGAGCTGGCGGATCGAGGCGTCGAGCTCGGCGATCGGGCGCGCGATCACGCGTGTCAGCGCCAGCGCGATGACGAGCGCCACGGCGATGGTGGCGAGGACTAGCTGCAGCAGCCGGCGCTGCACCGACTCCGCCGCCGCGCGCAGGCGCTCCACCTCGCGGTCGGCGACGAGGTAGCTGATGGAGAGCACCTCGTGGGCGCTCTCGGCCAGTTCGGCCACCCGCGCCGCCACCGCGTTCGCATCCGGCGGCGCCGTGGCCGCCGGGGCCAGCAATTCGTACAGCGCCTGCTCCTGTCCCATGGTGCGGCGTAGCGCCAGGATCTGCTCGCCATCGAGCGGCAGCCGCGCCAGATCCTGCGACAGCTGCCGGAAGCCCTGGTGCAGGCGCTCGTAGTCCTGCACCAGCTCCGCATCGGGCAGCACGGCGACCTGCTGCGCGAGCCGCTCGATCGAGCCGATACGATTGACCAGCGCGCGGCTGCGGCGCGCCGCCTGCGCGGCGTTGTACACCGCGCTGCGGCTCTGTTCGGCGAGGTGCTGCGTATTCCACGCCGAGTAAAGCAACGCACCGGCGAGCGGCGTCGCGACCAGAAGAAATCCCGTCACCAGCAAGCCGAGGAAGGAACGCGGAAAGCGCAGGGCCGCCCTCGGGGAGGTGTCCTGAGGTGCCATCTGCCTATAATCTCACGTTAAACAATGTTAGGACGGGCCATATGTCACAGGGCGCAGCCGACTCCGCCAGGCCACGTGTGTATTTAGTCGCGGCCGTGGCCGCCAACGGCATCATCGGCGCGAACGGCAAGCTGCCTTGGCACCTGCCGGAGGACCTGAAGCACTTCAAGGCGCTCACCCTTGGCCACCCGGTGATCATGGGCCGCAAGACCTGGGAGTCCCTGGGCAAGGCCCTGCCCGGGCGCGAGAACATCGTCGTCACCCGCGCGCCGGCCTATGAGGCGCGCGACGCCAGCGTCGCCTCCTCGCTCGCTGCCGCGCTCGCGCTATGCGCCGGCGAGGCGCTGGTATTCGTGATCGGCGGCGGGGAACTCTATGCCGAGGCGCTGCGGTTGGCCGACGGCCTGGTGCTCACCGAGATCCAGCGCGACTATGCCGGGGACGCGCGCTTTCCGGACTATGACCGCGCCGCCTGGCGCGAGACGCAGAGAATACCGCAGACCGGCGCCGACGGCCTGCGGTTCGATTTCGTGCTGTACGAGAAAGCGTAGGGTGGGCCGGCCCACCCTACCGCTTCGACTCGAAAACGCGCACTTCCGGCAGCGGGAAGCCGTTGAACTCGCTGGCGTAGGCCGTGGTGTAGGCGCCGGCGTTGCGGAGGTAGATGAAGTCGCCTTCCTGCAGGTCCGAAGGCAGCGGCTCCTCGCGCATCACCACGTCGACCGAATCGCAAGTCGGCCCGGCGACGTTCCAGGCGATGTCCGGCCCCGAGCGGTCGGTGCGGATCTTGTATTTCAGGCCCTCCGTGGTCTCGATCACGCCCCCGAACAGGCCGGCGTCCCAGTGTATCCAGCGCTTGCCGCCGCGCGTCGCGGTGCCGAGCACGCGGCACACGAAGTATCCCGCATCGGACACCAGGTAGCGGCCGGGTTCGGCGATCACCTGCACATCCTCAGGGAAGGCCTTCAGCGCCTCGTTGACCACTTCGCCGATTACCTCGATGCAGGGGATCGGCTTGACGTGGCGTACCGGGAAGCCTCCGCCGATGTCCAGCAGGCGCGGCTTGAGGCCGGCCTTGGTCATGGCGTCGAACAGCGTACGCGCTTTTTCGATGCCGACCCGCCAGTTCTCCGGGTTGCGGCACTGCGAGCCGGCGTGGAAGGTGACGCCCGCCAGATCTGCGCCCAGTTTGGTCGCGGTGGCGATGATTTCGCGCGTATCCCCGGCACCCGCGCCAAACTTGCCGGACAGCGGCCAGTCGCTGCCGATGTTCGGCGTGGCGATGCGCAGGTAGAGCTGCGCAGTCGGATCGACCCCATGCATGCGGCGCAGTTCATCCACGCTGTCGATGACGAACCAGCGTACGCCCTTGGCGGCGGCGTAGCTGTCGGCCTCGCGCGAGCGCATCGGGTTGGAGAAAAACACCTCGCCGGCGGGCACGCCGAGAGACAGCAGCAGGTCCAGCTCGGCAGTCGAGGCGATCTCGAAGCCGGCGCCCTCCTGCGCCAGCGCCTTCACCACGCGCCGGTCCGGATTGGCCTTCACGGCGTAGTGCGGGCGCACGCGCGGCATGGCCGCGCGGAAGCGGCGCAGCTTTTCGCGCACGATGGCGGTATCGATGATCAGGAACGGCCGCGAGTATTCCTGCCGGGCGGCCTGGCGCACGATCTCGAAGTCGAGGCTGACTTCGGGGTGCGTGTCGAAGAGTTGTTCTTGCGGAAGCGCGGACTGCAGTCTGTTGCGTACGAGGCTACTGGGGCGATCGCCCATCAACGTTCTCCAAGGTGTCTCTAGGTCTCAGGAATGTCGCGAACCACGACGTCGTACACCGGGCACGAGTTCCCTTGGCTTGTCATGATGACGTCCCCTTTCTCCATAGTTCGTTGAGCCGACAGCGAAATCTTGGGGCGATTATAGGGATGCCCCCCCGGCAGTCAAGGGCTTTGTGACGGGCATTGGCAGCGCGCCACTGGGGGCCGGCGGCTGCCGGCGCTGAGAAACTACTATAGGTAGGTACGCTAACCGTCCGCGGTACTAGGGATCGCGGATCAAATGCGCGGCAGCGTCACGCCCTGCTGGCCCTGGTACTTGCCGCCGCGATCGCGATAGGAGGTTTCGCAAACCTCGTCCGACTCCAGGAAGATCACCTGCGCGCAGCCCTCGCCGGCGTAGATCTTCGCCGGCAGCGGCGTGGTGTTGGAGAACTCGAGCGTCACGTGGCCCTGCCACTCGGGCTCGAGCGGCGTCACGTTGACGATGATGCCGCAGCGCGCATAGGTGGACTTGCCCAGGCAGATGGTGAGCACGCTGCGCGGGATGCGGAAGTACTCGACGGTGCGCGCGAGCGCGAACGAGTTGGGCGGAATGATGCACACCTCGCCCTTGAAATCCACAAAGGACTTGGCGTCGAAAGCCTTCGGGTCGACGATGGTCGAATTGATGTTGGTGAAGATCTTGAATTCGTCCGAGCAGCGGATGTCGTAGCCGTAGCTGGAGGTGCCGTAGGACACCACGCGCTTGCCGGCGACCTCCTTCACCTGGCCGGCTTCGAAGGGCTCGATCATGCCCTGCGCCGCCATGCGGCGGATCCACTTGTCCGACTTGACGCTCACGTGTTCTGCACCACGATGTTGGGGAATTTCCCCGTCATGTCCTTCTGCGACTCGGCGATCTTCACGGCGCAGCGGCGCGCGATGCGCCGGTAAATCTCCGCCGCCTTGCCGTCGGGGTCCGCCACCACGGTCGGCTTGCCGGAATCGGCCTGCTCGCGGATCGATTCGTCCAGCGGCAGCTGGCCGAGCAGCTCGGTGCCGTAGTCCTTGCTCATGCGCGCGGCGCCGCCGCTGCCGAAGATGTGGCTCTCGTGGCCGCACTTGGGACAGACGTGGATCGACATGTTCTCCACCACGCCCAGAATCGGAATGCCCACCTTCTCGAACATCTTGAGGCCCTTGCGCGCGTCGATCAGCGCAATGTCCTGCGGCGTGGTGACGATCACGGCGCCGGTCACCGGCACTTTCTGCGCCAGGGTGAGCTGGATATCGCCGGTGCCCGGCGGCAGGTCCACCACCAGGTAGTCGAGCTCGCGCCAGCGCGTGTCCTTCAGCAGCTGCTCGAGCGCCTGTGTGACCATCGGGCCGCGCCAGACCATCGGCGTGTCCATGTCGATGAGGAAACCGATCGAGATCGCCTGCAAGCCGTGCCCCATCATCGGCTCGAGCCCCTTGCCGTCCTTCGACTCGGGCCGCCCGGCGATGCCGAGCATCATCGGCTGCGACGGGCCGTAGATATCCGCGTCGAGGATGCCGACCGAGGCGCCCTCGGCGGAGAGCGCCAGCGCGAGGTTCACCGCGGTGGTGCTCTTGCCCACGCCGCCCTTGCCGGAGGCCACCGCGATGATGTTCTTGATGCCCGGCACCAGCTTCACGCCACGCTGCACCGAATGCGCCACCACCTTGGAGGCGACGCTCACCGCGACGTTGCCGGCGCCCGCCTTCTTCAGCGCCGAGGTGATCTCGCGGCGGATCGGCTCGAACTGGCTCTTGCCCGGATACCCCAGTTCGATCTCCAGCTGCACGTCGGCCCCGGCCAGCTTGAGGCTCTTCACCGAGCGCGTGCTGACGTAGTCCTTGCCGGTGTTCGGGTCGATCAGTTTTGAGAGCAGCGAGCGGACGTCGGGATCACTCAGGGACATGGCGCAAGTGTAAGCTAAAATCCGCGTTTTCCTCGGGTCAGCAATGCCGCAACGCAGGCTGTTCGTCACCACCGCGCTGCCCTACGCCAACGGCGCGTTCCACATCGGCCACATCATGGAGTACATCCAGGCCGACATCTGGGTGCGATTCCAGCGCATGCAAGGCCACGTGGTGCATTTCGTCGGCGCCGACGACGCGCACGGCGCGCCGATCATGCTCGCCGCGGAGAAAGCCGGCAAGGCGCCCGAGGCCTTCGTCGCCGAGATCGCGCGGGGGCGCCGGCAGTACCTCGACGGCTTCCACATCGCCTTTGACAACTGGCACTCGACGCATTCGCCGGAAAACACCGGGTTGTCGCAGGACATCTACCGGCGCCTGAAGAAAGCGGGGCTCGTCTACACCAAGCCGGTCGAGCAGTTCTACGACCCGGTGAAGAGCATGTTCCTGGCGGACCGCTACATCAAGGGCGAGTGCCCGAACTGCGGCGCAAAGGACCAGTACGGCGATGCCTGCGAGAACTGCAGCGCCGCCTACTCGGCGACCGACCTGAAGAACCCCTACTCGACGTTGTCGGGCGCCAAGCCCGTGCTGAAGACCTCCGAGCATCACTTCTTCCGCCTGTCCGATCCGAAATGCCGGACCTTTCTCAAGGGCTGGCTGGAAAAGCCCGGGCGCCTGCAGCCGCAGGTCGTGAACAAGGCGAAGGAATGGCTGGACGGCGAGGGCGACAAGGCGCTGGGCGACTGGGACATCTCGCGCGACCCGCCCTACTTCGGCATCCGCGTGCCCGACATCGCGGAGGAGAAGTACCTCTACGTCTGGCTCGATGCGCCGATCGGCTACCTGGCCAGCTTCAAGAACTACTGCGCCAAGGCCGGTATCGACTTCGAGAAATTCCTGCAAGACCCGGGCACCGAGCAGGTCCACTTCATCGGCAAGGACATCATCTACTTCCACACCCTGTTCTGGCCGGCGATGCTCGAATACGCCGGCAAGCCCTACAAGGTGCCCGACCACGTCTACGTGCACGGCTTCATCACCGTGTCCGGGGACAAGATGTCCAAATCGCGCGGCACCGGCATCAGCCCGTTGCGCTACCTCGAGCTCGGCATGAACCCGGAGTGGCTGCGTTATTACATCGCGGCCAAGCTGAACGCCAACGTGGAGGACCTGGATTTCAATCCCGACGACTTCCTGGCGCGCGTCAACAGCGATCTGGTCGGCAAGTTCGTGAACATCGCCAGCCGCTGCGTCCCGTTCATCAGCAAGCGCTTCGGCGGAAAGCTGAAGGGGGTCGCGCTGAAGAAGCAGGCCGGCGCAGACATCGCCTCGACGGTGCGGCACGCCGCGCCGGAGATCGCGGCGGCCTATGAGGCGCGCGAGTTCGGCAAGGCGGTGCGGCGCATCATGGAGCTTGCCGACGAAGTCAACCGGTTCGTGGACGCCGAGAAGCCCTGGGAACTGGCCAAGCAGTCCGGCCACGACGCACGGCTGCACAGCGTCTGCTCCGAGGCCATCGAGGCGTTCCGGTTCCTCGCGATCCTGCTGGCGCCGGTGCTGCCGCGGACGGCGCAACTGTCGGCGCAGTTGCTGGGCGTCAAACCCTACGCCTGGCATGACCTGGAAAAATTCCTGGGCGAGGACCACGCGATCGCGCCCTACAGCCATCTTTTGTCGCGCGTCGAGGCAAGGCAGCTCGACGCCCTGTTCGACGTCGCCTCCGTGCCGCAAGCCACCGCCCCGCAGCGCCACGCCGAGCAGCAGCTGCACGCCGCCAAGGAGAAGTCCGTGTCCGACGCCATCACCATCGACGACTTCAATAAACTCGACTTGCGCGTGGCGCAGATCGTCAGGGCCGAGCACGTGGAAGGCGCCGACAAACTCCTCAAACTCACCCTCGAGCTCGGCGGCAGCACGCGCACCGTGTTCGCCGGCATCAAGTCGGCCTATGACCCGGCCCGGCTGGAGGGCAAACTCGCGGTGCTGGTCGCCAATCTGGCGCCGCGCACGATGAAATTCGGAGTTTCCGAAGGCATGGTCCTCGCCGCCTCTGGCGAGGAGCCGGGAATATTCCTCATTTCGCCCGACGCGGGGGCAAAACCGGGCATGCGCGTAAAATAGCCCTCCCCGCGGCGCCCGCGCCGCCTCTGGCGCGACGCATGATCGAACAGCCAAGCCGCACGCTGGTTTGCAGCATCGTGTTCCTGGACATCGTCGAGTACTCGACGAAGCCCGTGGCGGAGCAGTTGCTGCTCAAACAGGCGTTCAACAAGCTGCTCAGCTCTGCCCTGGAGAACGTGCACGCGCGCGACCGGGTGGTGCTGGATACCGGCGACGGGGCGGCCATCACCTTCCTCGGCGACCCTGAAGACGCGCTGTTCGTGGCCATGTCGCTGCGCGCCGCGGCGCGCGCCGAGGCCACCGGCGCGATCGCCATCCGCATCGGCATCAACCTGGGCCCGGTGCGCGTGGTGAAGGACATCAACGGCCAGATGAACATCATCGGCGACGGCATCAACGTCGCGCAGCGCGTGATGAGTTTCGCGCAGTCGGGCCAGCTGCTGGTGTCGCGCTCCTTCTACGAGGTGGTGTCCTGCCTGTCGCTGGACTACGCCAGCCTGTTCAGCTACGTCGGCGCGCGTACCGACAAGCATGTGCGCGAGCACGAGGTGTACTCGGTCGGCATCGGCACCGACGCCGCCCGCCGCGTGCTCGAGACCGGCTCGCTGCGCGTGGCCCCGCGCGGCGCCGCGCCGCGCTTCATCGGCGAACTCACCGACGCGCGCCCCTTCGGCCTGCACCGCATGGCGCTGCTCGGTGCGCCGCTGGCGTTCGCGCTGCTGGTGGGCGGCGGCGTCGCCGTGCGCGCCCAGATGCGCCCGCCGCTGCAGCCCGCGGCAGTCCCCGGCGCCGCGGCGAGGGCGGTCGCGAAGCCAGCGCCGGTCCTCGACAAGCCCGTGGCCGCGGCAAAGGTCGAGCCCGTGCCGGCGCCCAAGGCCGAAGTGCTCGCCGCCGCCAAGCCCGAGCCGGCGGCCGCGCCGCCGAAAGCGGCACCCGCGCCGGCGCCGAAGAAAAAACCCGCCGCCAAGGCGCCTCGCGTCCAGGCGGTGGCGGCGGCCAAACCGGAGAGCGCGCCCGCCCCGGCCCCGGTGGTCGCCGCGGGCGTGATCCAGCTCGCCATCCTGCCGTGGGGCGAAGTGTTCGTGGATGGCCGCAGCCGCGGCGTCAGTCCGCCGCTGCGCTCGCTCGAATTGCCTCCCGGAGCGCACACCGTCGAAGTCCGCAATACCGCCTTTCCCACCTACACCCAGCGAGTCGAAGTGCGCTCCGGCGAGCCGGTGCGCTTGCGGCACCGGTTTCGCTGACCCGCCTCTGCGGTGGTATCTTCCACCGCCTAGCACTGCACAATGCAGTTCAGGGGGAACCAGGCATGAGGCATGCGGTATTCGTGGCGGTGACCGGCGCGCTGCTGCTCGCCGGCTGCCAGTCCGAGCCGATCCGCGACATGCAAACGGATTTCAAGAGCCTGTTCGGCCGCAGCAAGGGTGAACCGGCGATGGCCGCGGGCCTGCGGCAGTACGAGGAGGGCAACTACGCCGAGGCGGCCAAGCAGCTGCAGTCGGCGATCGACCAGGGGCTGGCCCGGACCGACCGGGTGAACGCCCACAAGACCCTGGCGTTCATCCACTGCGTTTCCGGGCGCACTTCCCCCTGCCGCGATGAATTCCGCAAGGCGCTGGCGATCGAGCCCGAGTTCGACCTGCCTCCGGCCGAGGCCGGCCACCCGATCTGGGGACCGGTGTTCCGCTCGGTCAAGGCCGGCCGCTAAAGCGCGCCGGTTTGCCGACCATGGAAGAACAAAAACTCGGCCGCTTCGAACTGGTGGCGGAGATCGGTCGCGGGGCGATGGGCATCGTCTACAAGGCGAAGGACCCGATGCTCGAGCGCACCGTCGCCATCAAGACCATCAATATGGGGATGGACAAGGACGGCGCCGAGATGTACGAGAAGCGCTTCTACCAGGAGGCGCGCGCCGCCGGCGGGCTGAACCACCCCAACATCGTCACGATCTACGACATCGGCAAGACCGAGAACGTCTGCTACATGGCCATGGAGTACATCGAGGGCCCGGAGCTGCGTACGCTGCTGCTGCCGGGCAAGCCGCTGACGGTGCAGCGCGCGCTGTCGATCGCCGCGCAGGTGGCCGAAGGCCTGGCCTACGCGCACGAACGCGGCGTGGTGCACCGCGACATCAAACCGGCGAACATCATGGTGCCCGACAGCGGGCCGGTGAAGATCACCGACTTCGGCATCGCGCGCATGCGCACGTCCAACGTGCAGACGCAGACCGGCATGATGATGGGCTCGCCCAAATACATGTCGCCCGAGCAGGTGATCGGCAAGCGCGCCGACCACCGCTGCGACATCTTTTCCCTCGGCGTGATCCTGTACGAAATGCTGACCGGCGCCGCGCCCTTCACGGGCGAGAGCGTGAACGCGGTGATGTACCAGATCGTGAACTTCGTGCCGCCGGCGCCCAGCGCCATCAACCCGGCGGCCCCCGGCGCGCTCGACCTGATCGTCGGGCGCATGCTGGCCAAGGCGTTGGACGAACGCTTCCAGAGCGCCGCCGAAATCGCGCGCGGCCTGCGTGAATGCGAGCACCAGGTGTACGTCGCGCCGAGCTCCACCACGACGCTGCCGCTGGCGACCCTGGCGCCGGGCCCGACGCCTGCGGTCGTGGATCCCGAAGTCAAGACCGCGGTGCTGGCGCAGAGCGTCGAGCGCTCGCGCCGCGCGGAGGAGGACGCCGCTGCGCCGGATGCGGCGCCGGCGCGCGGCGTGTCGCGCACCTTCGATTCGCTGGAGGCGACGCAGCGCCTGGCGGCACTCAGCGATGCCGGCAAGACCGTCGACCCCTCGGCCAGCACCATGCCCCTCACGCTGCAGACCACGGTGATGGCGGGCGGCGGCTGGAACCGGCGCGACACCGCCTTCGTGGCGGCGTGCGCCATCGCCGGACTGATCGTGGCGGCCCTCATCGTGTGGGCGTAGTGGAGGCTGCCCCCCTGCAGGCGACGCTGGCGGCAGGCGCCGCCTGGCTCGCGATCGGCGCGGCAGGGCTCCTCAGGCCGCAGAGCCTCGCGTTGAGCAGCCGTGTGCTGTTCCCGGCGGGCGCGCTGGTGGGGCTTGCGCTGGCCGCGTTCGCCCTGCAGGGCGTGTTCTCCGCGCCGCGCTCGCTGGTGTTGCCGCTCGGCCTGCCGGACCTGCCGTTCCATGCGCGCATCGACGCGCTGTCGTCGTTCTTCCTGCTGCTGCTCAGCGCGGTGGCGGCGGGCGTGTCGATCTTCGCCTGTGGCTACCTGCGCGCGGGCGAGCGCACGGCGCCGGGGCTGCTGTGCCTGTACTACCACGTGTTCCTCGCCAGCATGCTGCTGGTGCTGGTCGCCAACGACGCCTATTTCTTCATGGTGGCGTGGGAAACCATGGCGCTCGCCTCGTTTTTCCTCATCACCAGCGACCACCAGCACGCCGAGATCCGGCGCGCAGGCTACCTCTACCTGCTGATCGCGCACATCGGCGCGCTTTCGATCCTGCTGTGCTTCGGCGCGTTGCAGGCGGGCGGCGGCGACTACACGTTCGACCACATGCGCGCGGTCCAACCCAGTGCCGGCTACGCCACTGCCGCGTTCCTGCTGGCTTTGCTCGGCTTCGGCGCCAAAGCAGGCATCGTGCCGCTGCACGTCTGGCTGCCCGAGGCGCACCCGGCGGCGCCCTCGCCGGTCTCGGCGCTGCTGAGCGCGGTGATGCTGAAGACCGCGGTCTACGGCGTGCTGCGCGTCGCGCTCGACCTGGTCGGCCAGCCGGTATGGTGGTGGGGCACCATCGCCCTCGCCCTCGGCCTGGTGTCCGCGCTGGGCGGCGTGGTCTTCGCCGCGGTGCAGACCGACATCAAGCGGCTGCTCGCCTATTCGTCGATCGAGAACATCGGCCTGATCTTCGCCGGTTTCGGCCTGACGCTGATCTTCCACGGCTTCGGCATGGGCACGCTGGCGGCGCTCGCGCTGACAGCGACGCTGTACCACTGCCTCAACCACGCGTTTTTCAAGTCGCTGCTGTTCCTGTGCGCGGGTTCGGTGCTGCACGCGACCGGCGAGCGCAACCTGGGCAAGCTCGGCGGCCTGATCCACCGCATGCCCTGGGTCGCCTGGTGCGCGCTCATCGGCAGCATCGCCATCGCCGGCCTGCCGCCGCTCAACGGCTTCGTGTCGGAATGGCTGCTGCTGCAGGCCTTCCTATTCACGCCCGGGCTGCCGCAGGCCTACCTCAACATGCTGGTGCCGGTCGCCGCCGCCGTGGTCGCACTCACGGCGGCGCTGTCGGGCTACGTGATGGTCAAGTTTTACGGCGTGGTGTTCCTCGGCCAGCCGCGCGAGGAGGGGCTGGCCGCGGCGCACGACGCCGACACCTGGCAGCGGACCGGCCTCGCCTGGCTCGCTGCCGGGTGCATCGTGCTCGGGCTCGTGCCGGCGACGGTGATCGGGCTGCTCGACCCGGTCACGCGGGAACTCACCGGATTCGGCATGGCCAGCCTGACGCAGGGCTGGCTGTTCCTCGCCCCGCTGCAGCCCGAGCGCGCGAGCTACAGCCCGCTGTTGTTCTTCGCGGTCACGGCGCTGCTGGTGACCCTCACCTGGCTCACGGTGCGCGCCTTCTACCATGGCCGCATGCGCCGCGCCGCGCCCTGGGATTGCGGCTTCCCGTACCAGGACGCGCGCATGCAGGACAGCGCCGAGGGCTTCGGCCAGCCGGTGCGCCACGTGTTCGAGCCGTTCTTCCGCATCGAACAGCACGCCCCGGCGCCGCTCGACGCGCGGCCGTCCTACCACGAGACGCATGAGGATCGCCTTTGGTACTGGCTCTACCTGCCGGTGGCGCGCGCCGCCAACTATGCAACCTCGCTGGTCACCCTGCTGCAGCGCGGCAGGATTTCGGTCTATCTGACCTACAGCTTCGCCACTTTGCTGGCGCTGCTGCTGTTCGTCGGATGAGCGCGCCATGAGCAGCATCCCGGGGCTCGTCGCCCAGTTCGCCGTGCTGGCGCTCGCCGTGCTGCTCGCGCCGATGCTCACCGGTTGGGTGAACCAATGCCGCGCCTGGCTGCAGAACCGCAGCGGCCCGGGATTGCTGCAGCCCTACCGCGTGCTGGGCAAGCAGTTCAGCAAGGAAGTGGTGCTGGCGCACAATGCGAGCCCGCTGTTCCGTGCCGCGCCCTACGTGATCTTCGGTTGCCTCGCGCTCGCCTCCGCGATCGTGCCCAAGATTGGCACCGACCTGCCGCTCAACGCCGCGGCGGATGCCATCGCCCTGGTCGGGCTGCTGGCGCTGGCGCGCCTGTTCGTCGCGCTCGCCGGCATGGATGTGGGCACCGCATTCGGCTCCCTGGGCGCGCGGCGCGAGATGCTGGTGGGCTTCCTGGCGGAGCCTGCGCTGCTGATGGTGCTGTTCACCGCCTCGCTGATTTCCGGCTCCACCTCGCTCGCCACCATCGTCGACGTGCTGGCGCACCGGGAGTTCGTGATCTACCCCAGCATGGCGTTCGCGGGGGTGGCCTTCACCATGGTGTCGCTCGCCGAGAACGCGCGCATACCCGTGGACAACCCCGCGACGCACCTGGAGCTGACGATGATCCACGAGGCGATGGTGCTCGAGTACTCGGGCCGGCACCTGGCGCTGATCGAATGGGCGGCGAGCCTCAAGCTGTTCGTCTATTCGTGCATCGGGCTCGCGCTGTTCTTCCCGTTCGGCGTCGCCGAGCGCGGCGACTGGCTCGGGCTGCTGCTCGCGCTGCCGGCACTGGGCCTCAAGCTCGCGGTCGGCGGGTTCCTGCTCGCCCTGATCGAAACGCTCAGCGCGAAGATGCGGATCTTCCGCGCCCCCGAGTTCCTCGCCACCGCGTTCCTGCTGGCGGTGCTGGCGATGCTGCTGCACGTCCTGCTGGAAGGCTGAGATGCTGCAGCACTACGGCCCCCAGTTGGTCAACCTGTTCGCGGCGGTGCTGCTGCTGCTCGCCTTCGCCATGCTCGCGCAGCGCAGGATCCTCTCGCTGATCAACCTGTACGCCGCGCAGGGCTTCGTCCTGTTCCTGTCGACGGTCCTGGTCGCCTGGCTCACCGGCCAGCACCACCTCTACGGCTCGGCCGCCCTCACGCTCGCGCTCAAGGTCATCGCCCTGCCCTGGATCCTGCACCTGCTGATCCGGCGGCTGAACGTGAAGTGGGACGTCGAGACGCTGATCAACATCCCGACCACCATGCTGGTGGGCATCGTGCTGGTGATCCTCGCCTTCAACCTGGCGCTGCCGATCTCGCAGCTCGCCGGCACGGTCACGCGTTCGACCTTCGGCATCGCCCTGGCCAGCGTGCTGCTGTCCTTCCTGATGATGATCACCCGCTCCAAGGCGGTGCCGCAGGTGATCGGCTTCCTGTCGATGGAGAACGGCCTGTTCTTCGCCGCCACCGGCGCCGTGTACGGCATGCCGATGGTGATCGAGTTCGGCGTCGCCCTCGACGTGCTGGTCGGCGCGCTGATCCTGGGTATCTTCGTGTTCCAGATCCGCGAGCGCTTCGATTCGGTGGATACGCGCCACCTCGAGAAGCTGCGCGAGCGCTGATGGCGCCGGAAATCTTCCTGCTGCTCGCCTCGCCGCTCGCCGGCGGCATGGTCCTCGCCCTGATCGGCCACCGGCCGCGCGCCGCGGAGGCCAACATCGGCTTCAGCCTGCTGACCTTCGTCGCCGCGGCGGCGCTGGTGGCACGCGTCGTCGCCGACGGCCCGGTCAAGGTGGCCGGCGAGCAGTTCTTCGTCGACTCGCTCAATGTGTTCCTGGTGGCGCTGACCGCCTTCGTGGCCATGACCACGGCCATGTTCTCCGCCCCTTACATGCGCATCGAGTGCGACCACGGCCGCGTGTCCACGGGCGGCATGCGCCTGTACCACAGCATGTACCAGCTGTTCAGCCTGGCGATGCTGCTGGTGCTCACCACCAACAACCTGGGCGTCATGTGGGTGGCCATGGAGGCGGCCACCCTGACCACCGTGCTGCTGGTGGCGCTGTATCGCACGCACGCCTCGCTCGAGGCCGCCTGGAAATATTTCATCCTGTGCGGTGTCGGCATCGCCCAGGCGCTGCTCGGCACCATCCTGGTGTACTTCGCCGCCGAGAAGGTCCTCGGCGCCGGCATCGGCTCGTTGCTGTGGACGCACCTCGACGCGGTCAAGGACCAGCTCGAGCCGACGGTGATGTCGATTGCCTTCGTGTTCCTGCTGGTCGGCTATGGCACCAAGGTGGGCCTGGTGCCGCTGCACAACTGGCTGCCCGATGCGCACGCGGAAGGTCCGACGCCCGTGTCCGCGGTGCTCTCCGGGCTGCTGCTGAACGTCGCGCTGTACGCGCTGATCCGCTTCAAGGTGCTCACCGACGGCACGCTGGAGCGGCCGTTCGCCAGCCACCTGCTGATGGGCTTCGGCCTCGCCTCGGTGGTGGTGGCGGCGTTCTTCCTGTCCCGGCAGCGCGACATCAAGCGCATGTTCGCCTACTCGTCGATCGAGCACATGGGGCTGATCACCTTCGCCTTCGGCATGGGCGGCCCGGTCGCCAGCTTCGCCGGCCTGCTGCATATGACCGTGCACTCGCTCACCAAGAGCGCCATATTCTTCGCCGTCGGGCACGCGGCGCAGAAAGCGGGTACCCAGGTGATGGCGGAGATCCGCGGACTGCTGGGTGTCAACCCGACGGTGGGTTGGGGACTGATGCTGGGCACCGCCGCGATCCTCGGCATGCCGCCGTTCGGGGTATTCGCGAGCGAATTCCTGATCCTGACCACCGCCATGGCGCAGCAGCCCTGGGCAACGCCCATCCTGCTGGTGTCCCTCGGCATCGCCTTCGCATCGATCTTCGGCAAGGTGCAGCCGATGGTGTTCGGCGATTCCACCGGCCGCAGGCTGCCGCACCCGCCGGCCCTGGTCCCGGTATTCACCCACCTCGCACTGGTGCTGGCGCTCGGCCTTTACATGCCGCCCTACCTCGCCATCTGGTACCGGCAGGCGGCGCGCCTGATCGGCTAGGACCATGCCGCCGCCCCTTCCCGGAATCCAGCTGCAGGCGCTAGCGGGCGCCGTGCCCGTCTGGCGCGCCGCCGTCGAGGCGCAGCTCTGGCGCACGGGATGCGAAGCCGTGGCGCGCGCCGGCGGCAGGCTGGCGGCCCTGTGGGCCAACGACGAGCGCGACGCGGCCGGCGGCTTCAGCGTGCGCGCGCTGCTGGTCACCTTCGAGGGGCTGGTGTGCCTGGAGCTCGCGCTGCCCGAGCAGGCGCCCAGCTATCCGGACCTGTCCGACGTTTATCCCTGCGCCGCCAGGATGCAGCGCGCCGCGTTCGACCTGGTCGGCGTGCGCGCGGTGACGGCGGCGCATGCGGCGCCCGACGCACGCGGCTGGCTGCGTCACGCTGCATGGCGCGAGGACGCGTTCCCGCTGCGCCGCGACGTGCCGCTTGCCGCGGCGCTGCCGCCCGGCAGTGGCCGCTACGACTTCGTGCAGGTCGCTGGCGACGGCGTGCACGAAATAGCGGTGGGGCCGGTGCACGCTGGCACCATTGAACCCGGCCATTTCCGCTTCTCCGTCGTCGGCGAGCAGGTGCTGCGGCTCGAGCAGAGACTGGGCTACAAGCACAAGGGCATCGAAAAGCGCTTCGAGGCCATGGGCCTGGAAGAAGGC
Organism: Gammaproteobacteria bacterium; assembly: GCA_041488375.1. Classification (GTDB taxonomy): domain Bacteria; phylum Pseudomonadota; class Gammaproteobacteria; order Burkholderiales; family SG8-39; genus JAABQT01. The sequence goes on along the minus strand of JBGPPD010000003.1, from coordinate 17,058 downwards.
GCGCGGCTCGCCGGACGCGTCTCCGGCGACAGCACCGTGGCCTACGCCTGGGCCTATGCCATGGCGCTCGAAGCCATCGCCGGCACCGAGCCCGGCCGGCGCGCGCTGTTCCTGCGGGCCCTGCTGCTGGAGCGCGAGCGCATCGCCAACCACCTGGGCGACCTGGGCGCCCTGGGCAACGACGGCGGGCTCGCGTTCGGGCTGGCGCAATTCTCGCGGCTGAAAGAGGACTTCCTGCGCAGCAACGCCCGGGTTTTCGGCCACCGCTACCTGATGGACCGCGTGGTGCCGGGCGGCGTCGCCTGCGACGTCGATTCCCCGGCCGCGCAGGCGCTGCTCGAAGAAGGCGAGCGGCTGGCAGACGAGCTGCGGAGCCTGCGCGCCATCTACTACGATCATTCGGGCCTGCAGGACCGCTGCATCACCTGCGGGCGGCTCACGCCGCGCACCGCCGCCCTGCTCGGCGTGGTCGGCCTCGCGGCTCGAGCGAGCGGGCATGCCATGGACGCGCGAGTGCATCCAGGCTTTGCGCCCTATGGCGAGCTGCAGCCCGCGATTGCATCGCACCGCAATGGCGATGTCGCGGCACGCATCGTGGTGCGCTTCGAAGAGGCATTGGAGTCGCTGCGGCTGCAGCGCCTGCTCCTCGAGGGTCTGCCCGCGGGGGCATTGCGCTCCCCGCTCGGCACGGCGGCCGCGGGCGGCTTCGGCATCGGCTGGGTGGAGGGCTGGCGCGGCGAAGTGATCGTCGCGCTGCATGCCGGCGCGGGCGGGCAGGTGCGGCGCTGCCACCCGCACGACCCGTCGTGGCAGAACTGGCCGGCGCTCGAGCACGCGGTGATCGGCAACATCGTTCCCGATTTCCCGCTGATCAACAAATCCTTCAACCTGTCCTACGCGGGCGTGGACCTGTAGCCGTGTACAAGATCCTGATCAAGATCGCGCAGGTCGGGCTGAAGAGCGAACCGCCGCCGTCCGCGGACGAAGCCCTGCGCCGGGGCGCGCCGCGCCTCAACGAGGAAATCCTTCGCCTGCTCGGCCGTGCGCTGGCCATCCGCCACGTCGATGCCGGCTCGTGCAACGGCTGCGAGCTGGAAATCCACGGCCTCAACAATCCCTACTACAACCTGGAGGGACGCGGGTTCAAGTTCGTCGCCAGCCCGCGGCATGCCGATTTGCTGCTGGTCACCGGACCGGTGTCGCGCAACATGGAGCAGGCGCTGCAGCGCACCTACGAGGCGGTGCCGGAACCGAAACTAGTGGTGGCGGTCGGCGACTGCGGCTGCGACGGCGGCGTCTTCGGGGAGAACTACGCCAGCCGCGGCCGGGTGGCCAACGTGATCCCGGTGGATGTCGCGGTGCCCGGCTGCCCACCGGAGCCGGTGGCGATCCTGCGGGCCATCGTCACCGCAGTGACGGCGGCGAAACGCTAGTTCAGGACTTGCCGCCGCAGCTCGCGGGCATGGCGGTGATCGGATAGCCGCGGCAACTCCAGCTGACCTTCCCGCCCTGCAGGGCCGGCGAAATGGAAATCTCGATGGCGTTCTTTTCGTTCCAGCCGCGGACCGCGCCGTTCTCCTCGACGATCCATTTGAGTTCGCCGTGCTTGGCGTCGGAGCGCGCCGCAATCTTCATGTCCTTGCCCGAGCCCGTCAGGTTGCCGGCCTTCTCGGCTGCCGCCGCCACCTGCTGCTTGGCGCCGTCCGCGCCCGAGATCAGCGCCTGCGCGGCATCCCTCGCTTCGCTGCCGGCCATCTGTGGCAGCACCACCGCCACGGCAAGGAAGCCGGCCAGCGCCAGTGCAGCGATGATCAGGAGTGCGGCTCGCATCGGTGTTCCCCCTTGCTGTCCCTTCGCGCCGCCGCACGATCCTTCGTGCGCTCGCCGGCAGGATGGGAGGATAAATTTGCACAGCAGCTTACCATGGAGTCCCGGTGCTTTCACGGGCGGAATTGCCGCCTCGGAGAAGTTTTGCAACTGCATACAATTCGACTGCTGATCCGCGGACGAGTGCAGGGTGTCAGCTACCGCGAGGCCCTGCGGGAGGAGGCCGTGCGCCTGGGCGTGACCGGCTGGGTGCGCAATCTCGCTGACGGCAGCGTCGAAGCCGTGCTGCAGGGCAAGCCGGATGACGTGGGCGCGCTGACGGCTTGGGCGCGCCGCGGGCCGCCCGCGGCGCGCGTGGAGGGTGTGGCGTGCGGCCCGCCCGCCGTCGGGCAGGACCGGCCCTATGCGCGATTCGAACGCTGGCCGAGCGCCTAAGCGCGCTTCTTCAGCGCGTTGACCACCGAGAACGCCCAGGGCCGGCAGGCAACCAGCAGGCCGACGCCCTCGCGCCTGCGTGCCGGCAGGCTCGAGTCCACCGCCGCCAGTTCGCCGAAATCCGCCAGCAGGCGCTCCAGCCTGCGCCTGAGCACGGCGGCCGATGCCGCGGACAGGTCGCGCGCCTCGAAGCGCAGCAGCTCGAGCGGGCCCGCGAAGCGCGAGCGCAGGAACTCCGCGGTGACGCGCTGGCCGTAGGCCTTCTTCACCGGCCCGCCGGCGCGCCAGACAAAGTCCTTCGCCACCCGCAGCCGGACACGCTCGCCCGCGTCCCAGTCGATCAGCCGCGCGCGCTCGAACTTCGCCAGCGCCAGCGTCAGCTCGGTGCGCGTAATCGCGAACTCCTCGACGATCTCCTCGAAGCGCCGGCCGTTCAGCAGCAGCCAGAACACCGACAACAGGCGTTCGTCGCGGGCCAGCACGGTCTCCTGCTCGATGCTGAGTTCGGCCGGGCCGCCCTCGCCGGCGCGCGCCATGCGCGCCAGCTCCACCAGGTCCATTTCCAGCACCTGCAGGATCTCGTCGACGCGCGCCAGGGTGAAGCGGCCCTGCGAGAACAGGCGCTTGACACTCGCTTCGGACAGTCTCAGCTCGCGGGCGAGCACGGCGTAGGTCATGCCGCGCGCCCGCAGGCATTTCTTCAGCGCTTCGACCAGGCGGTGGGTCCGCGGCATGGTACTAGCGGTATCGTAAAACGAGACTTCGCATGCCGCGTATTGCATCGCAGCATTCGCAGAGCGAACAATGGGCCGCCTTTCGACCAACAGGAGAGCGCCATGCTCGCGACGCACAGCCTTCCCCTTCCCCCAGCGCCCGGCCTGCGCGTGCATTCCGCGCTCGACTTGTGCAAGGCCATGCTGGCCGGCGCGATCCCGGCAGGCCGCTTCGACCATTCCGGACTCGACCGGGTGTTGTGCCACGACCCGCAGCGTGCCGCGCTCGAAGTGCAGGCCGGCACGCCCTGGCGCGCCCTGGCTGCCCACGGCGGCGGCGCTTTCGGCGACACGACGGTCGGCGACAGCGTCGCCAGCAACACTTCCGGACAAGATGGACGGCCGGTGGTCGCGCACCTGCGCTCCCTGACCCTGGTGACGGCCGACGGCGAGCTGCGGCGCGCCAGCCGCGACCACGCGCCGGAGCTGTTCCGCCTGGCAGTCGGCGGATTCGGCGTGTTCGGGCCTTTCTATAGCGTGACCCTCGACCTCGCGTCGCTGGCGCGGGCCGCCGCGGACGCGGCGGCGCCGGTGCGCCTGGAGTTGCCCGAGGCGCCTGCCGTGGGCGCTTGCAGCGGTATCGAACTCCTGGTGCCGCCCGAAGCCAGCGAGCGGCTCATCGCCCAGATGCGCGACGAGATCGACGCGCACCGCTACGCGTTGAACCGCCTTGAGGTGCGGCGGACGCTGCCCGAGGACGAAACCTATCTGCGCTGGGCGCGTCGCGAATATGCCGCCCTGCGCGTCGAGGTCCGTTCGCGCTCCACGCTGGGCGGCTGCGTCGGCGCCACGCAATTGCGCACGCGGCTGGTCGAGCTGGCGCTGGCGGCGGGCGGCAGCGTCGCGCCGGGCAGCCTGCCGGCGGCCAGCCGGGACCAGGCTGCGGCCTGCTACCCGATGCTCGGGGCCTTTCTCGCGGAAAAACGGCGCTACGATCCCGCCGAGCGCGTGACCAACCCCTGGTACCGGCGCACGCGCGGCCTCTGGCGGCGCGACTAGGCCGCGCCGCTCGAATACACGACCTGCACCTTTTCCGGCGCCAGCCAGGCGCCCAGCCGCTCGATCAGCTGCGCATCCGGCCGCACGCGCCAGGCCTCGCCCAGCGCCACGTCGCAGGCGGCCGCGCCGGTCTCGTAGTGCACGAACACCGGGCAGGCACCGCCCGTGCGGTAGGGGGCGAGCAAGTCCATCAACTGCTTCGCGTCGGCCTTGCCGTTGATCTCCAGGCGCAAGCGCGCGGCGTAACGCGCGCGCAGCGCGGGCAGGTCATAGAGCTCGTCCGCGGTGACGCGCATGCCGCCGGCGAAGTCGTCGCGCTGCACCTTGCCCAGCACGATCAGCAGCGCATCCTCCTTCAGCTTGTCGCGGTGCTTCTCGAACAGCTCGTTGAACACCGAGACTTCCACCTGCGCCGTGCCGTCGTCCAGCAGCACCGCCATCATGCGGCCGCGGCGCGTCATCTGCGTGCGCGCCGAGTTCACCACGCCCGCCAGCCAGACGCGCTGCTCAGAAGGCGCAAGACGCCCAAGGGCCACCCGCGGGAAACCCGCGATCTCGCGCGCGTAGACGGAGAACAGGTGCCCCGACAACGCGAAGCCCAGCGCCGACTTCTCCTCCAGCAGCTGCTGGCGCAGGTCCCAGGGCCGCGCCTCGATCAGCGCAACGGCCGCGCCGCGCGCCCCTTCGGCGTCGCCGAACAGGCTCACCTGGGCCGCCGCTCGCTCGGCCTGCTCGGCCGCCTCGAGCGCGCGTCCCACGCTTGCCAGCAGACCGGCGCGGTTCTGCTCCAGCGCGTCGAACGCCCCCGCGCGCACCAGCGCCTCCACCGCACGGCGGTTGACGGTGCGTTTGTCCACCCGGCGGCAAAAGTCGAACAGGTCCGTGAACGGCCCGGCCGCGCGTGCCTGCAGGATCGCGCCGACCGCCGACTCTCCGGTGCCGCGCACGGCGCCCAGGCCGTAGCGCAGGGTTTTCGCGTCCACGGGGCGGAAGCGGTAGTCCGAAGCGTTGATGTCCGGCGGCAGCACGCTCAGGCCGTTGGCCAGCGCGTCCTCGTGGAACTGGCGCACCTTGTCCGTGTCGTCCATCACCAGCGAAAGGTTCGCCGCCATGAACGCGGAGGCGTGATGCGCCTTCATGTACGCAGTCTGGTAGGCGAGCAGCGCGTAGGCCGCGGCGTGCGAGCGGTTGAAGCCGTAGCCCGCGAACTTCTCCATCAGGTCGAACAGCTGGGTTGCCTTGCCCCTGGTGAGGCCGTTGTGCTGCGCGCCGGCGACGAACACGTCGCGCTGCTGCGCCATCTCCTCGGCATTTTTCTTGCCCATCGCGCGGCGCAGCAGGTCGGCGCCGCCCAGCGTCAGCCCGCCGATCACCTGGCCGATCTGCATCACCTGCTCCTGGTACACCATGATGCCGTAGGTCGGGCTGAGGATCGGCTCGATGCGCTTGTCCAGGTACTCCACGCGCTGGCTGCCGTGCTTGCGCGCGATGAAGTCGGGGATCAGGTCCATCGGGCCCGGCCGGTACAGCGCCACCAGCGCGATCACGTCCTCGAAGCGGTCGGGGCGCGCGCGCTTGATCAGGTCGCGCATGCCGCGCGATTCCAGCTGGAACACGGCGGTGGTGTTCCCCGAGGACAGCAGCTGGTAGGTCGCCTTGTCGTCGAGCGGCACGCGTTCCAGCGAGAACGCCGCGTCGCCCAGCGCGCGCACATAGCGCTCGGCCCAGTCGAGGATGGTGAGCGTGGTGAGTCCCAGGAAGTCGAACTTCACCAGCCCCACTGCCTCCACGTCGTCCTTGTCGAACTGCGAGATGACGTTGCTGGTGCCCTCGGCGGCATACAGCGGGCAGAAATCCGTGAGCCGGCCCGGCGCGATCAGCACGCCCCCGGCGTGCATGCCGACGTTGCGCGTCAGGCCTTCGAGCTTCCCGCCCAGGGCGAGCAGCTCCTTCACTTCGTCCTCGTTCTTCTCGCGCTGCGCCAGCAACGGCTCCATCTCGCGCGCCTCCTGCAGCGTGATGGTGCGCCCCGGCTGCACCGGGATCAGCTTGGCCAGCTGGTCGCAGAACGTGTAGCTCAAGTCGAGCACCCGCCCGCAGTCGCGGATCACCGCGCGCGCCGCCATGGTGCCGAAGGTGACGATCTGCGACACGCAGTCCTCGCCGTACTTGCCCCGCACGTAGCCGATCACCTTGTCGCGGCCGTCCTGGCAGAAGTCGATGTCGAAGTCCGGCATCGAGACGCGCTCGGGGTTGAGGAAGCGCTCGAACAGCAGGTCGTAGGTGATCGGGTCGAGGTCGGTGATGCCGAGCGAATAGGCCACCAGCGAACCGGCGCCCGAGCCGCGCCCGGGGCCGACCGGCACGCCGTTGTGCCGCGCCCAGCTGATGAAGTCGGCGACGATGAGGAAGTAGCCCGCGAAGCCCATCTGGATGATGGTGCGGATTTCGAAATCGAGGCGCTGGCGGTACTGCGCCGCGCGCTGCGCCCGCGCCGCCTCCGCGGGAAACAGCTTGGCGAGGCGCGCCGCCAGGCCCTGCTCGGCCTGCTGGCGCAGGTACTGGTCGACGGTGACGCCTGGCGGCGTGGGGAACGCGGGCAGGCGGCTCCTGCCGAGCTCGATCTCCAGGCTGCAGCGCCGCGCGATCTCCAGCGTGTTCTCCAGCGCCTGCGGCACGTCGGCGAACAAGCGCGCCATTTCCTCCTGCGACCTGAAATACTGCTCGGGCGTGAACAGCTTCGGCCGGCGCTGGTCGCCGAGCACGTAGCCCTGGGCGATGCACACCCGCGCCTCGTGCGCCTTGAAGTCGTCGGCGGCGAGGAACTGCACGGGGTGCGTGGCGACCGCCGGCAGCCCGAGGCGCGCGGCCAGCTCGAGCGTGCGCGCGAGCAGCGCCTCGCCGTGCGCGAAGCCGGCGCGCTGGATCTCGAGGTAGATGCGGCCCGGGAACAGGCCGGCCCAGTCGCGCGCGGCGGCCTCCGCCGCCGCCGCATTGCCCGCGGCCAGCGCCAGGCCGACGTCGCCCGCGGCGGCGCCCGACAGCGCGATCAGGCCTGCGGTGCCGGACTCGCGCAGCCAGGTCCGGGAGATCTCTGCGCGCGCGCGGTGCTGGTTCTTCAGCCAGGCGCGCGACAGCAGTTCGCACAGCCCGAGGTAGCCCTGGCGCGAGGCGCACAGCAGCAGCAGGCGCGAGGGTTTGTCCGGCTCGGTTTCGTTCTGCACCCAGCAATCGGCGCCGATCAGCGGCTTGACGCCCGCCGCGCGCGCGGCGCGGTAGAACTTGACCATGCCGAACAGGTTGGCGCTGTCGGTGAGCGCCAGCGCCGGCATGCCGTCCTGCGCCGCCTTGCGCACCGCCTCGTCGAGCCGGACGATGCCGTCGGTGACCGAGTACTCGCTGTGCAGCCTGAGGTGGACGAAGCGAGGAGCGGGCATGGGAAGCCTTGAAAGTTTAACATCCGCGCCTTGTCATCCCCTTTACGCGCTCCGGCACTCTTCGCCCTGTTCGCGGGCGCGACCTGCATCGCGCTCTCGCCGATCTGGGTGCGCGTGTCCGAAGTCGGGCCCACCGCGAGCGCTTTCTGGCGCGTCGCGCTCGCCGTGCCGCTGCTGTGGGGCGCGTTGGCGCTCACTCCGCGCGCTGCGGCAGCGGCATCGCAACCGCAATGGCCGCTGCTCGCGGCGGCGGGCCTCGCCTTTGCCGGCGACCTGGCGTTCTGGCACTGGTCGATCCGCTTCACCTCGGTCGCCAATTCGACGCTGCTCGCCAACCTGGCGTCGATCTTCGTCACGCTGGCGGCCTGGGTGCTGTGGCGGCAGAAACCGCGCGGGCAGTTCCTGGTCGGCCTTGCGCTCGCGCTCGCCGGCGTGGGACTGCTGGTGCAGACCAGCGTCGGCTTTTCCTCGACCGCCCTATTCGGCGATGCGCTTGGCGTGGTGACCGCGCTGTTCTACGCCTGGTACCTGCTGTCGGTGAAAGGCTTGCGCGACCGCGGCGCAGCCACCCTGCGCGTGATGGCGGTGACGACCACGCTCACCGCCTTGATCCTGTTGCCGGTGGCGCTGGCGTCGGGCGAGGCGCTAGTCCCGGCGAGCGCCGCCGGCTGGCTGGTCCTGCTCGGGCTCGCCTGGATCTCGCACGCCGGCGGGCAGGGGCTGATCGCCCATGCGCTCGCGCACCTGCCGGCGGCGTTTTCCTCGGTGGGGCTGCTGCTGCAGCCGGTGATGGCGGGGGTATTCGCCTGGGTGCTGCTCGGGGAACCGCTGGCCGCGCTGCAGATCGCCGGCGGCGCGGTGGTGCTGGCGGGGATCTATCTTGCGAACCGCGGTTCAAAAGGAACAAAATAGCCGTTCGGGTCAGGCGGCGTGGACCGCCGGGAGGGGCGCATGGCAATCAAGAAGAAGGCGAAGGCGAAATCCAAGCGCAGGACCATGCCGGCCAAGCGGCCGGCGATGCGCAAGAAGACCGCGAAGCCCGCGAGGAAACCTGCCGGCAAGCCCGCGCGCAAGGCACCGGCCAGGCGCGCTGCCCCGAAGGCGGCCAAGCCGAAGCCGCCGAGCCCGCCCGCGCGGCCCGACCCCGGCGAGCGCATCGGCGTGGTGACCCACTACTACGGCAACCTCCTGGTTGCCATCGTGAAGCTGGAAGCGGGAACGCTGCGTGTCGGCGACACCATCCACATCCGCGGACATACCAGCGACTTCAGCCAGCGCGTGGATTCCCTCCAGGTCGAGCACGCTGCGGTCGACGAGGTCGGGCCGAACGACGAATTCGGCATCAAAGTGGCCCAGCACGCGCGCGAGCACGACGTGGTCTACAAGCTGCCCGCTAGCTGACCACCGCTTCGGGTTCGCCCTTGCCTTTCTCGACGCTGCCGATCCGGTAGACGGTCTCCCCGAGGGCGCTCAACTGGAGGATTGCCCTCGGCGCATTCCTGGCGGAAACAGCGAGCACCAGCCCGATCCCGCAGTTGAATACCCGGTGCATTTCAGCTTCTGCGACGCCACCGTGCGCCTGCAGCCAACGAAACACTTCCGCTCTCGGCCAGGACCTCGCGTGGATCACCGCCTTGGTTCCCTTCGGCAGCATTCTTGGCACGTTGCCGACGAGCCCGCCGCCCGTGATGTGCGCCATCCCCTTGATCAGGCCGTCTTCCAGCAACTCGAGAACCGGCTTGACGTAGATGCGCGTCGGCTCCATCAAGGCATCGAGGACTGACGCCTCCGGCCTGGCGCGCTCGACGATCTTGCGGATCAGCGAGTAGCCGTTGGAATGCGCCCCGCTCGAGGCGAGCCCGAGCAGCACGTCGCCGGGCTTGATCGAACGCCCGCTGAGGATCTTCTTTTTCTCCACCACGCCGACGCAAAAGCCCGCCAGGTCGTATTCGCCTTCCGGGTACATGCCCGGCATCTCGGCGGTCTCGCCGCCGATCAGCGCGCAGCCGGCGAGCTCGCAGCCGCGCGCGATGCCCTTCACGACTTCCGCCGCCACCTTGTTGTCGAGCTTGCCGCAGGCGAAATAGTCGAGGAAGAAAAGCGGTTCAGCGCCTTGCACCAGCACGTCGTTCACGCTCATCGCCACCAGGTCGATGCCCACCGTGTCGTGCCGGTTCAGGGCGAAGGCGAGTTTGAGCTTGGTGCCCACGCCGTCGGTGCCCGAGACGAGCACCGGCTGGCGGTATTTCTTCGGGATCGCGCACAGTGCGCCGAAACCGCCGATGCCGGCAAGCACCTCGGGCCGCATGGTGCGCCGGGCGAACGGCTTGATGGCCTCGACGAGGGCGTCGCCCGCGTCGATGTCGACGCCGGCGTCGCGGTAGGAAAGCGGTTTGCGCATGCTAGAGTCTCGCGTTTGCAGCGCGATTTTACTTGAGATGCCCACCCCGTTCTCCGCCAATCCACAGTTCTGGGGCTGGATCGCCGTCGCGCTCGTCGTCGGCGGGCTGTTCACCCTGCTTTCGCCGATCCTCGCGCCGTTCCTGTTCGCGGCGATCCTCGCCTACATCCTCGACCCGATCGTCGAGCGCCTGACCGGCAAGCTCCTGCCGCGCACGCTCGCCGTGCTGCTGGTGATGCTCGGGCTGCTCACGCTGCTGATCGCGTTCGCGCTGGTGGTGCTGCCGCTGTTCACCAAGGAGCTGCGCCTGCTGGCCGAGCGCATGCCGGCCTTCATCGTCTGGCTCAACGAGCACCTGGCGCCGGTGCTCGAGCGGCACCTGGGCGTGCAGTTGCGCTTCGACGCGGACACCGTTCGCCGCCTCGCCTCCGATCTGGTGGCCGACAACCAGGACCTGGTGGCCAAGCTGCTCGGCTCGCTCAAGATCGGCGGCCTGGCGGTGGTCGCCTTCGTCGTCAATCTGCTGCTGGTGCCGGTGGTGCTGTTCTACCTGCTGCGCGACTGGCATGCGCTGCGTGGCCGCGTGGATGCCATGGTGCCGCGCAAGGTGCACGCCAAGGCGCGCGAGATCCTGCGCGAGGTGGACGCGGTGCTGGCGGAGTTCCTGCGCGGCCAGCTGCTGGTGATCCTGGTGATGTGCGCGTACTACGTGCTCGCGCTGTGGCTCGCCAGCCTGGAATTCGCCCTGCCGATCGGCCTGATCACCGGCACGCTGGTGTTCATCCCTTACGTCGGCGCGCTGCTCGGCATTCTCCTCGGCAGCATCGCCGCGCTGATGCAGTTCGACAGCATCTGGGGCCTAGTCTGGGTATGGCTCGCCTTCGGCATCGGCCAGGCGCTGGAAGGCACGGCGGTGACCCCGCTGCTGGTGGGCGAGCGCATCGGCCTGCACCCGGTGGCGGTGATCTTCGCGCTGCTCGCCTTCGGCCAGCTGTTCGGGTTCTTCGGCGTGCTGCTCGCCCTGCCGGCCAGCGCGGCGCTGCTGGTCGCGCTGCGCCACCTGCGCCGCGCCTACCTGGCGAGCTCGCTGTACGGCGGCGCGAAGTGACGCGCCAGCTGGCGCTGCCCCTCTCGCCGCCGCCTGCGCCTTCGCTCGACAATTTCATCCCCGGCGCCAATGTCGAGCTGCTCGCCCGGCTGCGCCAGCTCGCCGCCGGCGAACTGGCCGAGTCGGTGCTCTATCTGTGGGGCGAGCCCGGCAGCGGGCGCAGCCACCTGCTGCGCGCGAGCGCGCGGCCCGGGCTCACCGTCGCCGACGATGTCGAGCGGCTGGACGAGCCGGGCCAGATCGCGTTGTTCAACGCCGTCAACGCGGCGCGCGACTCGGGCGGCACGGTGCTCGCCGCCGGCAATGCCCCGCCCGCGCAGCTCGCGCTGCGCGAGGACCTGAAGAGCCGCCTCGCCTGGGGCCTGGTGTACCAGGTGAAGCCCCTCTCCGACGCGGAGAAGGCGCTGACCCTGCACGGCGAAGCGGCGCGCCGCGGGCTGAAGCTGTCCGACGAAGTGGTCTGGTACCTGCTCACGCACGTGCGCCGCGACCTGCATTCGCTCATCGGGCTGCTCGAGCAGATCGACCGCGCGTCGCTCGAGCAGCGCCGCGCCGTCACCCTGCCGCTGGTGAGGGAACTGCTGCGGAGCCTGGAACAGTGAACCTCGGCCTGTTCGACCTGGACCACACGCTGCTCGCCTGCGACAGCGACTACGAGTGGGGCCAATTCCTGGTCGAGCGCGGCGTGCTGGCGCGCGAGGAGTACGAGGCGCAGAACGCCGCCTTCTTCGAGCAGTACAAGGCGGGCACCCTGGACATCCACGAGTACCTCGGCTTCGCGCTGCGGCCGCTCGCCGCGCACACGCCGCGGGACCTGGAGCGCTGGCACGCCGAGTTCATGCGCAGCCGCATCCTGCCGGCGATCACGCCCGGCGCGCGCGCGCTGGTGCGCCGGCACCTGGCGGCGGGCGAGTTGTGCGCCATCGTCACCGCCACCAACAGCTTCGTCACGGCGCCGATCGCGCGCGAGTTCGGCGTGCCGCACCTCATCGCCACCGAGCCCGAAGCGCGCGACGGCCGCTTCACCGGCCGCGTGGCGGGCACCCCGTGCTTCCGCGAGGGCAAGATCCGCCGCGTCGAGGACTGGCTCGGGGGCCTGGGGCACCGGCTGGAGGATTTCGCCGACAGCCATTTCTACAGCGATTCCCACAATGACCTGCCGCTGCTCGAGCGCGTGCGCCGGCCGGTGGCGGTGGATCCCGACCCCCGGCTGGCCGCGCAAGCCGCGCGCCGCGGCTGGCCGGTGATCACCCTGCGCTAGAATCGCCGCCTCGATGATCAAGCGCTTCATCCGCCGCGTACTGGGACTGCGGACGGACACGCCGCAGCGCGTGCCGCGCGAGCGCCACGGCCTGCGGCGCAACGCGCTCACCAACGGCGCGCTCAAGGTGTGCGACGTGCTGCGCGAGGCGGGCTACGCCTCCTTCGTGGTGGGCGGCGCGGTGCGCGACCTGCTGCTCGGCATCGTGCCCAAGGACTTCGACGTCGCCACCGACGCGCGCCCCGAGCAGGTGAAGCCCCTGTTCCGGCGCGCCATCGTCATCGGCCGGCGCTTCCGCCTGGTGCACGTGATGCTCGGCGGGGAGACGGTGGAGACTTCCACCTTCCGCGCGGCCGACGCCAACACCTCCGAAAAGGACGAGCACGGCCGCGTGCTGCGCGACAACGTGTTCGGCAACCAGGAGGAGGACGCGCGCCGGCGCGACTTCACCGTCAACGCCCTGTACTTCGACCCGGCCACCGAGGAGATCGTCGACTACCACGGCGGCATGGTCGACCTGAAAAAACACCTGCTGCGCATCATCGGCGACCCGGAGACGCGTTTTCGCGAGGACCCGGTGCGCATGTTGCGCGCGGTGAGGCTGGCGGCGAAGCTGGGCTTCACCATCGAGGCCACCACGCGCGCGCCGATCCGGCGCCTCGCGCCGCTGCTCGAGCACGTGCCGCCGGCGCGGCTGTACGACGAGATGATCAAGCTCCTCATGTCCGGGCACGCCAGCGCCTGCGTGCGCCAGCTGCGCGAAGAGGGGCTGTCCCGGGGCGTGCTGCCGCTGCTCGACGTGATCCTCGAGCAGCCGCTGGGGGAGCGCTTCGTCACGCTGGCCCTCGCCCAGACCGACGAGCGCGTGAAGTCGGAGCGCTCGGTGTCGCCGGCCTTCCTGTTCGCCGCGCTGCTGTGGCACGAGGTGCTGGCGGCGTCCAAGGCGCGCCAGGCGAAGGGCGAACGGCCGCAGCAGGCGCTCGAGGCGGCGATGGACCGGGTGCTCGACGCGCAGTCCGAGAAGCTGGCGCTGACGCGCAAGCTCACCGCCATCATGCGCGAGGTGTGGGCGATGCAGCCCAGGTTCGAGCAGCGCGGCGGGCAGCGCCCGTATCGGCTGGTCGAGTCGCCGCTGTTCCGCATGGCTTACGATTTCCTCGCGCTGCGCGCGGCGAGCGGCGAGGTGAGCGCGGAACTGGAAGCCTGGTGGCGCGCCTTCCAGAGCGCCGACGCGGAAACGCGCCAGGCGATGCTGCTGCCCGACACCGGCCCGCGCAAGCGCCGCCGGCGCCGCCGGCCCAAGCAAGGCGTGGAGCCGGGCCCCGCGCCGGCGTGACCATCGCCTACATCGGCATCGGCTCCAACCTGGGCGATGCGCGCGCCCATGTGCTGCAGGCCTTCGAGGAACTGGCGCGCCTGCCGGAGACGCGGCTGGAGGGGCGCTCGGCGCTGTATCGCAGCGCCCCGGTCGACGCGCCGGGCCAGCCCGACTACCTCAACGCCGCCGCCGGCGTGGACACCGAGCTGTCCGCGGCGCAGCTGCTGGCCGCGCTGCAGGACATCGAACGGCGCCACGGCCGCGAGCGGCCGCACGCCAACGCGCCGCGCACCCTCGACCTCGACCTGCTGCTCTACGACGACGCCAGCTTCTCCTCCCCCATGCTCACCCTGCCGCACCCGCGCATGCACCAGCGCGCGTTCGTGCTGACGCCGCTGCTGGATCTGGACCCGCGCCTCGAGGTGCCGGGCCATGGCGCGGCGCGCGACCTGCTGGCGCGCTGCACGGGCCAGCGCGTGCAGCGCCTGGCCTGACATGCAGCACCTGCGCTACGTCGCCGTGGAGGGCCCGATCGGCTCGGGCAAGACCAGCCTGGCGCGGCGCCTCGCCGCGCGCCTCGGCGCCGACCTGCTGCTCGAGCAGCCCGCCGAGAACCCGTTCCTCGCGCGCTTCTACCAGGACATGGCGCGCTACGCGCTGCCGACGCAGCTGTTCTTCCTGTTCCAGCGCGCGCGCCAGCTCGAGCCCCTCGCCCAGCCGGACATGTTCGGCCGCGCCACGGTGGCCGACTTCATGCTCGACAAGGACCCGCTGTTCGCGCGCATCACCCTGTCGGGCGACGAGCTGGCGCTGTACCAGCGCATCTACGATTCGCTCAGCCTGCGCTCGCCGGTGCCCGACCTGGTGATCTACCTGCAGGCGGCGCCGCAGGTGCTCATCGAGCGCGTGCGGCGCCGCGCGGCGGAATTCGAGCGCGGCATCGGCGAGGAGTACCTGGCGCTGCTGGCCGAGGGCTACGCGCGCTTCTTCTACCACTACGCCGCCGCGCCGGTGCTGATCGTGAACTCGGAGAACCTGAATTTCGTCGAGCGCGACGCCGACTTCGATCTGCTGCTCGAGCGCATGCGCGCGATGAAGGGCCGGCGCGAGTACTTCAACCTCGGATGATCGTCGCGCGCGAGATCGCGGAGCTGCGGCGCGCCAGCGGCGGCGCGCCGCACGCCTTCGTGCCGACCATGGGCAGCCTGCACGCCGGGCACCTGGCGCTGGTGCGCCTTGCGCGCGGGCGCGCGCCGCGCGTGGCGGTGAGCATCTTCGTCAACCGGCTGCAATTCGCGCCGGGCGAGGATTTCGACGGCTACCCGCGCAGCTTCGCCGAGGATTGCGAAAAGCTGGCCGCCGCCGGGGTGGACCTGGTATTCGCGCCCGACGAGCGCATCCTGTACCCGGAGCCGCAGCGCTTCCTGGTCGAGCCGCCGCCGCTCGCCGGCGAACTCGAGGGCAGGTTCCGGCCGCGTTTCTTCCACGGCGTGGCCACCGTGGTGCTCAAGCTGCTCAACTGCGTGCAGCCGGTGGCCGCGGTGTTCGGCAAGAAGGACTACCAGCAGCTGCTGGTGGTGCGCGAGATGGTGCGGCAGTTCAACCTGCCGCTCGAGATCGTCGCCGGCGAAACCGTGCGCGAGGCCGACGGCCTGGCGATGAGCTCGCGCAACGGCTACCTGTCGGCCGGGGAGCGCCGCGAAGCGCCGCGCCTGTACCGCAGCCTGCTCGACGTGAAGGCCGGGCGCACCGACGGCGCGCAGGCCATGCGCAGCCTGCAGGCGGCCGGCTGGCAGCCCGATTACGTCGAAGTGCGCCGGCGCGGCGACCTGGCGGTGCCGCGCGCGGGAGAACGGGAACTGGTGGTGTTGGCGGCGGCGCGGCTGGGCGCCACGCGCCTGATCGACAACCTGGAGTGCTAGCCCGGGTAGGGGTCGAAGGTGATCGACTCGACCGGGTAGCCCAGGACGGCCGCCAGCTTGTCCATGGAATCGTCGGTGAGCGGCAGGGGCTGGAAATCCTGATCGCCGCCCTTGGCGGCAATGAACGCCTTCGCCGCCGCCTCGGTGTTCCAGGTCACCACCGGGTCCGGGCTCACGCCCGCGATCTGCCGGCAGATCGGGAAACCGTCGGACTTGTAGACGATCGCGTACATGCTGCCCCCTTCGCAATCCGCTTCGCTGCGACGATGGCTTTATAACCGATTCCTCCGGCCCGCGCCAAGCCTGCAGCGCCGCAAGCTGCGTTAGCATTTGTGCATGGGATCGCTGCGGCCCGACGAAAAGTTTTTCACCTCGGAGATTTTCCGCGGCGCCGACGCCGAGCGCGCACCGGCAGCGGACCTGGGCAGCTGGCGCGAGGCCGCGCGCGACCTGCCGGTGCACGCGCGCTGCGACGTGCTGGTGGCGGGCGGCGGGCCTTCGGGCACCGCGGCGGCGGTGGCCGCCGCGCGCTTGGGCGCCGACGTGATCCTGCTCGAGCGCTACAACCACCTCGGCGGCCTGTCCACCGGCGGGCTGGTGATCTGGATCGACCGCATGACCGACTGGGAAGGCCGCAGCGTGATCCGCGGCTTCGCCGAGGAAATCTTCGCGCGCCTGCCCAAGGACGCGGTGGCCGGACCGCCGCGCGAGCTTTGGGGCTCGCGCGAGCCGGCGCGCGCCGCCTACTGGGCACTGCGCACCAGCGCCTTCCACGGCGTGGTCACCTGGGCGCCCACCATCGACCCGGAGCGGCTGAAGCTGCTGTCGCAGCAGATGGTGCTCGAGCGCAAGGTGCGCCTCGCGTACCACAGCTGGGCGGCGCAGCCGATCGTGCAGGACGGCGCGGTGCGCGGCGTGGCGTTCGAGAGCAAGGCCGGCCGGCGCGCGATCCTCGCCGGCGTCACCGTCGACGCCACGGGCGACGGCGACCTGTTCGCGCGCGCCGGCGCGGCCTGCGAATCCGACATCGAGGAATCCGACATCCACCACTGCATGAACACCTGCTGGTTGTTCGGCGGCGTCGACATGCCGCGCTGGCTGGAATGGAAGGCCGCGCAGCCGCAGCAGTTCGGCGAGTTCATGCAGCGCGGGCGCGAGCGGCTGCGCTTCTTCGACCGGCCCTTCGTCGCCTGGCGCGACGACCTCGCGCTGTTCATGGGGCCGCGCCTGGCCGGTTACTCCGCGCTCGAGGTCGCGGACCTCACCGCCGTCGAAGTGCGCTCGCACGAGCTGATGGCCGCGCACCTGGAGGCCTACCGCCGCGAGGCGCCGGGATTCGAGCGGGCCCACCTGCTGCAGAGCGCGCCGCAGCTCGGCGTGCGCCACAGCCGGCGCCTGGTCGGCGTGAAGAAGGTCCTGCGCGCGCAGTGGCCCTCGGGCGAGGCGCTCGAAGACGAGGTCGGCGTGTCGCCGAGCCTTTCGCCCAAGTTCCCCAATATCTCGATTCCCTACGGCAGCCTGGTGCCGAAGCAGCTCGACGGGCTGCTCGCCTGCGGCCGGCATATCTCCTGCGACGC
>JBGPPD010000002.1:0-80286 GCA_041488375.1 Gammaproteobacteria bacterium | reverse complement strand
CCGGCCAGTGGGTCCAACCCGGCGATCTGGAGGAAGCGGTGCTCGGACTGCCGTCGATCGCCGAGGCTGCCTGCGTACCGATCGCCGACGCCGACGGCTTCGAGCGACTCGCCCTGTTCGTCGCTCCGCGCGGCACCGACGGTCAGGCTGCCGTGGCCGCCGCCACCGCGGCCTGCGAGGCAAGGCTGCCGCGCCACAAGCGGCCTAAATGGATCCTGCCGGTGGCCGAATTGCCGCGCACCGCCACCGGCAAGGTGCAACGCTTCAGGTTGCGCGAATTGCTCGAGCAGCAGCGCGCCGCCAAGGACTAGAATCCGCGTTTTCCCCGAAAGGACCGCATGGCCTACGCATTCCCGATCTGGACCCCCCCGGTGCTGCCGATCTCCGGCAGCAGCGACGCATTCCCGGTGCGGCGCATCTTCTGCGTCGGGCGCAACTATGCCGAACACCAAAAGGAGATGGGCGGCAGCGGCCGCGAACAACCGTTCTTCTTCATCAAGAGCGCCCATGCCCTGGTGCCGAACGGCGGCAACGTGCACTACCCGCCGAAAACCGCGAACTACCACTACGAGACCGAGCTGGTCGTCGCCATCCACAAGGGTGGGCGCCGTATCGATGCCAAGCGCGCCAACGAGCACGTGTACGGCTATGCCGTGGGCCTCGACATGACGCGGCGCGACCTGCAGCAACTGGGCAAGGATCACGGCCGCCCCTGGGATTTCGGCAAGGACTTCGACGAAGCGGCGCCGTGCAGCGCCCTGGTGCCTGCCGCCAAGATCGGCCACCCGACCAAGGGAGCCATCTGGCTGCAGGTGAACGGCAAGGAACGCCAGAAGGCCGACCTCGCCGACATGATCTGGTCGGTCCAGGAGCAGATCGCCTATTTGTCCGAGTACTACACGATCGAATCCGGGGACATCATCTATTCGGGCACGCCGGCCGGCGTCGGACCGGTAAAGCCGGGCGACGAGATGCACGCAGGGATCGATGGCGTAGGCGAGCTGAAGGTGAAGGTGGTGCCCGCCTTGTGAAGCTGTTCACCTACTTCCGCAGCTCGGCGGCATTCCGCGTCCGCATCGCGCTCAACCTCAAGGGTCTCGCCTACGAGCCGGCGTTCGTGCACTTGCCGAAAGGCGAACATCGCAGTCCGCAATACGCTTCGCTCAATCCCCAGGGGCTGCTGCCGGCGTTGGAGGACGGCGGATGGCTGCTGACGCAGTCGCTCGCCATCATCGAATACCTCGAGGAAACGCGCCCGAACCCGCCGTTGCTGCCGAAGGACCCCTTCGCGCGTGCCCGCGCAAGGAGCCTGGCGCTGCTGGTCGCCTGCGAGATCCACCCCCTGAACAACCTGCGCACGCTGACCCACCTGAAGAAGGAAATGGGCCAGAACGAGGACCAAGTAAACGCATGGTACCGCCACTGGATCGCCGACGGCTTGGCGAAGCTCGAAGGCGCGATGGCGAAGACGCCGGGGTCCGGCAAGTACAGCCAGGGCGATGCGCCGGGCATCGCCGATTGCTGCCTGGTGCCGCAGGTGTTCAACGCGCAGCGCTACCAGTGCGAGCTGGCGCCGTACCCCACGGTGATGCGCGTGTTCGACACCTGCATGCGCCTCGAAGCATTCGAGCGTGCGCAACCCGGCAAGCAGCCGGACGCGGAATGAAGGAACCATGACGCCACCATGAGCAAACTCCACGCCTACCGCAGATTCCACCCCGGCACGCAGCCGGAGTATGACTTCCCACCCTATGCCTCGACGGCCAAGCGCCACCCGACGCAGCCGCTGGTCATCGTGCCGCAGACGCTATCGGAGATCACCGGGCCGGTCTTCGACACCGACGACCTCAAACCCACCGACAACGACCTGACCCGGCAGCACAAGGGCGAGGCGATCGGCGAGCGCATCATCATCAGCGGCCGCGTGCTCGACGAGAATGGCAAGCCGCTGCCGCACACGCTGGTCGAGATCTGGCAGGCCAATGCGGCCGGACGGTATCCGCACAAGGTCGACCGGCACGACGCGCCAGTGGATCCGAATTTCTCCGGCGCCGGCCGCGCGCTCACGGATGCCGAAGGCCGCTACCGGTTCATCACCATCCGCCCGGGGGAGTATCCCTGGCGCAATCACTACAACGCCTGGCGCCCGGCGCACGTGCATTTCTCGCTCTTCGGGCGCGCGTTCCTCACCCGCCTGGTCACGCAGATGTACTTCCCTGGCGACCCGCTGCTGCCCTACGACCCGATGTACATGAGCATCCCGGACGAGAAGGCGCGCGTGCGCCTGATCTCGCTGTTCGACTGGGAGAACACGGTCCCCGAGCATGCGCTCGCCTACCGCTTCGATATCGTGCTGCGCGGGCGCGAAGCGACGCCGATGGACGACTCGCCGGGGGAATGACATGAGCCTGTACGCGAGCGGTTCCCAGACGGTCGGTCCGTATCTGCATATCGGCCTCACCTGGCTCAATACCACGCGCATCGCCGGGCCGGCCGCGAAGGGCGAGCGCGTCACGGTCCAGGGCCGCCTGGTCGACGGCGACGGCGCAGGCGTCAATGACGGCCTGATCGAGATCTGGCAGGCGAACGCCGAAGGCAAGTACGCCCACCCCGAAGACCGGCAGAAGAAGGCCCTGGAGAATGGTTTTCGCGGCTTCGGCCGCATTCCGACCGATGCGCACGGCAACTTTCGCTTCACCACCATCAAGCCGGGGCGCGTGCCGGGGCGCGGCGGCAAGCTGCAGGCCCCGCACCTCTCGGTGACAGTGTTCATGCGCGGGCTGCTCAAGCAGCTCTCCACGCGGATCTATTTCCCGGGCGACCCCGCCATCGCGCAGGATCCCGCGCTGAAGCTGGTACCCGCCGCGCGCCGAGGCACGCTGGTCGCGCGGCGCAGGAGCAAGAACGTGCTGGAGTGGAACATCGTCCTGCAGGGCAAGGACGAAACGGTGTTCTTCGACTTCTGACGCTAGGCGGCGCGGAACAGCGCCTTCAGCTCCTCGGGGATGTCCTGCCCGCGCATGCGCGAGCCCGGCCCGGCGTCGAACTTCCCCCAGACGCGCGTCTCAGAGCCTTTGGCGAGCGCCATGCCGTCCTCGCGCTGCGCCTCGTGTGCGACCGTGAAGGACTTGCCGCCGAAGCGCGCGATGCTCGAGCGCACCACGCAGCGGTCGCCCTGTTGCGCCGGATAGAGAAACTGGCAGTCCGCCGACACCAGCGGCATGGCGATGTGCTCGGCGCGCATGCGCTTGGCGTCGTAGCCGACCGCGGCGAAGAACGCCCAGCTGGCCGCGTCCATCCAGCGGAAATAGGTCGGATAGAAGATGATGCCGGCGGGGTCGCAGTCTCCCCAATAGACCTCGCAGGAAAAAGCTGCCACCGTCGAGCGAAACTCCCCTTCGCTCAACACTGCTCCCAGGGCAGGCCCTCGAAGCGCCAGCCGGCAAGAGAGTTGCGCCGGTGCGAGTCGTTCAGTTCGCCTTCGAAGCCGTGCGTCACGTTGTACACGCGCGTAAAGCCCGCGCGCTCCAGCTCCTCGCCCGCCTCCCGCGAACGGTTGCCGCTGCGGCAGATGAGCACCACGGGACGCGTGGTGTGGTTGGTGCCGGCGAGCTTCTTCACGTGGCCGACGAAGTGCGGGTTGACCGCCCAGTCCGGGCCGTCGTTCCAGGCCACGTGGAGCGCCCCGACCGGATGGCCGACGAACAGGTACTCCATTTCGCTGCGGCAGTCGACGAACAACGCGTCCGGGTGCTGCTTCAGGAACTCCTTCGCGCGCTGGGGTTCGAGATGTTCCATGGGGAACCGGATTATACGCGTAAGCGATTGACATAGCAGGCTTAACTAGGCAAACTGCCGCCTCGCGCCGATTTGATGTTCAGCTTGCGGGCGCGTTACAAATACAGCTAAAGAGACGTGCCTAGACGCCCGTTTCCGCGCAAGCCGAACGGGCGTTTTGTTTTCAGGGAACCGATGACGCATAGCGACCGCAGCGCACAGCTCGCTGCCCTGATGGGCGACAGGATTTTGGTGCTGGACGGAGCGATAGGCACCATGATCCAGCGCGAGCGCCTGGACGAGTCGCAGTTCCGCCGCGCGCGATTCCGCGACTGGCCGCGCGACCTGAGGGGCAACAACGACCTGCTGGCGCTGACCCAGCCCGAGCTGGTGCGGCGCATCCACGAGCAGTACCTGGAGGCCGGCGCCGACATCATCGAAACCAATACCTTCAACTCGACCGCGGTGTCGATGGCCGACTACGGCATGGAGGCACAGGTCGCGGAATTGAATCTTGCCGCGGCGCGCCTCGCGGTGGCGGCGGCACGCGAGTGCGAGTCGAAGGACCCGTCGCGGCCGCGCTTCGTCGCCGGCGTGCTCGGGCCGACCACCAAGACCGCATCGCTGTCGCCCGACGTCAATGACCCCGGGTTTCGCGCGATCAGCTTCGACCAGCTGGTGGCCGCGTACGGCGAAGCGGCGCAGGCGCTGGCCCAAGGCGGCGTGGACCTGTTCCTGGTGGAGACGGTCTTCGACACGTTGAACGCCAAGGCGGCCCTGTTCGCGCTGGAGGAATTGTTCGAGCGGCGCGGCGCGCGCTGGCCGGTGATCGTCTCGGGCACCATCACCGACGCCTCGGGCCGCACTCTCTCGGGACAGACCACCGAAGCCTTCTACAACTCCGTACGTCACATGCGACCGCTGGCGGTCGGACTCAATTGCGCGCTCGGCGCCAAGGAACTGCGGCCCCACGTCGAAGAACTTTCCGCGGTCGCCGAAGCCTTCGTTTCCTGCCACCCGAACGCCGGGCTGCCGAACGCGTTCGGGGAGTACGACGACACGCCGCAGAACATGGCGGCGCTGATGGGCGAATGGGCGCGCAACGGCTGGCTCAACATCGTCGGCGGCTGCTGCGGCACCACGGCCGAGCACATCCGCGCGCTGGCGCGGGCGGTGCACGGCGTCGCGCCACGGCGCATTCCGCAGCTGCCCAAGAAGCTCCGGCTCGCCGGCCTGGAGCCGCTCAACATCGGCCCCGAGTCGCTGTTCGTCAACGTCGGCGAACGCACCAACGTCACCGGCTCGAAGGCCTTCGCCCGCCTGATCCTTGCGGGCAACTACGCCGACGCGCTCACCGTGGCGCGCCAGCAGGTCGAGAACGGCGCGCAGGTGATCGACGTCAACATGGACGAGGGCATGCTCGATTCGGAAGCCGCGATGCAGCGCTTCCTGAGCCTGGTTGCCGCCGAGCCGGACATCGCACGCGTGCCGGTCATGATCGATAGCTCGAAGTGGCGGGTGATCGAAGCGGGCCTGAAATGCGTGCAGGGCAAGAGCATCGTCAATTCGATCAGCCTGAAGGAGGGCGAGGCCGAGTTCCTGCGCCAGGCGCGGCTGGCGCGCAGGTACGGCGCCGCGGTGGTGGTGATGGCCTTCGACGAGCAGGGGCAGGCCGATACCCTTGAGCGGCGCACGGCGATTTGCCGGCGCGCCTATGAGCTGCTGATCGAGCGGGCGGGCTTTGCCCCCGAGGACATCATCTTTGACCCGAACATTTTCGCCGTGGCGACCGGGCTCGAGGAGCATGCGCGCTATGGTCTCGACTATCTCGAGGCGGCGCGCTGGATCCGCGGGCACCTCCCGCACGCCCAGGTCTCCGGCGGCCTGTCCAACCTGTCGTTCTCGTTCCGCGGCAACGACGCGGTGCGCGAGGCCATGCACACGGCGTTCCTGTATCACGCGGTGCGCGCCGGCATGACGATGGGCATCGTCAACGCCGGCCAGCTGGGCGTGTACGAGGAAATCGAGCCGCAGCTGCGCGAGCGCGTTGAGGACGTGATCCTCAACCGCCGTGCCGACGCCACCGAGCGGATGGTCGAGTTCGCCGACACGGTGAAGGCGGGCGGCGGCAAGGCGGCGAAGGAGGACCACGCCTGGCGGCGCGCGCCGGTACGCGAGCGCCTGGTGCACGCGCTGGTCACCGGAACTGCCACCCACGTGCTGGCGGACACCGAGGAAGCGCGGCTCGCCGCGGCGCACCCGATCCAGGTGATCGAGGGGCCGCTGATGGAGGGCATGAACGTGGTCGGCGACTTGTTCGGCGCCGGCAAGATGTTCCTGCCGCAGGTGGTGAAATCCGCGCGGGTGATGAAGCAGGCGGTGGCACACCTGGTGCCGTACATCGAAGCGGAGAAGGCGAAGACCGGCGAGGCCGGGCGACCCAAGGGCAAGATTGTGATCGCCACCGTGAAGGGGGACGTGCACGACATCGGCAAGAACATCGTGGCCGTGGTGCTCCAGTGCAACAACTACGACGTGGTGAACCTCGGCGTGATGGTGCCGGCACAGAAAATCCTCGACACGGCACTCGCGGAAAAGGCGGACGCCATCGGCCTGTCCGGTCTGATCACGCCTTCGCTCGAGGAAATGACCCACGTAGCCAAGGAGATGGAGCGTGCCGGTCTGTCGCTGCCGCTGCTGATCGGTGGCGCCACCACCTCGCGTGCGCACACCGCGGTGAAGATCGCGCCTTCCTATTCCGGCCCCGTGGTCTACGTACCCGACGCGTCGCGCTCGGTCACCGTGGCGCAGAGCCTGCTGTCGGCGCAAGCGCGCGACGCCTATGTCGCGGAGGTGCGCGCCGACTACGAAAAGATCCGGCGCCAGCACGCCGAGAAGAAGGGCCCCGGCCCGCTCCTGCCGATCGCGCGAGCGCGCGAACTCGGCCATGCGACCGACTGGAAGACCTACCGGCCGCCGCAGCCTGCGAAACCCGGCGTGACCGTGCTGAAGAACTACCCGCTCGAGAAGCTGGCGCCGTGCATCGACTGGGGCCCCTTCTTCCAGACCTGGGAGCTGTCGGGTCCCTATCCCGCGATTCTCGAGGACGCGGTGGTCGGCGCCGAAGCGAGGAAGCTGTTCGCGGACGCGCAGGCGTTCCTGAAGAAGATGATCGAGGGCCGCTGGGTGTGCGCGAGCGGCGTGTTCGGCTTGTTTCCCGCCGCGCGGGTGGGCGACGACATCGAGATCTACCGCGATGCCGCGCATCGCGAGCTGCCGATGACCCTGCACAACCTGCGACAGCAGAACCAGAAACCGGCGGGCCGCGCCAACCTGTGCCTCGCCGACTACGTCGCGCCCAAGGAATCCGGCGTGCCCGATTGGGTGGGGGCCTTCGCAGTGACCGCGGGCATCGGCATCGAGAAGAAGCTTGCCGAATTCGAGCGCGACCACGACGACTATTCGGCGATCATGCTCAAAGCGCTCGCCGACCGGCTGGCCGAGGCCTTCGCCGAGCACCTGCACCAGCGCGTGCGCCGCGAATACTGGGGCTACGCGCCGGACGAGGCGCTCAGCAACGACGACCTGATTGACGAGAAGTACCGCGGCATCCGGCCGGCACCCGGCTATCCGGCCTGCCCCGACCACACCGAGAAGGGCACGCTGTTCGCCCTGCTCGACGCCGAGCGCAACGCCGGCATGCATCTCACCGAGTCCTACGCCATGCTGCCGACGGCCGCGGTCGCCGGTTTCTACCTGTCGCACCCCGACGCCAGTTACTTCGCCGTCGGCAAGATCGGGCCGGACCAGCTCGAGGACTATGCGCGGCGCAAGGCCATGAGCGTCCCCGCGGCGGAAAAGTGGCTCGCGCCCTGGCTCGCCTACGATCCCGACGCGCGCGCCAAGGTGGCGTAGCTATAATCCCCGGCTATTCGAACCAGGAGAGTTCCATGGGAAGAGGCGACAAGCGCACGCGCAAGGGCAAGATCTACAAAGGCAGTTACGGCAAGACAAGGCCGCACCGGGTCAAGAAGAAGAAAAAGCGCGGCTAGGCCGCCTCTTCCAGCCGTACGTACTGCGCGAGCGGCCACTCGACGAGCGCCCTGCGCAGGGCCGGCAGGTGTGACGCATCCGGCAGATTGATCAGCACTCCCCGCGGGTGGCGTTCGCGGACCACCCGCGCCAGTTCGACCTGCAACTCGACGCGGCCGACGCAGCACGGGCAGCTGCGCGGACGCATGGCCACCCAGCCGGCCGGCAGCGCGGTCGTCAATGGTCCGGCCAGCACCCTTACCAGCACGCGATTCACTTGCGCCAGAACGCCGGCGTCAGCACCACGAGCAGCGTAAACAGCTCCAACCGGCCCAGCAGCATGGCAAAGGAACATACCCAGATCTGGAAGTCGTTCAGCGCTGCGTAGGTGGACGCGGGGCCCACCTGCGCCAGCCCGGGACCGGTATTGTTCACCGATGCTACGGCGGCCGAGAATGCGGTCACCACGTCGGCGCCGCTCAGCGTCAGCAGCAGCGTGAAGATGATGATGCAGGAAACGTAGACGAAGACGTAGGCCAGCACCGCGAACACCACGTTGTTCTCGATCGGCTGGCCGCCAAGCTTCACCGGGCGGTAGACGCGCGGATGAATGATGCGCAGCAGCTCGCGGAACACCTGCTTGAACAGGATCAGCGCGCGGATCATCTTTATGCCGCTGCCGGTCGATCCCGAACAACTGGCGAAGCTGCTCAGGAACAGCATCCACAATGGCGCGAAGATGGGCCACAGGTTGAAGTCGGCATTGGCGTAGCCGGTCGTCGTGGCGATCGACACCACGTTGAAGGCCGCGTAGCGCAGCGCTGTCGAGTAGTCGGGGTAGGTGCCCTCCGAGACCAGGTATGCGGCGATGCCCAGTGCCGAGGCCGCCACCACGCCCAGGAACACCTTGGCTTCGGGATCCACGCGGTAGGCGCGTAGCGAGCGCCGGTGCCAGGCGAGGAAATGGGTGGCGAAATTGATCGCGGCCAGCAGCATGAACGCGATGGCCACCGCCTCGATGCGCGGCGAATCCCAGTAGGCAAAGCTATCGTCATGGGTGGAAAAGCCGCCCAAGCCCATGGTGGTGAAGGCGTGCATCGCGGCGTCGAGCCAGTTCATGCCGGCCCAGCGGTAGGACAGGCCGCAGGCGACGGTCAGCGCGAAGTAAATGAGCCACAAGCCCTTCGCGGTCTCCGCAATGCGCGGCGTGAGCTTGCTGTCCTTCATCGGCGTCGGCGTCTCCGCCTTGAACAGCTGCGAACCGCCGACGCCGAGCAGCGGCAGGATGGCGACTGCCAGCACGATTACGCCCATGCCGCCCAGCCAGATCATGAAACCGCGCCAGATGTTGAGCGATGGCGGCAACTCGTCGAGGCCCGAGAGCACCGTGGCGCCGCTCGCGGTCAGTCCGGACACCGCCTCGAAGAAGGCGTCGGTGAAGGACAGCTCATGCAGCTGCAGCATCAGCGGCAGCGTGGCGAATGCCGGCAGCACGGTCCACACCAGCGCGACCAGCAGGAAACCGTCGCGCACCTGCAGTTCGCGGCCAGCGCGGTGCGTCGCCGCCCACAGCACGGCGCCCGCCAACAGCGTAATGCCCATGGACTTCGCATAGGCGGCATGCGCGCCGTCGCCGTAGGCCCACGAGAACGCCAGCGGAACCAGCATGCTGCCGGCAAATAGCAGCAGCACCAGCGACAGCATTTGCAGAACCGCGGGCAGGCGCACGGTCGGGCGCTACAGGAAGCCGGCGCCGACCTGGAACAGCTTCTCGACCCGCGGCAGGGTCTTCTTGTCGGTGACGAACACGATGACGTGGTCCTCGGCCTCGATGCGCGTGTCGCGGTGCGCCATCAGCACCTGCCCGCCGCGCACCACGGCCCCGATGGTGGCACCCGCGGGCAGCTCGATTTCCTCGACGCGCCGGCCGGTCAGGCGGCAGGACTCGCGGTCGCCGTGCACCACCGCCTCCAGCGCCTCGGCGGCACCGCGCCGCAGGCTGTGCACCGCCACCACGTCGCCGCGACGCACGTGCGCAAGCAGCTTGCCGATGGTCGCCTGCGCCGGCGAGATGGCGATGTCGATCTGGCCGCTTTGCAGCAGGTCCACGTAGCTGCGTCGATTGATCAGCGCAACCACGCGCCGCGCACCCATCTTCTTGGCCAGCAAACAGCTCATGATGTTGTTCTCGTCGTCGTTGGTCACGGCGACGAACAGGTCCATGTCCGCAATGTTCTCCTGGCCGAGCAGCTCCTCGTCGGTGGCGTCGCCGTTGAGCACCAGAGCACGGTTCAGCCTCGCCGCCAGCACGTCGCAGCGCCGCTTGTTGTGTTCGATCAGGCGCACCGAGTAATCGGCGTCCAGCGCGCGTGCCAGGCGCAAGCCGATATTGCCGCCGCCGGCGATCATCACGCGCTTCACCGGCTGGTCCATGCGCCGCAGTTCCTTCATCACCTGCCGGATGTTGTTTGCCGCAGCCAGGCAGAACACTTCGTCGCCGTCCTCGATCACCGTGTCGCCGTCGGGCATCACCGCGCCGTCGCGCCGGAAGATGGCGACGATGCGCGTGTCGATGCCCGGGATGTGCGCCCCGATCTCCTTCACCGGGCGGCCCACCATCGGCCCGCCCTGGTAGGCGCGCACCGCCACCAGGCTCACCTGGCCGCCGGCGAAATCGAGCACTTGCAGCGCTTCGGGAAACTCCACCAGCTTGGCGATGTATTCGGTCAACACCTGTTCAGGGCAGATCGACAGGTCGACGTCGAAGCCGTCCGGGCCGAGCACCTTGGGGTCATCGAGGAAATCGGTGGCGCGGATGCGCGCGATGCGCCGCGGCACGTTGAACATGCGCGCCGCCAGCTTGCAGGCGACCAGGTTGGTCTCGTCCGACTGCGTCACCGCGATCAGCAGGTCGGCATCGTCGATGCCGGCTTCCATCAGTACCGAGGGATGCGACGCGCTGCCGGCCACCGTGCGCAGGTCCAGCCGGTCCTGCAGCGCGCGCAGCCGCCCCGGGTCGAGGTCCACCACCGTGATGTCGTTCTGTTCGGAAACCAGGCTCTCCGCCACCGACGCGCCGACCTGGCCGGCGCCGAGGATGATGATCTTCATGAGCTGCTCAGCCTTCCTCGCGCTTGCCCACCGGCAGGCCGAGCGCCTTCAGCTTGCGGTACAGATGCGTACGCTCGAGCCCGGATTTCTCGGCTACGCGCGACATGCTGCCGCGCTCCTGCGCCAGCAGGTTCTCGAAATATACGCGCTCGAAAGCCTCGCGCGCCTCGCGGTAGGGGCGGTCCAATCCGAGCTCCGGCGCGCTCACCTGCGCGCCCTGCGCCGCGAGCACGCGTTCGACGTCCTCCATGCGCACCTCTTCTTCCAGCGACGTGATGGCGAGGTTCTTCACCGCGTGCTCGAGCTCGGCCAGGTTGCCCGGCCAGCGGTGGTGGCGCAGGGTATTGAGCGCGGCAACCGAAAAGCGACGCGGCGGACAGGCGCGGGATTCCACCAGCTGCGCAAGCATCTGCGCAGCGAGGTCAGGCACGTCTTCGGCGAACTCGCGCAGCGGCGGCAGCCGCAGGGTCAGCTCGCCGAGCCGGGCGGCCATGGCGGGATCGTAGCCTTGCCGCTCCGTCAACAGGCGCGGATCCACGGGCGAGAACGAGACGATGCGCGCCTTGTGCCGGTCGGCGCGCGCCAGCAGGAACTCCAGGTTCTTCTGCTCGTTGCGTGTCAGGCGCGACAGGTCTGGCAGGAACAGGATCCCGCCCGCGGCGCGCCCCAGCAGGTCCGTGGAGGCCTCCGCCAGCAATTCGCTGCCCGAGAAGAACGGCGCGCCCGGAGCCGCGAGCAGTCGAGCGAACATCTCCGGCAGCATGCCGTGCTCGCCGCGCAGCATCAGCGGCGCGGTGCTTTGCGCGAGCTGCGCCAGGCGCTTTTGCACGCCGGCGAGCGCCGCTGACCGTCCCAGTGCCGACATCGACAGCTGTCGCGGCGCGGCAAGCTCGTGGTTGCGCAGTGCGCGCTTCACCGTGGCGAGCAGTCGTTGCAGCGCGATCGGCTTTTCCAGGTAATCGAGCGCGCCGATGCGTGTCGCCTCCACCGCGGTCTCGATGGTGCCGTGGCCGGACATCATCACGACCGGCATGGTAAGTTGCCCGCTGCCCGCCCATTCCTTGAGCAGGGTGATGCCGTCGGTATCCGGCATCCAGATGTCGAGCAGCACCAGGTCCGGGCGATTCGCCTCGCGCATGCGGCGCGCGGCGCCGGCGCTCTCGGCGAGCATCACGCCGTGGCCTTCGTCAGACAGGATCTCCGACAACAGCTCGCGGATGCCGACCTCATCGTCCACCACCAGGATCTGCGCCATCGGATCAGGCGGCTTCCGCCAGCGGCAACAGCACGCTGACCGAGGCGCCGCGTTCCGGCCGGTTTTCTATCGCGATCGAGCCGTGGTGCTCGTCGACGATCTTCTTCACGATGGCAAGCCCCAGGCCGGTACCGCGCGGCTTGGTGGTGACATACGGTTCGAAGATGCGCGCCATCAGTTCCTCGGGAAAGCCGTCGCCATTGTCGGTCACCGAGAGGCGCACCTTGTCGCCCGCCAGTTCGGTGCGCACCTCGACCGCGGGCAGCTGGCGCGGTTCCTTGCGGTTTTCCAGGGCATCCTGGGCGTTCTGCACGAGGTTGTGGATCACCTGGCGGATTTGCGCGGAGTCGGCCCACACCGGCGGCAGCGTCGGTGCGAGGCGCTTGGCGATCGGCACGCGGGAAGTCTCGTACAGCGCCAATACATCCGCCACCAGCGCGTTCAGGTCGAGTCCCGCCGGCACCGGGGCGGGCAGTCGCGCGTAATCGCCGAAATCGTCCACCATGGATTTCAGCGCGGTCACCTGGTTGACGATGGTCTGCGTATTGCGGCGCAGGATTTCTGCTTCCTCCGGCGCAAGTTTGCCCTCGAGTTTCATTTCAAGCCGTTCCGCCGACAATTGGATCGGGGTGAGGGGATTCTTGATCTCATGCGCGAGCCGCCGGGCCACTTCCGCCCAGGCGGTGGCGCGCTGCGCCTGGATCAGCTGGGTGATGTCATCGAACACCAGCACGTAGCCGCCCCCGGTCGCTTCGGGCAGCGCCGCACCGCGCGCCAGCAGTGTCTTGCCGGTGCCCTTGAGACTGAGTTCCAGCTGCCAGGTCTTGGCGCCGTGGGCCAGGAACTGCTCGCGCACCGGCCCGGCGAAAGTCTCCAGCGCCCCGGTCCACGCGGCGAGCGGCTTGCCCGCGTGCACCCCGAGTTCGCCGCCCAGGATCTCGGCGGCGCCGCGGTTGGAGATCGACAGCCGCAGTTCGCGGTCGAATACCAGCACGCCCGCAGACAAATTGGCCAGGACGTTCTCGAGCGAGGCCTTGGCGGTTTCCAGCGCGATGCGGTTGGATTCGACGACGCGACGCGCCTCATCCAGCTGGCGTGTCATGGAGTTGAAGGATTCGGTCAGCACACCCAGTTCATCACGGCTGGTGACCGGCGGGCGCTGGGAGAAATCGCCGCGCGCCACCGCTTGGGTCGCCTGCGCAAGGTTGGCAAGGGGCGCAGACAGGCGGTTGGACAGGATTACCGCCAGCGATACCGCGACGAACAGCGCCATCAGCAGCGCCAGGGTCAGCGTGACGATATAGATTCGCCGCAGGCCTTGCCGCGACAGCGCAAGCTCCCGGTAGTCCCGGTAGGCGGCCTCGACTGCCTCGGCGCTCTTCGCCAGGCTGGCTGGCACCGCCTGGCGCAATTGCAGGAAGCGCGCCTCGTCGGCGAGCGCAAGGCCCGCGACCGGCAGCACCACGCGCAGGGCCAGCGGCCGGCCGGCGGCGGAATCTATCGAGCTGTAACCGCGCGCCGAGCGGGCCTGGCGCAGCATTTGCGCCGTGGGCAGCTCGGGAAAGAACTTGGACACGTCCTCGCTGGCGCTTGCCAGCAACTTGCCGTTAGTGCTGACCACCACGGCTTCCTGCACTCCCGCCTGCTCGCGGAGCCGGTTGAGAAGCGTCACTTGCTGCGAGGGAGAGCGGTCGGCCAGCTCAAGCGCCATGGCGCGCCCCTTGACCTGCATTTCGCCCAGCATGCGGTCCACGGCGGACTGGCCCAGCGTAATGCCGCCTTCGAGCGCCGCATCCACCTTGACGTCGAACCAGGATTCGATGCTCTTGGTCAGGAACTGCACCGAGACCGTGTACACCAGAGCACCGGGCACCACCGCCATCAACGCAAACAGCAGGAGAAATCGCAGCGACAGGCGCGAGCCGAACACGCCGCCGCGGTAGCGCCGCAGGAGCGCGGAAAGCTGCACGCCGAGCAATGCTGCGAGCGCTACCGCAAGCGCCGCATTGAGTCCGAGCAGCAGCGGATAGTGGCGCAGGAACAGCGTGCTGTCGGCAGAGCTGGCCGTCGCCAGAAGGAACAGCAGCACCCCCGCGAGCGCCGCACCGACGATCAGCAGAACCTTCATTTCTGCCCTCCATCCTGTGCTTCGCGCGGCCCGAGGGTGGTCTGCGGCGCCAGCGGTGCGGGCGCGGCGGCCGGCGCAGCGGGCGTGATGGCCGGCGGTGCGGGCGCGGCGTGCGGCGGCAGGAAGATGAAGCGCCGCCACGGCGACTCCAGGTGCAATTCGCGGTTGGTCAGTGCGGAGAGTTGCAGCGGCTTGGGGAGCTGCGCCGGGTCCAGGCGCATGCGCACCGCGGCCTCGTAACTGGAGCCGCTCAGCGTCACCGAGCGCTCCAGCACCTGCCAGTTGCGTAACCGGCGCATCACGTCCAAAGCGTCATCCAGCGTGGAGAAATTCTGGTGCAACGGACCAGTCGACACGCGGTACTGCCGCGACAGTGCGTGATAGGACAGGCGTAGCTGCGTGCGCCGCGACACTGCGTTCTCGTCGAACCAGTACCAGCGTGGGCGCGTGAGTTCGAAATCGACCACGAAATACAGGGGAATACCGTTGGCTACCGCTTCGCTCAGGCGCGAATTGAACTCGAACGCGAAGTCCGCGCTCAGCAACAGGCCTTCCTCCGAGGCGGCGAGGCGCGCATCGATCACGTCGATGTCGTCGGCGCGCGCGCACAGCGCCGCCGCGCAAGCCAGCGCGACAAGGAACTTCGGCAGGATGGCGCTGGTTCGCATCGCGCGCCGGCTCAGCGGGACTTTTCTAGCAGTGCGAAGTAGAACCCGTCGTGCTCGGCGCCGGGCAACAACTGCGCCGGCGCGCCGCCGGGTAGTTCGCACCGCCGTGCCTGCGCGGTGCGTGCACAGAATGCGTCCACCACGGCGCCGTTCTCCTCGGGAAACACCGAGCAGGTGACATACAGCAATTTACCACCCGGGGCGAGGACTCGCCAAAGCGCGTCGAGGATCGCTGCCTGGCGGCGCGCAAACGTCGGCACGTCGGACGCGCGGCGCAGCCACTTGATATCCGGATGGCGCCGCGCCACGCCGGAGCCGGTGCACGGTACGTCGGCAAGCACACGGTCGAAGACGCGGCCGTCCCACCACGCTTCTACAGCCGTGCAGTCCGCCACCTGCACTCGGGCGGCAAGGCCTAGCCGGCTAAGGCCCGTTCCGATGCGGGCCGCACGGGCCTCGTCCGCTTCGAGTGCGACAAGATCCACGTCGTGCATCTCCAGGACATGCGCACTCTTTCCGCCGGGCGCCGCGCAGGCGTCGAGCACACGCTGGCCGTGCGCGAGGTCGAGATATTCCGCGGCACGCTGTGCGCCCGCATCCTGCACCGAAACCTCGCCCTCGGCGAAACCCGGGACGCCCGCGACCGGCAGTGGCTTGTGCACAAGCAACGCGCAGGGGCCGGCACGCGTCGTGGCTATGCCGGCCCCTGCTAGCCGCACTGCAAAGGCGTCGACCTCAGCGCGCCTGCGGTTGACGCGCAAGCACATGGGAGGGTGAGTATTGCCGGCGGCGGCGATCGCTCGCCAGTTCTCCGGGTAGGCATGCTGCAGCGTTTCCAACCACCAAAGCGGATGCTGGTGCAGCGCCTGGGGATCCGAAGCGACGCGGCGCGCCAGCGTAGCGCGCTGCCGCAGAAAGGTGCGCAACGACCCGTTGACGTAGCCGCGCGCAGGCCAGAGCTCGAGCAGCGCAGTGGCGCGCACGGCCTGGTCTACCACCGTGTAATCACTGTAGCGGCCGCCATCGAGACAGGATAGCGCGCACCACAGCAGCGCCTCCAGGCGCGGATTGCCGGCGCCCTCGTGCGACAGCGTTCGCACCATCGCCTGCACCCAGCCGTAACGGCGCAGGGTGCTGTAGCAGAGATCCGTGAGAGCGCCGCCCGCCGCGTCGTCGGTCCTGTGCTGCAACGCGTCGGCCAGGCTGCGTCCCGCTGCGACCGCGGCGACCGCGCGTGCCGCTGCGGCAAGCGCCGGCGCCAGGTCAGCGGAGCGCCTCATCGAAGTATTTCGCCCGGCGCGAGCGGCGCACCGCGCAGGAACTCCCCGGCGGCGAGGCGCTTACCACCCGCCCGTTGCAACTCGGTGACCAGCAGGGCACCCTCGCCGCAAGCCACCAGGATCCCGTCCGGGCCGACTGCAATCACCCGGCCGGGCTCACCGCGCGCGTCAGCGATTTGCGTGCGCCACAGTTTCAAACCATCTCCCTTCAACCTGGCTGTGGCACCGGGAAACGGGCGCAGCGCGCGCACCGTCCGCTCGATTTGCGCCGCAGGAGCCGCCCAGTCGATTTCCGCGTCGCGCTTTACGATTTTTTGCGCGTAGGTCACGCCCGCCACCGGCTGCGGCGCCAGCCGCGCAGTCCCAGCTTCAACCTCCACGATGGCAGCGACGATGAGTCGTGCGCCAAGCTCGGCGAGCTTGTCGTGCAGGGTCTGCGCGTCGTCGTCCGGCGCAATGGCGAGGTTCTGCTGCAGCAACATGGGCCCGGTGTCCAGCCCGGCGTCCATTTGCATGATGGTGATGCCGGTCTGGGTGTCACCGGCCAGCAGCGCGCGCTGGATCGGCGCCGCGCCACGCCAGCGTGGCAGCAAGGATGCATGGATGTTGAGTGCGCCCCGCGCTGGGATGTCGAGCACCGCCTGCGGCAGGAGCAGTCCGTAGGCTGCGACCACGAGGACCGCGGGACGTGCCGCAGCAATGCGGACTCGTGCGGCGTCCTCGCGCAAGGAGACTGGTTGGAAGACCTCCAAACCCTGCGACAGCGCGTAGCGCTTCACGGCGCCGGCCACCGTCCGCAGGCCTCGCCCCGAGGGCCGGTCTGGCTGGGTCAGTACGAGCGAAACTGTGTGGCCCGCCGCGAGCAGCGCGGCCAACGCGCGCTCGGCAAATTCAGGCGTACCCGCGAAAACTAGGCGCAGGAAGGCTTAGGCAGACTTGCGCAACTGCTTGGCGAGCCTGGCGCGCACGCGCTGCTGCTTGAGCTGCGAAAGATACTCGACGAACACCTTGCCCTTCAGGTGGTCCATCTCGTGCTGGATGCACACTGCGAGCAGGCCCTGCGCTTCGAGCGTAAACGGATTGCCGTTCTGATCGTAGGCCCGCACCTTGACGCGCTCGGCGCGCGCCACGACGTCGTAAACGCCGGGCACCGAGAGGCAGCCTTCCTCGATGTCGGATATGCCGGAGGCCTCGACAATTTCGGGATTGACCAGCACCACCAAAGAATCGCGCCGCTCCGAAACATCGACCACGATGACTTGCCTATGCACATCGACCTGCGTGGCGGCCAACCCAACGCCCGGGGCGGCATACATGGTCTCGGCCAGCTCGCGCACCAGGGTCTTGAGCGACTCGTCGAAGACCGTCACCGGCGCGGCCAGCTTATGCAGCCGGGCATCAGGGTAGCGCAGGATGTTCAGTTGGGCCATCTGACAGGGAAATAGCGTTGCAAATTGAATAAATTAGATGCACAATCTAAGGCAGCAGGTAAACAATTCGACGTTTATGCTACATTTGGATGGCAAAGGGATTTTCACGCCAGCCCGGGAACAAGGAAAGGTTCGGGGGCCCCATGCACGACCAATTGCGTAAGTCTATCACAGCACTCGTTTTTGTCCTCGCCAGCCTCACTGGCGGACCGGTGCTGGCACAGGTCCCGACAACCCCGATTGCGTTCAAACAGGATGCCCCCGATCGCTACGTCGTGGTGCGCGGGGACACGCTGTGGGGCATCTCCGAGCGTTACACGGATTCACCCTGGCGCTGGCCGGAAATCTGGAATTTCAACCGCGAGCAGATACGCAACCCGCACTGGATCTACCCGGGAGACGTGATCGTGCTGGACCGCGCCCGCGGCACCTTGTCTATTGCGGGACGCGACGCCACCCCGGGTGCCGACTCCGGCGCTGGTACCACCGCCGGCACGGCGGGTGGGGCTCCGACGGCGACTGGCAGGACCGGCTTGGAGGGAAGCGGAAGTGTAGGAACGGTCAAGCTTTCGCCGCGCGTACGCGCCGAATCGACAGCCAAGGACGCCATTCCCAGCATTCCGCCCAACATTATCGAACCCTTCCTGTCGCGTCCGCTGGTCGTCGAGGCAGATGGCCTGGACAACGCGCCGACGATCATCGCCACCGAGGACAACCGCGTGATCATCGAGGCCGGCAATCGCGCCTATGTGCGCGGTATCGGCGACTCGCGGGAAGAGAACTGGTTCGTCTATCGCCGCGGCAAAGCGCTGGTGGATCCAGATACGAATATCACCCTTGGCTACGAGGCAATCTATCTCGGCACCGCCCGCGTCACGCGCGCCGGGGATCCGGCCACCGTGCAACTCACAACCGTGACGCAGGAAGTCGGCAGGGGTGACAAGCTGCTGCCGGCCGGCGTGCCGGAAGTACCCAAGTATGCGCCGCACGCACCCGCCGTGTTCATGCAGGGCCGGGTCATCGGTGTGTACGGTGGACTGGGCAAGCTCGGCGAAGCCGGCCCGCAGTCCATCGTCACGCTGAATCGCGGGCAGTCGGACGGGGTTGAAGTCGGGCACGTATTCGCCCTTTACCGTCCTGGACCGGTCATTGCGGACGCCTCTACGATAACCAGTTCGGGTCCGGCGACGTTCAAGTTGCCCGACGAACGTTACGGCTTGGCGTTTGTGTTTCGCATCTTTGACCGCGTATCCTATGCCGTGGTCATGCGCGTCTCGAGGCCCGTCAACGCGTTGGATGTCATCCAGACTCCCTAGGCATCTTGTACGCTGGCGCTGCGCGGCACCGGCGCCACAGGGCGGAGGCATCGGCCTCCGGTTGTCGCCGCCCGGATGACGCAGGATCCCGGGCTGGCGAGTTGGCTACGACTCACGCTCACCCCCGGGCTCGGTCCCGCCGCGATTCGCAGTCTGTTGAAGGAATTCGGCCTTCCGGAAAAAATCCTGGCCGCAACCCGGCCACAGCTTGAGCGCGCCGCTGGCCCCGCCGCGGCGCAATTGCTGAACCCGGGGGCTATTGCGCCAGCCGTTGAACACGCATTGCGCTGGGCGGAGGCACCCGGGAACGCGATCGTCACGCTGGCGGATGCCGCGTATCCCAGGTTATTGCTCGAGATCCCTGACCCGCCGCCACTGCTCTACGCCGTGGGCCGCGTCGAACTGCTGGGCCGGCCGTCCCTCGCGGTGGTCGGTAGCCGAAACGCCACCGCGCAAGGCGTGCGCGACGCTGAGAATTTCGCCAAGGCGTTCAGTGCTGCCGGCTTGACCATCGTTTCCGGGCTCGCCCTGGGGATTGACGCCGCCGCCCACCGGGGCGGCCTCGCCGCCGAGGGGTCGACCATCGCGCTCTTCGGCACCGGCGTCGACGTGGTTTACCCGCGGCAAAACGCGCCGCTTGCGGCGCGCATCGCTGAAACGGGATTGCTATTGTCCGAGTTCCCGCTCGGCACCGGCGGCGCTGCGCACAATTTTCCGCGCCGCAACCGGCTGATCAGCGGATTGGCGCATGGTTGCCTGGTCATCGAGGCGGCGCTTGCCTCGGGATCCCTGATAACCGCGCGCGCCGCCACCGATCAGGGCCGCGAAGTGTTCGCGCTTCCCGGATCGATCCATTCCCCGCTCACCAAGGGTTGCCACGCGTTGATCAAGCAGGGCGCCAAGCTGGTCGAATCAGCCGAGGACGTCCTCGCCGAGTTGACCGCGTTTCAGCGCACCGGCTTTGCCTCGACACGCGCAGCGGCGAGTCCGCACGCGCAACCCGAGCCGCTGTTGTCGCACATGGGATTCGAGCCCGTGGACCTTGACTCGATCTGTGCGCGTGCCGGGTTGCCCGCCGAGCGCGTGTCCGCTGAACTGCTGCGACTGGAGCTTGCCGGCCGCATCGCCACGCTGCCAGGCGGGCTGTTCCAACGCCTCAGTTGATGCCCACCCAGGAGAACAACAACATGTTCGACATCCTCGTCTACCTGTTCGAGAACTGCCACCAGGCCGATCTGTCGCATGACGCCGACCGGGTGGCGAAGAAGCTGTCGGCCGCCGGCTTCGATGAATCGGACATCAGCGAGGCGCTGAGCTGGATGGCCGGCGTGGTGCGCACGCCGCAGCGTTCCCTGGCGCCGCTGCCCGAACGTGGCAATGCGTTCCGCGCGTTCGCACCGAAGGAACTCGCGAAGCTGGACGTCGACTGCCGCGGTTTCCTGATGTACCTGGAGCAATCCGGCATCCTCACGCCACCCACCCGCGAGCACATCATCGAGCGTGCGCTGGCGGCCATCGGCGACACGCTGTCGCTGGATCAGCTCAAACTGATCGTGCTGATGGTCCTGTGGAACCAGCGCACCCCGGCCAGCCAGCTGATCGCCGAGGAGTTGCTGTCGGCGCGCGGCGGGCGTCTGCCGAGCTAAAGGGTTTGCGCGCGCATAGGCGCGTGGGGAAACAGGTAACGGTTGTAACGGCACGTTCTTTGCAGGTATCCTCTGCGGCCTTTCGCGCCGCATGAACAAGAAACTGATCATTGCCGAGAAACCGTCCGTCGCCGCGGACATCGCGCGCGCGCTGAGCGGCTTCACGCGCAAGGGCGATTACTTCGAGAGCAACGAGTACGTGCTGTCGTCCGCCGTCGGCCACCTGCTCGAGCTCACGGTGCCGGAACAGTTCGATGTCAAGCGCGGCAAGTGGTCGTTCGCGAACCTGCCGGTCATCCCACCGCATTTCGATCTGGCGCCGATCGAGCGTGGCGCCGAGCGGCTCAACCTGCTGTTGCGGCTCCTCAAGCGCAAGGACGTTGACGGCCTGATCAACGCCTGCGACGCGGGTCGCGAGGGCGAGCTGATCTTCCGCTACATCGTGCAGCATGCGCACAGCAGGAAGCCGATCCAGCGCCTGTGGTTGCAGTCGATGACGACGGCTTCGATACGCGACGGCTTCACCCACCTGCGCGGTGACAGGGACCTGCTGCCGCTTGCAGATGCCGCCAAGAGCCGCTCCGAGGCTGACTGGCTAATGGGCATCAATGGCACCCGTGCCATGACCGCGTTCAACTCCAAGGAAGGCGGCTTCTACCTGACCACTGTCGGCCGCGTGCAGACGCCGACCCTCGCGATCCTGGTGGAGCGTGAGGAACGCATCCGCGAATTCAAGCCGCGGGACTACTGGGAAGTACACGCACGTTTCGGCGCCAAGGCAGGCGAGTACGCGGGACGCTGGTTTGATCCGGAGTTCCGCAAGGCCGACGACGCGGAGCGCAAGCCGGAGAGGTGGTGGCAGGCCGCCGCCGCCGAAGCGGTCGTCGCCGCCAGTATCGGCAAGCCCGGGACCGTCACCGAGGAGACCAAGCCGACCACGCAGGCCTCGCCGCTGCTGTTCGACCTGACCAGCTTGCAGCGTGAAGCCAACGGCCGCTTCGGCTTCTCGGCGCGCGGCACCTTGTCGCTGGCGCAGGCGCTCTACGAGCGCCACAAGGTGCTGACCTATCCGCGTACCGATTCGCGGGCGCTGCCCGAGGATTACGTCGGCACGGTGAAGAAGGCGATGGACATGCTCACCGCCGATCGCGACTACGCCCCCTTTGCCAAAGCAGTGCTCAAGAACGGCTGGGTGAAACCCAACCGCCGCATCTTCGATAACAGCAAGATCTCGGATCACTTCGCCATCATCCCGACGCTGCAGTCGCCCAAGAATCTGAACGAGGCCGAGCGCAAGCTGTACGACCTGGTGGTACGACGCTTCCTCGCCGTATTCCACCCTTCGGCGGAGTTCCTGCAGACCACACGCATCACTACTGTCGGCGAGCATCGTTTCAGAACCGAGGGCAAGGTGCTGCAAAGCGCCGGCTGGCTCGCGATATACGGTCGGGCAACTCAGGATGAGAATGAGAACCTGCCGCCGGTGGGCAACGGCGAGAAGGTGAAGACGCTCGAGGTAGCTGCCTCCGCCCTGCAGACCAAGCCCCCTGCCCGCTACAGCGAGGCGACGCTGCTGTCGGCCATGGAAGGTGCCGGCAAGCTGGTGGAGGACGACGAGCTGCGCGAGGCGATGGAGGCCAAGGGTCTGGGCACGCCGGCGACGCGTGCGGCCATCATCGAAGGGCTGATCCGCGAGGAGTACGTGCACCGCAGCGGCAGGGAACTGGTTCCGACGCCCAAGGCGTTTTCGCTGATGTTTGCTTTGCACATGCTCGGCATCGTCGAGCTCGCCTCGCCGGAGCTGACGGGAGAGTGGGAGCACAAGCTGCGGTTGATCGAGCAGGGCAAACTGACGCGCGACGCGTTCATGAAGGAGATCTGGGCGCTGGTCAAGAACACCGTCGAAATCATCAAGCACGGCGAGATACCGGATACGGTTTATGCAACGGTGCCCGCTCCGTGCCCGAAGTGCGGCGGCACCGTGCAGGAGAATTACCGCAAATTCCAGTGCCAGAAGTGCGATTTCTCGCTGTGGAAGGTCACCTCGGGTCGCGAGTGGTCGCCCGAGGAAGTTGCCGAGCTGATCACCAAGCGTTACATCGGACCTTTGACAGGCTTTCGCAGCCGCATGGGCAAGCCCTTTTCCGCCGCGATGAAGCTCAACGACGAGTTCCGCACCGAGTTTGACTTCGGCCAAGGCAGCGCCTCCGACAGCGAGCCCGCGCAGGATTTCAGCAAGCAGGAGCGCCTGGGCACCTGCCCCAAGTGCGGCTCCGGCGTGTACGACCACGGCGTCGCCTACGTCTGCGAGAAGTCGGTGGGCGCGGAGCGCAGTTGCGATTTCCGCACCGGGAAGATCATCCTGCAGCAGCCGATCGAGCGTGAGCAACTGCAGAAGCTGCTCGCCACGGGCCGCACCGACCTGCTGCCGCGCTTCATCTCCAAGAAGGGACGCCCGTTCAAGGCCTTCCTGGTGAAGACGCCGGGCGGCAAGATCGGCTTCGAGTTCCAGCCGCGCGCGGCCAAGCCCGGGACTGCCGGCAAGGCCGGTGCGCCCGCCGCGGAGGTAAAACCGATCCGGAAGGAAAAGCCGGCGCCGGCTGCGAAAGCGGCCAAGCCGCCAAAGCGCCCCCGGGCGCCCGCCCGCAGGCGGCGCGCCGCCTAGTTAGACGTCGAGATTGCGTACCCCGAGGGCGTTCGATTCGATGAATGCGCGGCGCGGCTCGACCTCGTCGCCCATCAACTTGGTAAAGATCTCATCGGCGGCGATGCCGTCCTCGATCTGCACCCGCAGCAAGCGGCGCACCGACGGATCCATGGTGGTCTCCCACAGCTGCGTCGGATTCATTTCGCCCAGCCCCTTGTAGCGCTGCAGACTCATGGATTTGCGCACTTCGGCCAACAGCCATTTCATCGCCTCGGCAAAATCCTTCACCGGCTGCCTGCGCTCGCCGCGCTGAACATAGGCGCCCACGCCCACCAGGCCGCGCAGCGTTTCGGCAGTCGAGCGGATCTGCGCGTAATCGCCTGAATGCACGAATTCCGAGTCGATCGCCGTAACGCGCACATTGCCGTGACGGGTGCGCTCGATCTTGACCTGGTAGCGCTCGGTCTTCGGGTCGAAATGCGCGCTGACATGCACGCCGTTGGCGGGCAGCGCCGTGGCCAGGGATTCGACCGAGGCTTCGGCAAGGTCGCGCCGCGAGAGGTCCACTCGCACGCCGCGCAGCAGCGCCTGCAGTGCGTCGCGGTCGATCCAGCGTGATACGCGTTCGATCACGGCCTCGGCCAGCAGGTAAGACTTGGCCAGTTCCGCCAGCGCCTCGCCGAGGATCGGCTCGCGCTGCGCCGCCGGGTGCAGGGCGGCGTCCACCAGCGCCTGGCGCAGCATGAATTCGTTGAGCTCGTGTTCGTCCTTCAGGTAGCGCTCCTCCTTGCCGAGCTTCGACTTGTACAGAGGCGGCTGCGCGATGTAGATGTGGCCCCGCTCAACCAGTTCCGGCATCTGCCGGTAGAAGAAGGTCAGTAGCAGGGTGCGGATGTGCGATCCATCCACATCCGCGTCGGTCATGATGATGATGCGGTGGTAGCGCAATTTCTCCGGATTGTATTCTTCCTTGCCGATGCCGCAGCCCAGCGCGGTGATCAGCGTGGCGATCTCGGCGGAGGACAGCAGCTTGTCGAAGCGCGCTTTCTCCACGTTGAGGATCTTGCCCTTGAGCGGCAGGATCGCCTGGAACTTCCGGTCGCGCCCCTGCTTGGCCGAGCCGCCGGCGGAGTCGCCCTCGACCAGGTACAACTCGCACTTGGCGGGGTCCTTTTCCTGGCAGTCGGCAAGCTTGCCAGGCAGGCCCATGCCGTCGAGCACGCCCTTGCGCCGCGTCATCTCGCGCGCCTTGCGGGCCGCCTCCCTGGCGCGCGCCGCGTCGACAATCTTCGACGTGATGATGCGCGCATCGCTGGGCCGCTCCTCGAGAAACTCGCGCAGCTTCTCGGCAATAATTTCCTCGACCGCCGGCCGCACCTCCGAGGACACCAGCTTTTCCTTGGTCTGCGAGGAGAACTTGGGTTCCGGCACCTTGCAGGACAGAACGCAGGCCAGGCCTTCGCGCATGTCATCGCCGGTGGTCTCGACCTTGGATTTCTTCGCCAGCTCGGTCTCTTCGATGTACTTGTTGAGTACCCGGGTCATGGCCGCGCGCAGGCCGGTGAGATGCGTGCCGCCGTCCTTCTGCGGGATATTGTTGGTGAAGCAGATCACGTTTTCCTGGTAGGAATCGTTCCACTGCATCGCCACGTCGATGCTGATGCCGTCTTTTTCTCCCTGCGCACTGAAGACGTTGGGATGCAATACGGTCTTCGAGCGGTTCATGTACTCGACGAAACCCTTCACGCCGCCGCCGAAGGCGAAGTTCTCCTCCTTGCCGACGCGCTGGTCGACCAGCACGATGCGCACGCCGTTGTTGAGGAAGGACAGCTCGCGCAGGCGGCGCGCCAGGATGTCGTAGTGGTAATCCACCGTGCCGAAAATCTGCCGTGACGCGAGGAAGTGCACCTCGGTACCGCGCTTTTCGCTGATGCCGGTGACGCGCAGCGGGGCAGTCGCCGCGCCGTCGGCGAACTCCATCTGGTGCACCTTGCCGTCGCGCCAGATGGCGAGGCGCAGCCAGCTGGACAGGGCGTTCACCACCGATACGCCGACGCCGTGCAGGCCGCCGGAGACCTTGTAGGTGTTCGAGTCGAACTTGCCGCCCGCATGCAGCTCGGTCATCACGATCTCCGCCGCCGAGCGCTTCTGTTCGTCGTCCTCCTTGATGCCGGTGGGAATGCCGCGGCCGTTGTCCAGCACCGAGATCGAGTTGTCGGTGTGGATGGTGACGACGATCTCGTCGCAGTACCCGGCCAGCGCCTCGTCTACGGCGTTGTCCACCACCTCGAATACCATGTGGTGCAGGCCGGTGCCGTCGGAGGTGTCCCCGATGTACATCCCCGGACGTTTGCGCACCGCTTCAAGGCCCTTCAGGACCTTGATACTGTCCGAATCGTAGTCGTTGGCGTCCGGCAGTTGCTGTTCTGGTTCTCCCACCGCGTTTCCTTCCTCAGATTCTCATCGGCATGACCACGTACTTGAAGTCCGGTTCCGCCGGGAACTGCAGCAGCGCGCTGGATGCCGCATCGCCGAAGTGGCACTCCACCTGCGGCGCGGACACGTTGTTCAGCACGTCGAGCAGATAATTGACGTTGAAGCCGATATCCAGGGCGTCGCCTCCGTAGTTCACCTCGATCTCCTCCTGCGCCTCCTCCTGCTCGGCGTTCGAGGACACGACCTTCAGGCTGCCGTCCGTGAGGACCCAGCGCACGCCGCGGAATTTCTCGTTCGACAGGATCGCGGCGCGCATCAGCGATTGGCGCAGAACGTCCCTGTCTATCGTGAGCCGGTTCTTGTGCTGCGTCGGGATGACCCGCGTGTAGTCCGGGAACTTGCCATCTACCAGTTTTGACAGCAGTTCCACCACGCCAAAGCTGAACGAGGCCTGCGCGGATGAGAGTTCGACGCGGACTTCCTCGTCGCTGTCGGCGAGCAATTTGGACAGCTCGAGCACCGTCTTTCGCGGCACGATGACTTCCTGCCGCGGCAGCCCGACCGCCAAGGGCATCGCGACGTAGGCCAGTCGATGGCCGTCGGTTGCCACCAGGCGCAATTGCTTGTCCTCCACCAGCACCAGCAGGCCGTTGAGGTAGTAGCGGATGTCCTGCTGAGCCATCGCGTACTGTACAAGGCCCAGCATCCTGCGCAGGGCTTTCTGCGGCAACGCGAAGTGAATGCTGTCGCCGGCAGGCTTGGCCAGGCGCGGAAAATCCTCGGCCGGCAATATCTGCAGTGCAAAGCGGCTCTTACCAGCCTTGACCTGCAGACGCTTGTCTTGCTGCTGCAGCGTGACCTCAGCCCCCTCGGGCAATGCGCGCAGGATATCGACCAGTTTGCGTGCCCCGACCGTCAGCGGCTTCGCATCGCCGCCCGCAGCGAGGGTCGAGCGCGCGGTAATCTGAATCTCGATGTCCGTGGCGAGGAAGGACAGCACGCCCTCGACACGGTCGATCAGAACGTTGGAGAGAATCGGCAACGTGTGGCGACGTTCGATGATGCCGCTCACCGCGGACAAAGGAGCGAGCAATTCGTCGCGTGTCGCTTTGACCAAGGCCATTATTTATCCTTAGTAGTAGTAATAGAGCAGGTCGGAATCGAGGGATAACCCGAATTGTGCTTTGCGATCGCATGTTTGCGAGGCGCGGCGGGTCGGGGAAAGCTGTGGACTGGATGTGCGCGGATGGGGATGAAACCGGGCGGCGCACGCGGCAAGCAGGTTACTCACAATCCACACATAGGAAACCCACAGACTGATCATCCTTTCAGTACCTGTTCGAGCACCAGGTAGTCCCGGTTGAGCGTGGAGTCCTTCTTGCGCAGACTTGAAATGGTGCGGCAGGCATGCAGCACTGTCGTGTGGTCGCGATTGCCGAACGCCTCGCCGATCTCTGGCAGGCTCATGGGCGTCAAGTCCTTGGCGAGGCACATCGCGACCTGGCGCGGCCGCGCCACGTTGCGGCTGCGCTTCTTGGAATGCATGTCGGAAATCTTCAGCTTGAAATACTCCGCCACCGTCTTCTGGATGCCATCGACGCTGATCTGCCGGCTGGCGACGTTGAGAATGTCGCGCAGCGCCTCCTTGGCGAGCTCAAGCGACAGCTCCCGTCCATTGAAGCGCGCGAAAGCGAGCACCTTCTTCAGTGCGCCTTCCAGTTCGCGCACGTTCGAGCGGATGTTCTTGGCGATGAAGAAGGCGATCTCCTCGGAGACGCGCTCCGCTTCGGCTTCGGCCTTCTTCAGGACAATGGCGACGCGCATTTCCAGCTCGGGGGGTTCGATGGCCACGGTCAGGCCCCAGCCGAAGCG
Source organism: Gammaproteobacteria bacterium (assembly GCA_041488375.1). GTDB lineage: Bacteria > Pseudomonadota > Gammaproteobacteria > Burkholderiales > SG8-39 > JAABQT01. Next base: position 52,688 of record JBGPPD010000002.1, on the reverse strand, counting down.
CGAAATAAGGCGCTCCTCCATGCCCGCAATTTCCTTCGGATAGGTGTCGCAGCTGATGACGATCTGCTTGTGAGCTTCGACCAGCGCGTTGAAGGCGTAGAAGAACTCCTCCTGCGTGCGCCCCTTGTTGGAGAAGAACTGGATGTCGTCGATGAGCAGCAGGTCAAGCGAATGGTAATAGCGCTTGAACTCGTCGAAGGATTTCTGCTGGTAGGCGCGGACCACGTCGGTGACGTACTGCTCGGCGTGAATGTAGCGCAGCCTCGCTTGCGGACGCTGCTCCGCAAGGTGGTTGCCGATCGCCTGCAGCAAATGCGTCTTGCCGAGTCCCACGCCGCCATAGATGAATAGAGGGTTATAGGAGATGCCCGGATTTTCCGAGACCTGGATGGCCGCCGCGCGCGCCAGCTGGTTCGCCTTGCCGGTGACGAAGCTGTCGAACGTGAACATTCGGTTGAGTCGTGCCCGCTCGAGCACCGCCGGCGCCTCGGCGTTGCTGCGCGGTGGCGCGGCGCGCACGGGCGCTTCGCCGCCGCGCGCCAGCACCAGGCGCACACCGAGGTCGCGGCCGCTCGCCTCGGCCGCCAGCTTCTCGATGCGCCCCGCGTAGCGCTCGCGCACCAGTTCGAGGACGAAGCGATTCGGCGCGGAGAGGACCAACGTGCCGTTTTCCTGCGCGCTGGCTTCGGCGGCGAGCGGCCGGATCCAGGTGCTGAATTGTTGCGCGGGAAGCTCCTGCTCCAAGCGGCGCAGGCAGGCGTCCCAGAGGCTTTGCATGATCTTTGCGGTCTCGCGAAACGCGCTGTTCAGGGGCAACGCCGGGGCCGCGAAGCGACGTGCCAGCGAGAATGAAATTTTACCCCTTCCAAGTCGCGTTATCCACAGACTTCTGTCTTGCGCGGTGCCCTGTTGATTCAGGTTGACAATGCCGAGCGGCGCAGGCTCTAATACCGCCCTTTTTCGCAGCGAGCAGGCCGATGAAACGCACCTACCAGCCTTCCAAGACGCGACGCGCGCGGCGTCACGGATTTCTTGTTCGCAGCCGCACGCGCGGTGGCCGTGCGGTGCTGCGCGCGCGGCGTGCACGCGGCCGCAAGCGGCTCTCGGTCTAGTCCCTTCGGGGCGGATCGAAAGCTCGCCGGACGCTCTGCGTTCGAACCGCTGCTGCGCGAGGGCCGGCGGCGGAGCCTTTCGGGATATACCTTTTACCTCAGACGCAGGGGCGAGGGTCCGCCGCGGCTGGGAATTCTGGTGACACGCCGGCATTCCGCGCTTGCCACCGAGCGCAATCGGCTCAAGCGGTGCATCCGCGAGGCGTTCCGCCTCGAGCAGGCGCAGCTCGGACCGCTCGATGTGCTGGTACGACCCCCGTATGGGGCGCGGGGATCGCCGGCGATGCTGACGCGACTGAGGGAACTGCTCAGAAACTTGAATCCATGACCAGCCTCCTCAGACTGCTGCTGCGTACTTACCGGTTTTTTATCAGCCCGATGCTGGGACCGGTATGCCGCTTCCACCCCAGTTGCTCGCAATACGCGGAGGAGGCACTTGCCAGGCATGGACTGTTCGGCGGCGGTTGGCTCGCAGCTCGGCGGCTTTGCCGCTGCGGCCCATGGCACCGGGGCGGGTACGATCCGGTGCCGTCAAACCGGCGCGGCTGAAGCACACCAGGGGCGACACGGAGTCCGATGGATACCCAAAGACTGATCCTGTTCTTCATTTTCAGCTTTTCACTGCTGCTGCTGTGGGACTCGTGGGAGAAGCAGAACCGACCTAAACCGGTTCCGGCAACGGTCACGCAGTCCGTTCCGGCAGTCCCGACGCCGCAGAAGCCGGCGGTCGCCGCAGCTAGCTCACAGTCCGGACCAGTGTCTGCGGCCGTGCCCGACACCGCGCCCGCCGCGCGGGGCGAAACGCTTCGCGTTCGGACTGACCTGATGGTCGCCGAAATCGACACGCTTGGCGGAACCCTGAGCAGGGTGGAGCTGCTCAAGCACAAGGATGCCGACGACCTGAGCAAGAATCTGGTGCTGCTCGGGGCGGAGCGCCAGTATTTTGCGCAAAGCGGCCTGACGGGCGAGGCCGGGCCTAACCACCGCACGCTGTGGCAGGCTCAGCCGGGTGCGCGCGAACTCGCGGCTGGCGACAACAAGCTCGAAATTCGCCTTTCAGCGCAGGGCCCGGGGGGCGTCGTCGTCGACAAGGTTTTTGTCTTTACGCGCGACAGTTACATCGTCGACGTCACCATGGAGATCAGCAACAAGGGAGCGGTGCCGCTGTCCCCGTTCGCCTATTTCCAACTGACTCACGACGGCAAGCTGGATGCAGCCGGCAATTCTGTCGCGCGAACCTTCGGCGCGCAAAGCTTTGCCGGTTTCGCCGAATACACGGAAGAGAAGAAGTTCCAAAAGGTGCACTTTGCCGATCTCGACAAGGGAAAGGCGGAGTACATGCGACACGCCGAGGACGGCTGGATCGCGTTCGTGCAGCACTACTTTGTGTCCGGCTGGCTCCCGACGGCCAAGGGCGCGCGAGACTACGTGATGGAGCGCCGGCAGGACGGGGTCTACGTTGGCAGGGTAGTGCTGCCCGTGCCGGAGATCGCGCCGGGAGCCACGGCCCGCATCGGCGCGCCGCTGTATGTGGGACCGCAGGAGCAGCACCGCCTCAAGGCGGCGGCTCCGGGCTTTGATCTGGTGGTCGACTACGGCTGGCTGACGATCATTGCCTGGCCATTATTCTGGCTGCTGGAAAAATACCATTTCATTGCCGGGAACTGGGGCGCTGCGATCATCCTGCTCACCGTGACCATCAAGCTGCTGTTCTTCCCGCTTTCGGCCGCGAGTTACAAGTCGATGGCGAAGATGAAACTGGTGACGCCGCGCATGACCAAGATGCGGGAGATGTACGGCAATGATCGTGCACGCTTGAACCAGGCGATGATGGAGCTCTACAAAACGGAGAAGATCAATCCTCTCGGCGGCTGCTTCCCGATCCTGGTGCAGATTCCGGTATTCATCGCCCTGTACTGGGTGCTGCTGGCGGCGATCGAACTGCGCCACGCCCCGTTCATTCTGTGGATCAAAGACCTGTCGGCGCTCGATCCATACTACGTCCTGCCGCTGCTGATGACTGTCACGATGGTGCTGCAGACGCGTATGAACCCGGTGCCGCCCGATCCGGTACAAGCCAAAGTAATGAAGTTCATGCCCTTTATTTTCAGCGTGTTCTTCTTCTTCTTTCCCGCCGGGCTGGTCTTGTACTGGCTGGTCAACAACATTCTTTCCATCCTGCAACAGTGGCAGATCCAGCGCATGTTCAATCGCGACAAGACTGCCCATGCCAAGCGCTGAGCCGCCCGGGGGGCGCAAGACCGAAACCATCGCTGCCATCGCGACGCCCTCGGGTCGCGGCGCAATCGGCATCGTGCGCGTCTCAGGCCCGCTCGCGCCGGAAATTGCGCGCCGGCTCCTGGGCCGCTTGCCCGAGGCCAGAGTCGCGACCTACGGGGTGGCGCGTGATGCGCAGGGACGGGTGCTGGATGAAGGCCTGTCCTTGTACTTTCCGGCACCGCGTTCCTATACCGGCGAACACGGCTTCGAGTTCCAGGGGCACGGCGGCCCCGTCGTCCTGCAGGGGGTCCTTCAGGCGTGTCTGGACGCAGATGCGCGGCTCGCGGAGCCCGGGGAGTTTACGCGGCGCGCCTTCCTCAACGGCCGCATGGACCTGGCGCAGGCCGAAGCGGTGGCCGACCTGATCGACGCGGCAAGCACGGAAGCGGCACGTAGCGCCCTTCGCTCCCTGACGGGAGAGTTTTCTGCCGCGGTTGCCGGACTGGTCGCGCAGCTCGTCGATTTGCGCGCGCTGACCGAAGCGGCGCTGGATTTCCCCGAAGAGGAGGTGGACTCGCTGCATCGCGACGACGCGGCCGCGCGCCTGGCGCGCTTGCGTTCGGCACTCGAGGGTATCCAGGCTCGCAGCCATGAGGGAAGCTTGCTACGGACCGGGATACAGGTTGTGCTTGCCGGACGCCCCAACGTCGGCAAGTCGAGCCTTCTCAACCGGCTTGCGGGCGAGGAGCGCGCGATCGTCACTGCCATCCCTGGAACCACGCGCGACGCGCTGCGCGAATCTATCCAGATCGAAGGCGTACCGCTGAACTTGGTGGATACCGCCGGGTTGCGCGAACCGGGCGATGAAGTCGAGCGGCTTGGCGTCGAGCGTGCACAACAGGAAGTCGCCCGCGCCGACCTGGTTCTGGCGATCCATGACGCCTCTGCAGCAGATCGTGCACCGCCGATAAGCGCACCTGCCGGGGCGGCACGCATCGACATCTACAACAAGATCGACCTGACGCCTGGATTTTGGCCGCCGCCGGGCGAACATCCGGCGGTTTGTGTTTCCGCAAGAACCGGGACCGGCATGGAGGCCTTGCGCCGCGCGATTCTCGAAGCCGCCGGGCGGAAGTCGCACGGTGAATCGGTGTTTCTTGCCCGCGAGAGGCACTTGCGCGCGTTGCGGGCAGCGGGCACGCATCTGGCGGCAGCGGCGGACCATGCGGAACGCTGGGAGTTGTTCGCGGAGGAGTTGCGTCTTGCTCAACAGGCATTGACAGCAATTACGGGGAAGTTCAGCGCGGACGATTTACTGGGAGAGATTTTCTCGCGCTTCTGCATGGGCAAGTAGCAGTTGCGAAGCGCTTGATCGGAAAAGGTTTTTCAAACGTGGCGCGGTGTTCCACTGCGCGGTAAAATTCACGCTCCAACCGCAACCGCACGGCCCCTTCCGGGCCGTTTTGCTTTCAGGAGTTCACGCAGATGAACGCACCCGGCGCCGCGCAGAAGGACCTTTCCCAGGCACCCGATTGGTTGCACCACGCGGGCCTGCGACTGTGGGTATCCGAGATGGCGCTGCTCGCCAAGCCTGAGCGCATCGTGTGGTGCGACGGATCGCAGGCGGAATACGACCGCCTATGCGAAGAACTCGTCGCCGCCGGCACCCTGATCAAGCTGAACCAGAAGCTGCGCCCGAACAGCTACCTCGCGCGCTCGAATCCGAGCGACGTGGCACGCATGGAAGACCGTACCTTCATCTGCAGCGATAAGAAGGAGCAGGCCGGGCCGACCAACAACTGGGTCGAGTCGCACGAAATGCGCGCCACGCTGCTGCGCCTGTTCGACGGCTGCATGCGTGGGCGCACCATGTATGTGATGCCCTACTCGATGGGACCGATCGGCTCGCACATCGCGCAGATCGGCGTCGAAATCTCCGACTCGGCCTACGTGGCGATCAATATGCGCATCATGACGCGCATGGGCCGCGCAGTAGCCGAGTGGCTGGGCGAGGACGGCGACTTCGTGCCCGGGATGCACTCGGTGGGCGCGCCGCTCGCCGCAGGGCAAAAGGACGTGCTCTGGCCGTGCAACGACAAGGAGAAGTGGATCGTGCACTTCCCCGTGACGCGCGAGATCTGGTCCTACGGCTCGGGATACGGCGGCAACGCCCTGCTCGGCAAAAAATGCCTCGCGTTGCGCATCGCCTCGGTGATGGCGCGCGACGAGGGCTGGCTCGCCGAGCACATGCTGATCCTGGGTGTCGAATCGCCCGCGGGACAGAAGTCCTACGTCGCCGCGGCGTTCCCGAGCGCCTGCGGCAAGACCAACTTCGCCATGCTCGTTCCGCCTGCCGCCTACAAGGGCTGGAAGGTCACCACCATCGGCGAGGACATCGCCTGGATCAAGCCTGGGCACGACGGTCACTTCTACGCGATTAACCCGGAGGCCGGCTTCTTCGGCGTCGCGCCGGGGACCTCGGAGGTGACCAATCCGAACGCGATGCGCACGCTGAAGTCGAACGTGATCTTCACCAACGTCGCGCTCACGCCGGAAGGCGACGTGTGGTGGGAGGGCATGACCGAGCAGCCGCCCGCGCGCCTCACCGACTGGCAAGGCAAGGAGTGGACGGCCGGCTGCGGCAGGCTTGCGGCGCATCCCAACTCCCGCTTCACCGTGGCGGCGGCACAGTGCCCGTCGATGGATCCCAGGTGGGAGGACTCGGGCGGCGTGCCGATCTCGGCTTTCCTGTTCGGGGGCCGGCGCTCGACGACGGTTCCCCTGGTTGTCGAGGCGCCGAGCTGGGAAGATGGCGTGTACATGGGGGCCACGCTCGGCTCGGAGACCACGGCGGCCATCACCGGCAAGATCGGCGTGGTGCGGCGCGACCCGATGGCCATGATCGCGTTCTGCGGCTACAACATCGGCGACTACTTCGCGCACTGGCTGAAGATGGGCAAGGCAGTGCGTCATCCGCCGCGCATCTTCCGCGTCAACTGGTTCAGGAAGGACGCGCGCGGCAAATACATCTGGCCTGGCTTTGGCGAGAATATGCGCGTGCTGGAATGGATCGTGGGACGCTGTCATGGCCTGGTGAAGGGCGCGGAGACGCCGCTCGGCATCATCCCCGCCTTCGAGGACCTCAACTGGCACGGCCTGGAGAAGTTCACTCGCGAGCAGTACCTGGAGATCGTGCGCGTGGAAGGCGACGCGTGGAAGACCGAGGTCGCCTCTCACGACGAGTTCCTCGGCAGGCTTGGGAGCCACCTGCCAGGCGAGATTGAGCAGCGCCGCTCAAGGCTGCACCAGCAACTTGCTGCGTGACCCGGGTCTTTCACCGCAATCCGCGCCAGTCCTATCCGGTCGCGGTGCGTGGTGAAGGCGCCTACCTTGTCGACCGCGGTGGCAAGCGCTACCTCGATGCCTCCGGCGGCGCGGCGGTGTCCTGCCTGGGGCACTCGGATCAGTCGGTGATTAAAGCGATCCAGGAGCAGCTCGGCAAGTTGCCGTTCGCACATACCTCTTTCTTCACCAACGAGCCGATGGAAGCACTGGCCGACGCGCTCATTGAGCGTGCGCCCGCGCCTCTGGAGAAGGTGTATTTGGTATCCGGCGGCTCGGAAGCGATCGAGGCCGCGCTCAAACTGGCGCGCCAGTATTTCGTAGAGAAAGGCGAGCCGCAGCGCCGTTACTTGATCGGCCGTCGCCAGTCCTATCACGGCAATACTCTCGGCGCGCTCGCCATCGGCGGCAGCGCAGCGCGTCGCAGGCAGTTCGAGCCGCTGCTTGTTGGGACGACGCATGTCTCACCCTGCTATGCCTACCGTGGGAAACAGGCTGGCGAGGCGGACGCGGCCTACGGTGAGCGTCTCGCCGTGGAGCTCGAGTCGGAAATTCGCAGGCTGGGCGGCGACAAGGTGATCGCCTTCGTTGCGGAAACGGTGGCCGGTGCCACGCTAGGCGCGGTGCCCCCGGTGGCGGGCTATTTCAAGTGCGTTCGCGAGGTGTGCGATCGGCATGGAATCCTGCTGATCCTCGACGAAGTGATGTGCGGCATGGGCCGCTGTGGGTCGCTCTACGCTTTCGAGCAGGAAGGCATCGTGCCTGATCTGGTGACGGCGGCGAAAGGCCTGGGTGCCGGTTACCAACCGATCGGCGCGGTGCTGGTTGCCAAGCACGTCTATGACACCATCGTCTCGAGCAGCGGATTCTTCCAGCATGGCCATACCTACCTGGGACACGCCGCCGCCTGCGCAGGCGCGCTCGCGGTGCAACGGCGCCTGCACCATGACGGGTTGCTTGCACGGGTGATGCCGCTGGGGAGGCTGCTGGAGGCAAAGCTGCGCGCAGCCTTTGGCGAGCATCCGCACGTCGGAGATATCCGCGGCAGGGGTCTGCTCTGGGGCGTGGAGTTGGTTGCTGACCGCGCCGCGAAGCGGCCTTTCGATCCTGTGCTGCGCGTTCATGCAAAGGTCAAGAAGGAAGCGCTCGAGGCGGGCCTGATGTGCTATCCGATGGGCGGCACGCTCGACGGCGCGCAGGGCGATCACATACTGCTCGCGCCGCCGTTCATCCTCGAGGAAGACCAGCTCGACGAACTGGTCTCGAAACTCGGATTTGCGCTCAACTCGGTCCTGAAATCTGCGGTGATCGCCTAGCCTTGGCTTAGTTTGCACGCAGTGTGGCGAGGGAAATCAGCGACGCGCTCAGTGCCACCGCTCCCGCCGCTACCAGCACCGCCGCAGAGTTCGCGCGCTCAAGTATTAGTCCGCCGGCGGCGAGGCCGACGCCAACGCCGCTTAGCAGGCAGGTTGCGGACCAGGTGAACGCTTCAGTCGCGAAGTGCTGGGGCGCCGTTCTGGCGACGAGCATCGACTGGATGATAAGCGCCGGCGCCATGACCACGCCCGCCAGTACGCCGAGCGCAGAAAACACGAAGACGTTTGCGATCAGCGACAGCGCAGCAACACCCACTCCCATGATCGCGAGCATCAAGGCGAACTGGCGCGCGAGCGGCAAGCGCCAACTACGGCTGCCGTAAGCAAGGCCCCCGACTGCGCTACCCACGCTCATTAGGCCGAGGATCAAGCCGGCCAGCGCTGGCCGGCCAGATTCCGTCGCGTAGGCGGTGACGCCGATCTCCACCAGGCCGAACGCGCCCGAGTACGCCAGGATGACGGCGAGCAGAGGCACGAAGCCGCGCACCGCGAGAGGTCCGAACAGGCTCGCAACCTTTCGTTCCTCGATGCGCCATTGCACGAGCGCCGGGGAACGCAGGAACAGCCAGGTGCCGAGCAAGCCGCAACTTGCGGCAAACAGGACGGCCGCACCGGCCGAAAGGTAGGCGACGAAGAAGGCGACCAGCATCGGGCCGATGATGAAAATGATCTCGATCAGCACGGATTCGAGCGAATACGCGGCAGCGAGCTGAGTCTCTTCGGTCAGGCGTTGGCGCAGAAACGTGCGCAGACACACCGTTATGGGTGGAAAGCAGGCACCGGCGAGGGCTGCTAGTGCGAATGCGGTCCATAGGGGCGCGCCAAGGTGCAGAGCTACAACCAGGGACACAAGTGCTGCAGGAAATAGGAATGTACAAACAGCCAACGTGCGCGCGGGGCCCTTGCGATCGATGACGCGCCCGAGCACGGGCGCCATGGCAGCGAGCCCTGCGAGGTAGCAGGCGGCGACCGCGCCCGCCAGGCCGAAGGACTCGCTGGAGGCCTGTGTGGCAAGCAAGATGGCGAGGCCGAGGATGCCGATCGGCAATCGACCGATCACTGAGGCGATGATGGTGCGCGTCAGATCGGGTCGTTCGAGAAGCGTGGCGTAGCGGGTGAGGGAAATCACGGGGGGACGGCGCAAAAGGGCCGCGATTGTCTCATGAGAATGTAGATTGCTGCATTGCAGCAATCCCCTAAGTCACTCTTGTTCCACGTGGAACATGGTGTAGGTGGCGGCTTCCGCTAGTTCCACGTGGAACATTCACGTATCATGCCGCCTCCTCAGAGTTGGCCCACATGCAGTTTCCGACTGAATTCGATGTGATCGTGGTGGGTGGCGGCCATGCCGGCACCGAAGCTGCCCTCGCCGCCGCCCGGATGGGTAGTCGAACCCTGCTACTGACTCACAGCATCGAGACGCTGGGCCAAATGTCCTGCAATCCGTCAATTGGCGGGATTGGCAAAGGGCACCTGGTCAAGGAAATTGACGCGCTTGGTGGCGCAATGGCTTCCGCCACGGATGAAGCCGGAATCCAGTTTCGCACGCTGAATTCTTCGAAGGGTCCGGCGGTGCGAGCCACGCGCGCGCAAGCGGATCGGGTTCTGTATCGGCGATCGATTCGCCGCAGGCTGGAGAATCAACCGAATCTGACGCTGTTCCAACAAGCGGTCGACGATATCGTGCTGGACGGAAGACGTGTCGCAGGAGTGATCACCCAGCTGGGAATCCGCTTCCACGGTCGCGCGGTAGTGCTGACTGCTGGAACGTTCCTTTCCGGCGTTGTCCATGTTGGCTTGCAGAGCTACCAGGCAGGTCGTGCGGGCGATCCTGCCGCTGTGACGCTCGCGGCCCGTCTGCGGGAGATGAAACTGCCGGTGGGCAGGCTGAAAACTGGGACGCCACCCCGGCTGGATGGCCGGTCGATTGATTTTTCGGTCATGGAACAGCAGCCGGGAGATTCACCCGAGCCGGTCTTTTCGTTTGTGGGCGATCGAAACATGCATCCGCGCCAGCTGCCCTGCTGGATCACGCGTACCAATGAGCGTAGCCATGCGGCGATCCGCAAGGGGTTGGACCGTTCGCCGATGTACACAGGGGTGATCCAAGGCGTTGGTCCTCGTTACTGCCCTTCTATTGAAGACAAGATCCACCGCTTTGCCGACAAGGCCAGCCACCAGATCTTCCTAGAGCCTGAGGGCTTGGAAACTCACGAGATCTATCCCAACGGCATCTCGACCAGCTTGCCATTCGACGTTCAGCTGGAACTGGTACGCTCGATTCGAGGGCTCGAACAAGCCCACATCCTGCGTCCTGGTTATGCCATTGAGTACGACTATTTCGATCCGCGCAACCTGAAGTCCTCGCTAGAGACAAAAACCTTCGGAGGCCTTTTCTTCGCCGGCCAGATCAATGGCACGACGGGCTATGAGGAAGCGGCTGCCCAGGGCTTGCTGGCTGGTATCAACGCTGCGCTTCAGGTGCGTGGTGCTGACGCGTGGTGCCCGCGGCGCGACGAGGCGTACCTCGGGGTGCTCGTGGATGATCTCATCACGCGCGGCGTGTCGGAGCCATACCGAATGTTCACCAGTCGTGCCGAATACCGGCTCATGCTGCGTGAGGACAACGCCGACCTGCGCCTCACCGAAACTGGTCGCCGGCTCGGATTGGTGGACGATGCGCGCTGGCATGCCTTTGGTCGCAAGCGAGACGCCATTTCCAGTGAACAGGAGCGGCTGGAGCATCTTTGGGTCTCGCCCGCAGGGCTCACCGAGGCTGATGCGGTACGCGTCTTTGGCAAGCCGATCGAACGGCACTACTCCCTTGCCACGCTGCTGCGGCGGCCAGAAGTGAGTTATCGCTCACTTATGACACTTCCCACTGCAGGTACTGGTGTCGAGGATGATTTGGTCGCGGAGCAAGTGGAAATTCAAGCCAAATACCGAGGTTATATCGAGCGCCAGAAAGTCGAAGTTGAGCGCAATGCTGGTCAGGAAGATTGCAGATTGCCGGCTGAACTCGACTACCGCGCCGTGCGCGGGCTATCCAAGGAAGTGCTGCAAAAGCTCGAACAACAGCGGCCCGAAACGCTGGGTCAAGCGGCACGTATTTCCGGGATCACGCCTGCTGCGATCTCTTTGCTGCTGGTACATCTCAAAAGAGGCTTCCCGCCGCAGAAGAAGCGTGCGTGAGGTCGCAACAGGCCGCGCTGCAGCGCGGGCTGGACGAATTTGCGCTGGCGCTGCCCGGGGGAGCGCGGGAAAAACTGCTCGCCTATCTCGAGTTGCTCGCGAAATGGAACAAGACCTATAACCTGACCGCGATCCGCGACCCGGAAAAGATGATCAGCCACCACCTGCTCGATTCGCTCGCCGTCCTGCCGCATCTGCCGGCGGGAACGCTTGCGGACATCGGCTCGGGCGGCGGGCTGCCCGGGATCCCGCTCGCGATCGCGCAGCCCGAGCGTCGCGTGACGCTCAACGACGCCAATCACAAGAAAGGCGCGTTCCTGCAGCAAGCGGTGATCGAATTGAAACTTGCGAATGCAGACGTGCATGTCGGCCGAGTCCAGGACTGGCAGCCCGCACAGCTGTTCGACTGCGTCATCACGCGTGGCTTCGCCGAGCTTGCCGATTTCATCGGTGCCTGCCGGCATCTTCTGGCCCCCGGCGGAGTGCTCGCCGCGATGAAAGGCGTGTTTCCGCAAGCAGAACTCGAACGCGTGCCTGCCGGTGCAGATTGCCGCGATGTGCGGCGCCTGCAGGTACCGCTGCTCGAGGCGCAGCGCCATCTCGTGCTGTGCCATTGCCAAGGGTGATGCATGGCGCGTGTGATCGCAGTGGTAAACCAGAAAGGGGGCGTCGGCAAGACCACCACCAGTGTCAATCTCGCCGCCGCGCTCGCCCGCGCTGGCCAGCGCACCTTGCTCATCGACCTGGACCCGCAGGGCAATGCCACCATGGGCAGCGGCGTGGACAAGCGTACTGCGGCCCGCACCGTGTATCACGTGCTGCTCGGGCTCGGCGAGATCGCCAACATTCGTACTCGCGCCGAACGAGGGGGCTACGACCTGCTGCCCGCCAACCGCGAGCTGGCCGGTGCGGAGATCGAACTGGTCGATCTGCAGAATCGCGAAAGCCGCCTCAAGTCAGCGCTGGCCGCGGTCGAGCGCGAATACGACTTCGTGTTCATCGATTGCCCGCCTTCACTGTCGCTGCTGACCCTGAACGGCCTAGTGGCCGCGCAGTCTGTGCTGATCCCGATGCAGTGCGAGTACTACGCGCTGGAAGGCTTGTCCGACCTCGTCGACACCGTCAAGCGTGTGCGCGCGAATCTCAATCCGAACCTGGAGATCGCAGGATTGCTGCGTACCATGTACGACGCCCGCAATACGCTCGCGCAGCAGGTATCGGACCAGCTCGAAACGCACTTCGCAGACAAGGTTTACAGGAGCATCGTGCCGCGCAACGTGCGTTTGGCCGAGGCGCCAAGCTACGGCACGCCGGCGGTACTGTGGGATCCGGAATCCAAGGGCGCCCAGGCGTATCTGTCGCTGGCCGAGGAAGTGCTCGAGCGGGAACGCAGTGGATTGTCTGCCGCTGCATGAGTCTGCAACCACCTGGACGCAAGCCATGAGCAAGCCAAGGGGACTGGGCCGCGGCCTGGACGCGCTGTTGGGCGCCGGCGAAGCGCCGCGGGATGCGCTCGCCAAGCTGCCGGTGGGCCGAATCCGGCCCGGCAAGTACCAGCCGCGCACTCGCATGGGACAGGAAGCGCTCGCCGAACTCGCCGCGTCCATCAAGTCCCAGGGCCTCATGCAGCCGGTACTGGTGCGCCCGGTGGACCGCGACCGCTACGAGCTGATCGCCGGGGAGCGGCGCTGGCGCGCTGCGCAGATGGCAGGGCTGCAGGAGATCCCCGCGCTCATCCGCGAGGTCCCGGACGAATCCGCATTGGCGATGTCGCTGATCGAGAACATCCAGCGCGAAAACCTCAATCCCATGGAGGAGGCGGCCGGATTGCAGCGGCTGGTCGACGAGTTCCGCATGACGCACGAACAGGCCGCCGACGCTGTCGGGCGCTCGCGCAGTGCCACGACCAATTTGCTGCGTCTGCTGCGCCTGGCCAAACCAGTGCAGGCAATGGTGATGGAGGGTGTCCTGGAGATGGGGCACGCGCGTGCAGTGCTGGCGCTGGAGGGCGCACGCCAGATCGAAGCTGCAAACAGGACGGCAGCACGCGGGTTGTCGGTGCGCGAAACTGAAGCGCTGGTAGCGAAAATGTTGCGGGGTCAGGGCGCGCGGCGTGCGGCGAAGCCCGATCGGGACCTCGAGCGACTTGAAGAAGAGGTGTCCAACCGATTGGGCACCACAGTCGAGATCCGCAGCGGCCGCAAGGGCAAGGGCCGCGTGATCGTGCACTACTCCGGCCTCGACCACCTCGATCAACTGCTCAAGAAGCTGCGCTGAAGGCGGGCGCCACGCGGATGCTGCAGCGCAATGCGTTGACCGTTCTTGGTGCAAGCCGTTAAAATCGCGCGGCTTTGCGGGGGGCAAAGAGCATGAACGCCAGTCTGGGCCCCCTGCGCAAGCCGATCCGCACCGTCTTGCGGTGGCAATTAATCGCCACCGCTGCCTTGTCGCTCGCCGTGGGAATTCTGGCAGGCGTCGATGGCGCCCTGTCCGCAGCCCTGGGTGGCGCGGTCAGCATATGCGCCGGTTGGGCATCGGCGGTTGTGGCGTCGAAGGGGAAAGCGCAGTCCGCAGGGGAGGTCCTGGTTGGCGCGCTGGCGGCCGAGGGCGTCAAAATCGGCCTCATCGTGATCCTGCTGTGGCTGGTGCTCGCGGCGTATCAGAGCGTCGTCGCGCCCGCGTTCTTTGGATCGTTCGTTGCAACGGTCCTGATTTTCGGCATGGCGTTTTTTGTTCGCGACCAAGAATAGGCAATGGCTTCCGGCAAAGATTTCAACGCGACGGATTACATCCAGCACCACCTGACCTTCCTGACCAAGCCGGTTGGGGAAGGGAGCTTCTGGGCGCTGAATGTGGATTCGCTGGTGACCGCGGCGATTCTCGGCGTGCTGGCGGTCGGTGTCCTATGGTGGGTGGTTCGAGGAGCGAGCGCAGGGGTCCCGAACCGGCGCCAGGCTTTCGTCGAACTCGCCTTCGAGTTTGTCGATGAGCAGGTCAAGGGCATCTTCCACCACGGCGACCGCAACCGCTTCGTTGCCCCCGCGGCGCTCACGGTGTTCGTCTGGGTGCTGCTGATGAACGCGATGGATTTCCTGCCCGTGGACGTCATGGGGTGGGTGTTGGAACACGTGTTCCACGCGCACGAATTCCGCCTGGTGCCCACCGCGGACGTGAATACGACTTTCGCGCTTGCGCTGTCGGTGTGGCTGCTGATGATCTGGTTCTCGATCGCGGCCAAGGGGCTGGGCGGCTGGATCCACGAACTGCTGTGCGCGCCGTTCGGCGTCAAGCCGCTCTGGGCATCGCCGCTGCTCGTGTTCTTCAACCTGCTGTTCAACTTCATCGAGTATGTGTCCAAGCCGCTGTCGCATTCGCTGCGGCTGTTCGGCAACATGTACGCAGGCGAAATCATCTTCCTGCTGCTGTGGCTGCTGGCGGCGACCGGTATTTTCGGCACCGTGCTTTCGGCAGTCCTCGGCCTCGGCTGGGCGATCTTCCACATCCTGATCGTCGTGCTGCAGGCTTACATCTTCATGATGCTGACCGTCGTGTACATCTCGATGGCGCACGAACACCACTAACAGCAACCGCAAACGTCTCTCGCCCAGGAAAGGAAATACGATGGAAAAACTCCAAATGCTGGCCATGATCCAGGCCTACACCGGTATCGGCATCGGCCTCATGATCGGCGTCGGCGCCGCAGGCGCCTGTATCGGCGTCGGCATCATGTGCAGCCGCTTCCTCGAGGCCGCGGCACGCCAGCCCGAGCTCACCAACTCGCTGCAGGCCAAGGTGTTCCTGCTGCTCGGCCTGATCGACGCCTCGTTCATCATTGGCGTGGGCCTGGCGATGATGTTCGCGTTCGCCAATCCCCTGCTCGCGGTCATCCGCTGAACGATACCCCGTAGGGGCTGCAATGAGCTTCAACCTCACGCTGATCGCGCAGTCCGTCGCGTTTGCGCTGTTCATCTGGTTCACGGTCAAGTTCGTCTGGCCGCCGTTGCTGCGTGCCATCGAGGCGCGGCAGAAGACCATCGCCGACGGCCTGGCCGCGGGCGAGCAAGGCAGGAAATCCCTCGAGGCGTCGAGCAAGCAGGCCGAGCAGGCGATCCAGGACGCGCGGGGCCGGGCCGCAGAAATCGTGTCGCAGGCGGAGAAGCGCGCCGCGCAGGTGGTCGAGGAAGCGAAGGCCAATGCCAAGGCGGTAGGCGAGCGGGAAAAAACCGCCGCCAAGGCCGACATCCAGCAGGAAGTGTCGCGCGCACGCGAGAAGCTGCGCGACCAGGTCGCCGCGCTGGCGGTAGCCGGCGCCGAGAAGATCCTGCGCCGCGAGGTGGACGCCAAGGCGCACGCCGACCTCCTCGACGGCATCAAGAAGCAGCTCTAGGCATGGCCGAACCCAGTACCATCGCCCGTCCCTACGCAGAAGCGGCCTTCAGGCTGGCAGACGCGCAGGGCAAACTCGCCGAATGGTCGGCGGCGCTGGCGAATCTCGCCGCCGTGGCGGCGGACGGGCGCGTGCGCGCGGCCGTAGGCGACCCGAACCTGTCGGCGGCCAAGGTCGCCGGTCTGTTCATATCGATCCTTGCCGGGAAGCTCTCCGGCGATGCCGAGAATTTCGTGCGGGTGCTGGCGGAGAACGGCCGCTTGGACGTGGTAGCGGAGATCCGCGCGCATTTCGAGGCGCTGAAGAACCAGCGTGAAGGCACGGTGGAGGCCGAGGTGTACTCGGCGTTCGAGATGGACCAGGGCCAGGTCGCCGACCTGGTTGCGCGCCTGGAGAAGAAGACCGGCCGCAAGGTGAGGGCCCGCGTCAGTGTGGACAAGTCGCTGATCGGCGGGGTGAAGGTGGTGATCGGCGACAAGGTTATCGACGGTTCCGCGCGCGCCCAGCTGAACGCGCTCGAAAACGCACTGAAAGCTTAAGGAGCAGTCATGCAACTCAACCCGTCCGAAATTTCGGAACTGATCAAGAACCGGATCCAGAACCTGGATGCCGGCGCGCAGATGCGCACCCAGGGCACCGTGGTGTCGGTGACCGACGGCATCTGCCGCATCCACGGCCTGTCGGACGTGATGCAGGGCGAGATGCTGGAGTTTCCGAAGAATACCTTCGGACTGGCGCTCAACCTGGAGCGCGACTCGGTCGGCTCGGTGATTCTGGGCGAATACGAGCACATCACCGAGGGCGACACGGTCACGTGCACTGGCAAGATCCTGTCGGTGCCGGTCGGCCCGGAGCTTCTCGGGCGGGTGGTGAATTCGCTGGGCGCGCCGATCGACGGCAAGGGCCCGATCAACGCCAAGATGACTGACGTCATCGAGAAGGTCGCCCCGGGCGTGATCGCGCGCCAGTCGGTGTCGCAGCCGGTGCAGACCGGACTGAAAGCGATCGATGCGATGGTGCCGATCGGCCGCGGCCAGCGCGAACTCATCATCGGCGACCGCCAGACCGGCAAGACCGCGGTGGCGGTGGACACCATCATCAATCAGAAGGGCAAGGATCTGTTCTGCGTCTACGTGGCGATCGGCCAGAAGGCGTCGACCATCGCCAACGTGGTGAGGAAGCTGGAAGAACACGGCGCGATGGCCTACACCATCGTCGTTGCTGCTTCGGCCTCCGAGT
This sequence comes from Gammaproteobacteria bacterium, assembly GCA_041488375.1. GTDB lineage: Bacteria > Pseudomonadota > Gammaproteobacteria > Burkholderiales > SG8-39 > JAABQT01. Next base: position 35,820 of record JBGPPD010000002.1, on the reverse strand, counting down.
CCGCGGCGATGCAGTACATCGCGCCGTACTCCGGCTGCACCATGGGCGAGTACTTTCGCGACCGCGGCCAGGACGCCCTGATCATCTATGACGACCTGACCAAGCAGGCCTGGGCCTACCGCCAGGTATCGCTGCTGCTGCGCCGGCCGCCCGGGCGCGAAGCCTACCCGGGCGACGTGTTCTATCTGCACTCGCGCCTGCTGGAGCGCGCCGCGCGCGTGAACCCCGCCTACGTCGAGAAGTTCACCAAGGGAGCGGTCAAGGGCAAGACCGGCTCGCTCACCGCGCTGCCGGTGATCGAGACGCAGGCCGGCGACGTGACCGCCTTCGTGCCGACCAACGTGATCTCGATCACCGACGGCCAGATCTTCCTGGAGACGGACCTGTTCAACGCCGGCATCCGTCCTGCGATCAACGCCGGCATCTCGGTATCGCGGGTGGGCGGTGCGGCGCAGACCAAGATCATGAAGCGCAAGGACACCGGCGGCGGCGTGCGCCTGGCGCTGGCGCAGTACCGCGAACTCGCGGCGTTCGCGCAGTTCGCCTCCGACCTCGACGAAGCGACCCGCAAGCAGCTGGAACTGGGCAAGATGGTGACCGAGCTGATGAAGCAGCCGCAGTACCGGCCGCTGCAGGTCTGGGAGATGGCGGTGGCGCTGTTCGCGGTCAACCACGGCTTCTTCAACGACATCGACGTGAAGAAGGCGCTCGCCGCCGAGCGCTCGATGCGCGACTACCTGAAGAGCAAGTTTGCCGCCCTCATCAAGCGCATCGAGGAGAAGAACGACCTCTCCGCCGACGACGAGAAGACGCTCAAGGACGCGATCGCCGATTGGAAGAAGAACGGCTCTTACTAAAAGGGGAGGGTAACGGGGGATCCTAGGTTCCCCTGTTCGAAACTATGCCGGGCACCAAAGAAATTCGGGTGAAGATCAAGAGTGTGCAGAACACTCGGAAGATCACCAAGGCCATGGAAATGGTCGCCGCCTCCAAGATGAGGAAGGCACAGGAGCGCATGCGCCACACGCGTCCCTACGGCGAGAAGATCCGCAATGTCGCCGCGCACATCAGCCACGCCAACCCGGAGTACCGGCATCCGTTCCTGGTCTCGCGCGACACCGTAAAGCGCGTCGGCCTGATCGTGATCACCACCGACAAGGGCCTGTGCGGCGCGCTGAACACGAACCTGCTGCGCATGGTGCTCAGCCAGTATAAGACCTGGCAATCCGAAGGCGAGGAGGTCGACGTCTGCTGCATCGGCAACAAGGGCTTCGGCTTCATGCAGCGCCTGGGGGCGAACATCGTGTCGCACGCGGTGCAGCTGGGCGATCGCCCGCAGATGGACAAGCTGATCGGCACCATCAAGGTGATGCTGGACGGTTACACCAAGGATCGCTTCGACCGCCTGATGATCGGCTACACGCGCTTCGTCAACACCATGAAGCAGGAGCCGGTGATCGAGCAGCTGCTGCCGCTCTCCGGCGAGCGCCTGGGCGCCCCCGAGACGGTGTGGGACTACCTGTATGAGCCGGAGGCGAAGGCGGTGCTCGACCAGGTGATGACGCGCTACATCGAGGCGATCATTTTCCAGGCGGTGGCCGAGAACATGGCCTCCGAGCAGTCGGCGCGCATGGTGGCGATGAAGGCCGCTTCCGACAACGCGCGCGACCTGATCGACGACCTGACGCTGATCTACAACAAGAACCGCCAGGCCGGCATCACCAAAGAGCTTTCCGAAATCGTGGGCGGCGCAGCCGCCGTTTAAGGAATCGAACCATGGCACAAGCACAAGGCACCATCGTCCAGTGTATCGGCGCGGTCACCGACATCGAATTTCCGCGCGAGGCGCTGCCCAAGATCTATGACGCCCTCAAGCTGGTCGACACCGCCGAAGGCGGGCTTGCGGAAAAGGGCCTGACCTTCGAGGTCGAACAACAGCTCGGCGATGGCGTGGTGCGTTGCATCGCTCTCGGTTCCTCGGACGGCCTGCGCCGCGGCATGAAGGTCGTCAGCACGGGGGCGCCGATCTCCGTGCCGGTGGGCGTGGGCACGCTCGGGCGCATCATGGACGTTCTCGGCCGCCCGATCGACGAGGTCGGCCCGATCAAGTCCGACAAGCTGCGCTCGATTCACCAGGCGGCGCCGAAGTTCGACGAGCTTTCGCCCTCGGTGGAGCTGCTCGAAACCGGCATCAAGGTCATCGACCTCATCTGCCCGTTCGCCAAGGGCGGCAAGATCGGCCTGTTCGGCGGCGCCGGCGTCGGCAAGACCGTGAACATGCTGGAACTGATCAACAACATCGCCACGCAGCACTCCGGCCTGTCCGTGTTCGCGGGCGTCGGCGAGCGCACGCGCGAGGGCAACGACTTCTACCACGAGATGATCGAAGCCCAGGTGGTGAAGCCCGACAACCTTCCGGAATCCAAGGTGGCGATGGTGTTCGGCCAGATGAACGAACCGCCGGGCAACCGCCTGCGCGTGGCGCTCACCGGGCTCACCATGGCCGAGAGCTTCCGCGACGAGGGCCGCGACATCCTGTTCTTCGTCGACAACATCTACCGCTTCACGCTCGCGGGGACCGAAGTCTCGGCGCTGCTCGGCCGCATGCCTTCCGCGGTGGGTTACCAGCCGACGCTCGCGGAAGAGATGGGCCGCCTGCAGGAGCGCATCACCTCCACCAAGGTCGGCTCGATCACTTCGATCCAGGCGGTATATGTGCCGGCGGACGACCTGACCGATCCGTCGCCCGCCACCACCTTCGGCCACCTCGACGCCACGGTCGTGCTCTCGCGCGACATCGCGGCGCTGGGCATCTATCCGGCGGTCGACCCGCTCGACTCGACCTCGCGCCAGGTCGACCCGAACACCATCGGCGAAGACCACTACAACACCACGCGCTCGGTGCAGGCGACGCTGCAGCGCTACAAGGAACTGCGCGACATCATCGCGATCCTCGGCATGGACGAACTCGCACCCGAGGACAAGCTTGCGGTGTCCCGCGCGCGCAAGATCCAGAGGTTCCTGTCGCAGCCCTTCACCGTGGCGCAGAACTTCACCGGCACCCCGGGCAAATATGTCTCGCTCAAGGACACCATCAAGGGCTTCAAGATGATTGTCGCGGGCGAGTGCGACCGTCTGCCGGAGCAGGCGTTCTACATGGTGGGGGCCATCGAAGAGGCGTTCGAGAAGGCCAAGACCCTGCAGTAATGGCTACCGCCACCATCCACGTCGATGTCGTCAGCGCTGAAGCCTCGATCTACTCGGGCGAGGCGGAGTTCGTCGTTCTTCCCGGCGAAGCGGGAGAGCTCGGCATCTATCCGCGCCATGCGCCGCTGATCACGCGCATCAGGCCGGGGACGGTGCGCATCACCCCGGCGGGCGGCGGCGCGGAAGAATTGATTTTTGTCGCCGGCGGCATCCTCGAAGTACAGCCCAAGGTGATCACGGTGCTTGCCGACACGGCGATCCGCGGCCACGACCTCGATGAGGCGAAGGCGAACGAGGCCATCAAGAAGGCCGAAGAGGCCCGCGCCAAGGCGCAGGACAAGCAGGAGATCGCCGCGGTGGAAGGGGAGCTGGCGATGCTCGCCGCGCAGCTCGCGGCGATCCGCAAGCTACGCCGCAAGTAACGTACGCGCCGCACGCTTGACCCGGCGCACGCCGCGTCGGCATCATGTTCCATGAAGCCGGCGCGCGCGGGTCGTCACCGGGAAATGGTGCAGACGTCCAGGCGGTTTGTGCTGTCGGCCTGCATCGCCGCCCTGTGCCACTGCTTGCCCGCGATCGCGGACGACGCCGTGCGCGACACGGTCGTTCCGTCCTTTGCCGAGCTCGAGGCGGCCGGTGCCGTCATCGGCGAGGTGCGCATCAATCCGCAGAATATCTTCGACCTGGAAAACCCGAAGGAAAACAGTTCGCTGTACCGGCTGGCGAACTGGCTGCATATCCGTACCCGCCCGAGCGTGATCCAACGTTCGCTGTTGTTTCGCAGCGGCGAGCGCGTCTCGCTGCGCCTCATCGAAGAGTCCGAGCGCCTGCTGCGCAACACCCGCTACCTGTATGACGTGAGCATCCGGCCGGCGGCGGTTCGCGACGGCGTTGTCGACATCGAAGTGCGCACGCGCGACACCTGGACGCTGGAACCGGGCGGCAGCTTCAGCCGCGGCGGCGGCAGCAATTCGACCGGACTGTCGGTGAAGGAACAGAACCTGTTCGGCACCGGCGTCGCCGTGGGCGTATCGCGCAGCTCCTCGGTAGACCGCTCGGGAAACGAGTTCGAGATCGCCCACAACCAGCTCTTCGGCAACTGGACGACATTCGACTACCGGACCGCCACCAACAGCGACGGCTACGCGCACTCGTTTTCGCTGGCGCGGCCTTTCTATGCGCTCGACACGCGATGGGCACTTGGCGTCTCCATTGGAAAGTTCGAGCAGATCGATTCGATCTACACCAATAGCGCCATCGTCGCGCAGTATCGTCACCAGCAGCAGTCGGGCGAAGTCTACGGCGGCTGGTCGGATGGCCTGGTGGGCGGATGGGTGCAGCGCTATTCCGTCGGTGTCGGCTATCAGGAAGACGCGTACCAGATCGACCCGGCCCTGCCCGCGCCGGCGCAAGTGCCCGCCGATCAAACGCTGGCATACCCGTTTGTGCGCTACGAAGTCATCGAGGACGGCTATGTCAAGATGGCCAACCGGGACAAGATCGGCCGCCCTGAATTCGTTTCCATGGGCCTCTACTCGCGGGTGCAACTGGGTCGAACCTCTTCCGGACTTGGATCGACGCGGGACCTGTGGCTGTATTCCGGCGAAATCAGCAAGGGCTTTCGCACGGGCAGCAGCAGCGACTTGCAGACCGGGGTCAGACTCTCCGGACAATACGGCGACGGGCGTGGCGAGCGGCAATTCTATGGCGCCTCCACGCGCTATTTCCTGCAGCAAGGGCCGCGCGGACTTTTTTACGCTGCGGCGGGCGTTGACCTGGTAAGGAATCCACTTGCCTCGGACCAACTGCTCCTCGGTGGCGACAGCGGGATGCGCGGCTATCCGATGCGCTATCAGAGCGGCAACCAGCGCGCTCTGTTCACCCTCGAGGAGAGGGTCTACACGGACTGGTACCCCTTCCAGCTGATTCGCGTCGGCGCGGCCGTGTTCTTCGACGTCGGGCGAGCCTGGGGTGGCCCGTATGAGAACCTCACCAACCCCGGCTGGCTGCGCGATTTCGGCTTCGGATTGCGCTTTCTCAACGACCGCTCGGCAACCGCCAAAGTGCTGCATCTGGACATTGCGTTCCCGGTCGATGCGGACCCGAGCATCAAGAAGGTCCAGTTCCTGGTGAAGAGCTACGCCACCTTTTGAGCCGAAGCGGGCGAGCGGGGAGGGCGGCTAGAGGAGGAAGCTAGCCCCGCGTCCCGCGCTCGCCGCCGCGGTTCTTGGATTCGAAAGCGAACACCACGTAGCGCTGCGGCCCGCCGGCGCGCAGCGCGTCGAAAGGAAAGCAGGTGACCAGCGTGAGGCGGTTCGGTCCCTCCTGCTTCGCCACCCAGACGTCGCGTTTGTCGAGCACCAGCGCCTCGCGCACCCGGTAGGCGACGTGCGCGCCGTCCGCGCGTTCGATGACCAGTTCGTCGCCCGGCTTCACTTTGCGCAGGAACGCGAGGTGCGTGTCGCGGTGCCCGCCGATCACGCTGTTGCCGGGCTCTCCGGGCACCGGCGTGCCGGACAAATGGCCGGGGCCGAATGCGATCGCACTGCCGTTGGCGCCCGCAAGCACGTAGCGCTCGACTCCCAGGCCGGGCGCAGACAATCGCGCCACCGGCCAAGTGTCGGCCCAGGGCCAGGGCTTCACCTCGGTCTCGCCCTTGAGCGTACGCGCCCAGGCGCGCGCAATGAGTTCCTGCGCCAGCCAGGCCTTGGCCTGGATCCACGCGCCGTAGCCGAACTGCAGGGCCCCAATGAGGAACAGGCCCAGCGCCAGGGACCTCCAAGACAAGGCGCTGCGAAGATTCCGCGCCGAAGCGCGCCTTGGCCACGCGCATTCCGCGCCCCACGAGAGTTCGGGTTTCACGCCAGGCTCCGGCGGCGCCGCGCGAAGAGCATCGCCAGCGCCGGCAGCAGCATCAGCAACCCGGTGAGCATCGCCCAACGGCTGTCGGTCGCACCCTGCGGCAGCTCGCCGAACACCTTGTCGGCCTCCCAGCCTTCGGGAAGATTGGTCGGCACGGCGGCGAGCTTGAGCTGCGCGTCCGACGGCAGTGCTGGCGACTTGTCCACCGCGACAAAGCTCGTGTACTTGGTGACCAGGCGATGCGCGGTGGCCAACTCGAGGACCTGGGTACGGACTTCCTCCTCGCTTGCGCCTTCGCGGATCGAGTCGATGAGCGATTCCACTTTGCCGCGCGCCCAGAGCGAGCCCATGCCGGCGGCGTTGCCGTTGAGCGCAAGCGGCACAAGCGCTTCCCAGGTGCGGTTGTCGCGCAAGCCGCTGACGCGCACCTCGCCCTCGAGTCGCTCGAGCGCCACAACGAGCACCACGGGCTCGCCGGCATACAGATCCGGGATGCGGGTGGGCCAGGCTTGTGCGTGCACGCCCTGCGGCCAATGCACTTCGAGGCCCTTGAGGACCGGCGATTCGAGCTTGGCGAACAGCTCGCCCATCTTCGCCTGCACCTCCTCGATGCGGCCGATGTAGGTAAACGTCCCTCGGCCAAGTTGCGCCGCCTTGGTCATGAAATGGCTGTTTGGCGCCGAGCCGATGCCGATGGTGAACAGGCGTGTGTCGCCGAGACGCTCGCGGATCAGATTGCATAGCGCCTCTTCGTTGCCCACCGCCCCGTCGGTCAGGAACACCACTTGGCGTACGCGAACGCCGCCGTCGGAGCCGTCGAGCGCCAGCTGCAGCGCAGCGGCCATCTCGGTGCCGCCGCGCGCCTGCAGCGAGCGCACCCAATCGATCGCGCGCCGCACGTTGCGCGGGTTCACTGGCTGCGGTCCGGCAAACAGCGACTGCGCCGTCGAATTGAATTCGATGACATTGAAGCGATCTCCCGGGGCGAGCCGCAACAGCGCCAACTCGAGCGCGTCCCTGGCCTGGCGGATCGACGCGCCTGCCATCGAGCCCGAGGTATCCAGCACGAACACGACTTCACGGGGGAGCCGTGCGCCCGGCGCAGCGGCGGGCGGCAGCACCATCAGCAAGCCGTAGTGGCGACCCGCCTTTTGCTCAGTGAACCACGCCAGCTGCGGCGCGGCCCCGGCGTGCGGCGCCCAGGTCAATTCGAAGTCCTTGTTGGCCGGCACTGCACCGTCAGCCAGTTCGACCAGGCGCCGGCTTGCCGAAATGGTGCGCACGTCCACGGGATGGTAGGGGCTGTCCAGCTGCGCGATTGGCACGCCGGCATCCAGCTCGACGCGGATCGATACCGGGTTGGCTGGTCCCGCCTCGGGCCGTAGCACGGGCGGCGTGATGCGTGCGGCGTCCGCCACCTGGTCCGTGTTCGGGCTCCAGCCGAGTTGCTCCGTCGCCGATACCTTGAGGTTGCCGGCGATGTAGCGCGGCGCCACGACCATCGGGAAGCGCAGCGAATAGCGCCCGTTGTCGTAACGCAGGGTCTGCTGGTACTCCAGTTCGACCGCGACCAATTGCTGCGGCCCGATGTTGGCGACGCGGGTGGTGAAGAGGTTGGGACGCTCCTGGTCCATCAGGGCGGTGCGCTGGCCGGCGGCGCGCGCCTGCTGGTAGGCGCGGCGCGCGGCGTCGCGCTCGCGGATTTCCCCTTCGATCAGGCGCTCGCCGACGCGCAACTGCAGACGATCCACGGCGGCGTTTTCCGGCAGCGGGAACACATAGACACCCTCGACCCAGTCGGCGGTGGCGTTGTGGAAGGTCTGCACGACTCGCGCCCTGGCCAGCATGCCGGAGACGCGGAAGGTGACCTCCGTGGACAGCAGCGGCGCGCTCGCCGCCCGCCTGCCGTCCAGAGTGCGAAGCAGCAAGGCGCCCGGCTCCTGCTCGGTGCCCGGGGCTGCTTCGGCGCGGCCGGCGAGCAGGAGGACCGTGGCGGTCAGCACCGCGGCGGCGGCCAAGGCGATGGCCACCGCAAGCGCGATGAACGCAAGCAGGTCGTAGGCGACGACGCGGGCGCTGGCGGAAGGTGTCCGGCTCGGCATGGCGGCGGTGTCCTCGGAGTTGACGCTGCTGCTGAGCATGCATTGCACGAGCCGGCGGAGGCCGCGCCGCGTCCGGACGGAGCAAAGGCGGCGAAGAATTCTGGCAATCCCATGGCAGGCGCCGCGGCGGCGGCGGCGTTGGGCTATAGTCGCCCGCCATGTCCCGCCGCATCGCCATCGTCGAGGACGATCCGGCCATCCGCGCCAACTACAGCGAAGCGCTGCGCAAGCACGGATTCGAGGTTGGCGCCTACGCGGGGCGCGCCGAGGCGCTGTCCGCGGCGCGCACGCGCCTGCCGGATCTGGCGATCATCGACATCGGCCTGGGCAGCGATGCGGATGCGGGCTTCACGCTGTGCCGCGAGTTGCGCGCGCTGTCCGCGACACTGCCGATCATTTTCCTCACCGCGCGCGACAGCGACTTCGACGTGGTGTCGGGCCTGCGCCTCGGCGCGGACGACTACCTGACCAAGGATGTGAGCCTGCCGCACCTGCTGGCACGCATCAGCGCGCTGTTCCGTCGCGCGGAACTTTCGCGCGAACCGCAGGCGCTCGAGGAGACCATCGAGCGCGGCGCCTTGAGCCTGGATCTGAAGCGCTTCGCCGTCGCCTGGCACGGCAAGCCGGTGCCGCTCACCCTCACCGAGTTCTGGATGGTGCATGCCCTGGCCAGACACCCGGGTCATGTGAAGAACCGCGAGCAGCTGATGCGCGAGGCCAACCTGGTCGTGGACGACGGCACCGTGACCTCGCACGTCAAGCGCGTGCGGCGCAAGTTCCAGGGAGTGGACCCCGCGTTCGACCAGATCGAGACGGCCTACGGCATGGGCTACCGTTGGAAGGAGTGAAGCGGCGCTTCCGGCTCGGCTTGCGCGCCAGGTTGGCGCTGGTGGCGCTGGTCCTGCTCGCGCTGCCGTGGGTGGGGGTGCGCTACGTGAATGAACTGGAGCAAGTGCTGCTGGAGGGCCAGCAGCGAGCGCTCGTCGGCACGGCGCGCGCCATTGCCACGGCGCTGCACGATCGCCCGCAGCTGCTGGTGGCCTTGCCGGAGCGGGACGACGCCATGCGCCGCGAGGCGGAGCTCGAGCTGCAGCGCATCGCGGAGAGCGAAGGACGCCTCCTCGATCCGGCGGCAGCGCCGGTTCCCCTGGCGCGTGAAGCCGCGCTCGCCGCCCGCGCCGCGCAGGAGGACATCGCGGCGATCCTGCGTGGCGTGCAGCGCACCGAATCGCGCATCTGGGTGGTGAACCGCCGCTACCAGGTGCTGGCCTTGGCCGGCAGCCTGCGCCGCCCGGAGCCGCCCGCCGAGGAAGGCGGGCTGATGCGCGAGACATGGCACGCTTTTGCCGGTTGGCTGATTCGGCGCCCGCGCGAAGATTTTGCCGAGGCGGTGCCCGATGACGTGCTGGCCACCGGACGCGATATCGCGGCCGCGCTGCAGGGAACGCCGGGCAGCCGCACGCGGCGCACCGCCGACGGCCGAGCCGTGGTCGTGTCCGCGGCGCACCCGGTCTGGAACCACAACGAGGTCGCGGGCGCGGTGGTGGTGGAGGAGACCACCAATCCGATCGCCACGTTGCGCAGCGAAGCGCTGGAACGGCTGCTCGCCCTCACGCTGACGGTTTTCCTCGGCGCCGCGGCGATGCTGATCGCGTATGCCTCCTGGCTGTCGCATCGCATCCGGCGCCTGCGCGACGAGGCGGAAAGCGCGATCGATGCGCGCGGCCGCATCGCGCGCCTGTCCGCGGGCTCGGAGGCCGGCGACGAGATCGGCGACCTGTCACGCAGCTTTTCCGCGATGCTGGCCAAGCTCGCGCAGCACCACGCCTATCTGGAAAGCATGGCGGGGCGGCTGTCACACGAACTGCGCACGCCGATTGCAGTGGTGCGTTCTTCGCTGGAGAACCTGAAACTGGCCACGGATGCCGCCGAATCGCGGACCTACATCGAGCGTGCAGAACAGGGACTGGCGCGGCTGAATACCATTCTGCAAAGAATGAGCGAAGCGAGCCGCCTGGAACAAAGCCTGCGCACCGCCGAGCGCGAGCGTTTCGACCTCGAAGGGCTGGTGCGGGGCTGTGTCGAGGGTTACCGGCTGGCCTATGCGCGGGTGCCGTTCGACCTCGAGCTGCCCGGCAGCGCGCTGCCGGTCGCCGGCGCGGCGGATCTCGCGGCGCAACTGCTCGACAAGCTGGTGGAGAACGCGGTCGAGTTCTCCAGGTCCGGCGAGCCGGTGCGGATTGTCCTGGAGCAAGTCGATGGCGCGGCTGTGCTGTCGGTGCAGAACAAGGGCCCGCTGCTGCCGGCGGAAATGCGTGGGCGGCTGTTCGACTCGATGGTCTCGGTGCGGGGCGAGCGCGCGGGCGGCGGTCCGCACCTGGGCCTGGGCCTGTACGTGGCACGGCTGATCGCAGAGTTCCACGGCGGCGCCATCGAGGCGGCGAACCTGGGCTCCGGCGACGGCGTGGTGGTACGCGTGCAGCTGCCCCTGGCGCGCTAGAATCGCGCCCTCCATGAAGCCGCTAGCCGAGTTGCGCGGCGCAGAACGACTGCGCGGCCTGCTGTTCGACATCGACGACACGCTGACCACCGAAGGCCGGCTGACCGCGCAGGCCTACGCAGCGCTCGAACGGCTCAAGCAGGCAGGACGCATGGTGATCGCGGTGACCGGACGCCCCGCCGGCTGGTGCGACCACATTGCGCGCATGTGGCCGGTGGACGCCGTCGTGGGCGAGAACGGGGCGTTCTATTTCCGCCACGAATCGGGCAAGCTGCACAAGCGCTTCCATGACCCGGAGGCAACGCGCGCCGACAAGCGCGCGCGCCTCGCGGCGATCGCGCAGCGCATCCTCGCCGCGGCCCCGGGTTGTGCGCTGGCGTCCGACCAGGCCTACCGCGAAGCCGACCTCGCGATCGACTATTGCGAGGACGTGCCGGCGCTGCCGTTGGAGGCGGCGGAGCGCATCGCCGCGCTGATGCGTGAAGCGGGCCTGTCCGCCAAGATCAGTTCGATCCACGTCAACGGCTGGTTTGGCGGTTACGACAAGCTGGCCATGACCAGGATCCTGTTCGCCGAGAAGTTCGCGACCGACCTCGATTCGGCGAATGCGCAGTACGCCTACGCGGGCGACTCGCCCAACGACGCGCCGATGTTCGCCTATTTCGCGAACTCGGTCGGCGTCGCGAACGTCGCGCGCTTCGCCGGGCGGCTGCCGGCGCCGCCGAAGTACGTCACGCAGGCGCAAGCCGGCGCAGGCTTCGCCGAGCTTGTCGCGCACCTGCTGGGCGAGCGCTAGTGGACTGGTGGTGGGCTTACCTCGTCATCGGCGTGACCGTGGGGTTCCTCGCGGGACTGCTCGGCATCGGCGGGGGCATGGTGATGGTGCCGATGCTGGTTTTCGTATTCACCGCCAATGGCTTTCCGGGCGAGCACATGATGCATCTGGCGCTTGCCACTTCGCTGGCGACGATCACGTTCACGTCGCTTTCCAGCGTGCGCGCGCATCACCGCCACGGCGGCGTGGACTGGCCGGTGGCGCGCGCGATGGCGCCCGGCATCCTCGCGGGCTCGCTGGCGGCCGCGCTGCTCGCCAGCTTCATCCCGACGCGGCCGCTGGCGGTGTTCTTCACCGGATTCATGTTTTACGCGGCTGCGCAAATGTTCGTGGAGATCAAGCCGAAGCCCGGGCGCCAGCTGCCGGGCAGTGGCGGGCTGTTCGCAGCCGGCGCCGGCATCGGCGCCATTTCGAGCGTGCTGGCGGCGGGTGGCGCGTTCCTTTCGATCCCGTTCCTTGCGTGGTGCAATCTGCCGTTGAAACGCGCCATCGGCACGGCCGCGGCGAACGGTTTTCCGATCGCGGTGGCGGGCACGGTCGGCTATGTAGTGCAAGGCATGCGCGTGTCCGACCTGCCGCCATGGAGCCTGGGTTATGTGTACCTGCCGGCTCTGCTGCTGGTCGTGGCCGCCAGCATGCCGATGGCGCCGCTCGGCGCGCGCCTGGCGCACCGGCTGCCGGTGAAGCGTTTGCGCATGGTGTTCGCGCTGACGCTGCTCGCGCTAGGGCTGCGCATGCTGGCACACTTGTGGTGACAAGGGGGACATGAACATGGCAGGACCGTTGTCGCATATCCGGGTGCTCGATCTGTCGCGCGTACTGGCCGGGCCCTGGGCCGGGCAGAACCTCGCCGACCTGGGCGCGGAAGTGATCAAGATCGAACGGCCGAAGATCGGCGACGATTCGCGCGCCTTTGGGCCGCCTTGGGTGAAGGACCGCGCAGGCCGGGACACGAAGGACTCCGCCTATTTCACCTCCGCCAACCGCGGCAAGAAGTCGGTCACGGTCAACATCTCGAGTCCGGCGGGCCAGGCGCTCATCAGGGAACTCGCCCGATCCAGCGACGTCCTGATCGAGAACTACAAGGTCGGCGACTTAGCGCGCTACGGGCTGGGCTACGACGACCTGCAGGGCCTCAACCCGCAGCTCATCTACTGCTCGGTCACCGGGTTCGGCCAGACCGGGCCGTACCGCGAGCGACCGGGCTACGACTTCATGATCCAGGGCATGGGCGGCATGATGAGCGTCTCCGGCGAGCCTGGCGGCGAGCCGATGCGCGCGGGAGTTCCAGTTGCCGACATCATCACCGGCATGTACGCCTCGATCGCCATCTGCGCGGCGCTCGCGCATCGCGCGGAATCCGGCAAGGGACAGCATCTCGACCTCGCGCTGCTGGATTCGCAGATTGCGCTGCTGGCCTACCAGAACACCAACTACTTCGCGACCGGCAAGCCGCCGGCGCGCATCGGCAACCTGCACCCGAACATCGTGCCCTACCAGCCGTTTCGCACCGCCGACGGCGAGGTCATCATCGCCTGCGGCAACGACAATCTCTACCGCAAGTTCTGCGACGCGGCCGGCTGCCCGGAACTGGCCGGCGATGCGCGTTTCGCCACCAACGGCAAGCGGGTGGAGAACCGCGCTGAACTGACGCGGCTGCTGCAGGACATCTTCGCGACCCGCTCCACGCACGAGTGGCTGGCGCGGCTGGAAGCCGCTGGCGTGCCCAACGGGCCGATCAACGACCTGGCGCAGGTATTCGAGGAGCCGCAGGTGCGCGCGCGCGGCGTGCGCGTCGAATTGGACCACCCGGTGGCCGGCAAGCTGCCGACGGTGGCGAGCCCGATGCGCTTTTCGGGCACGCCGCTGGAATACAAGCTCGCGCCGCCGACGCTCGGCGAGCACACCGAGCAGATCCTGCGCGAGCGCCTCGGCAGGAGCCCCGCGCAGATCGCGGCGCTGCGCGCCGAGGGCGCGATCTAGGCTGCTGGCCGAGTCAGCGCGCCTTAGCGCCCGCTGAACTGCGGCTTCTTCTTGTCCAGGAACGCCCGATAGCCGATGCGGAAGTCCTCAGTGTCGAAACAGGCGTAGCTCTCGGCGGTTTCCTCCGTGCTGAGTGGGCGGGGATCGGCCAGCCGGCGGATGAATTTCTTGTGCCAGCGCGCCACCAGCGGCGCGCCGTCCGCGACGCGCCGCGCAGCGGCGTAGGCTTCCTTGACCACCTCGGCATCCGGGACCACACGGCTGACGAGCCCCTTCTCGTAGGCTTCGCGAGCGCCCCAAATGCGCCCCTCGAGCAGGATCTCGAGGCTCGCCGCGGCCCCGAGCACGCGCAGCATGCCCTGCAGCTCGTCGTAGGCTTCGGTGAGGCCGAGGTTCTTCACCGGCACGCCGAAGCGCGCCGACTCGTTGCAGATCCTGAGATCGCATTGCGAGGCGACGAGCAGCCCTCCGCCCACGCAAGCGCCTTCGATCAGCGCCACGGTGGGATGGCGGCACGCCGCCAGCGCGCGCATCGAGCCGGCGACGTCCTCGCCGTAGCGTCTTGCCTGCGCGGCGTTGGCGCGCTCGTTGGCGAACTCGCTGATGTCGGCGCCCGCGGCAAACGCCTTGCCGCCCGCGCCGCGCAACACGATGCAGCGCAGGTGCTCGTCCGCGCCGAGCTCGCGCATGGCGGCGCCCAGGCGCATCCACATCGCCTTGTCGAGCGCATTCATGCGCTCCGGCCGGTTGAGGACGACGGTGGCGAGGTCGCCGTCGCGCTCGACGTAGACCGGCTCGCTCATGCCGCCGCGCGCTTCTCGGCCGCGTGGACCGAGGCGAGGTATTGCATGGCGGCCTGCACGCCGGCTTGCTTGGCGGGCACTCCCGCGAGCTGCAGGCCCATCTCGACGCCCGCCAGCGTGCCCATCAGCGTCAGGTCGTTGAGGTCGCCCAAGTGGCCGATGCGGAACACCTTGCCCGCGAGCTTGCCGAGGCCCGTGCCGAGCGACATGTCGAAATGCTCGAGGATGATCTTGCGTACCCGGTCGGCGTCGTGTCCCGCCGGCAGCAGAACCGCGGTGAGCGCCCCGCTGTATTCGGCGGGATTCGTCGCCAGCACTTCCAGCCCCCAGGCGCGCACTGCGCGGCGCGTGGCTTCCGCGTGGCGCTGGTGTCTCGCGAAGACGTTGTCGAGGCCCTCTTCGTCCAGCAGCATCTTCAGCGCTTCGCGCAGGCCGTAGAGCAGGTTGGTGGCGGGCGTGTAGGGGAAATAGCCCGCCTTGCCGTTGGCGATCATTTCCTCCCATCCCCAGTAGGCGCGCGGCAGCTTCGCCAACCTGGCAGCGGCCAGCGCCTTGTCGGAAATTGCATTGAAGGACAGCCCCGGCGGCAGCATCAAGCCCTTCTGCGAGCCGCCGACGGTGACGTCCACGCCCCACTCGTCGTGCCGGTAGTCGATCGACGCGAGCGACGAGATGGTGTCCACCATCAACAGCGCGGGATGTCTTGCCGCGTCGATCGCCTTGCGCACTTCGCCGATGCGTGAAGTGACGCCAGTCGAAGTCTCGTTGTGCACAACGCAGACTGCCTTGAGGCGATGGCCGGCGTCCTCGCGCAGGCGCCTTTCGACGGCAGCCGGGTCCGCCCCGGTCCGCCAGTCGCCCGCGAGGAACTCTGGCTGCAGCCCGAGCTTTGCGGCCATCTTCTGCCACAGGCTCGCGAAGTGCCCCGTCTCGTACATCAGGACCTGGTCGCCGGGCGAGAGCGTGTTGACGAGCGCGGCTTCCCAGGCGCCGGTGCCGGAGGCGGGATAGATCACCACCTGGCCCTTGGTCTTGAAGACGCGCTTCATGCCGTCGAGGACCGCCTTGCCGAGTTCGGCGAAATCCGGCCCGCGGTGGTCCATGGTCGGGAGGTCGATCGCGCGCAGGACCCGGTCGGGTACGTTGGTCGGTCCCGGAATCTGCAGGAAATGACGGCCAGCGGTCCTCTTCATCCAAATCTCCTCATTTTGTATACAAACTCACCACAATAGAAGCTTAAGTTGCTATTTTGGACGAAGTTTTGTATTCTGCATGCAAAATGACATTCTCGCAAGACATCACTTCCATCACCCGTCGGCCCCTGCACGAGGAAGCTGCGGACAGGCTGCGCGACCTGATTGTCCAAGGGCGACTCGCCCCCGGGGTCCGCTTGAACGAGCGACTGCTTACCGCGCAGATTGGCGTGTCACGCACCCCGCTGCGCGAGGCTTTCAAGGTACTCGCTACCGAAGGCTTGGTCGAGTTGCTGCCGAACCGCGGCGCGATCGTTTCCGAGATCGATGCCGTCCGGCTGGCGGAGACCCTGGCGGTGATGGGCGCGCTCGAGGCGCTCGCCGGCGAATTCGCCTGCGTCAAAGCGAGCGACGGCCAGATCAACGAGATCCGCTTGCTGCACCAGGAGATGCTCGCCAACCACGCGCGCAGCGACCTTGCCGGCTACTTCAAGTTCAACCAGGCGATCCACCTGAAGATCGTGAAATACTCCGGCAACACGGTGCTCTACAACACCTACCGGCAACTGAACGCGAACGTGCGCCGCGCACGCTACATGGCGAACCTGTCGCAGGAGCGTTGGGACGCCGCGGTGCGTGAGCACGGCGAGATCCTCGAGGCGCTCGCTGCGCGCGACGTGGTCCGCATCAAGGCGCTGCTTGCGGACCATCTGGCGCACAAGCTCTCGAGCGTGCTGGCCGATCTGCGGGCGGCGCCGGCGCGCGAGGCAGCATGAGCGAAGCGTCGTCCCCGCTTGCGCACCGGCTGCACAAGGAAGTCGACGGGGAGATCCTGTTCGACGCCGCTTCCCGCGGCCGCTACGCCACCGATGCCTCGATCTATCAAGTGATGCCGCTCGGCGTGGTGCTGCCGCGCACCGAGGAAGCGGCGCGCACGGCGCTCGCCATCGCCGTCGAGTCCGGCGTGCCGGTGCTCCCGCGCGGCGCCGGCAGTTCGCAATGCGGACAGACGGTGGGCGCGGCACTGGTCATCGACGGCTCCAAGCACCTCGACCGCCTGCTCGAAGTCGACGCCGGACAACGCAGCGCCCTGGTGCAGCCCGGGCTGGTGCTGGACGCCCTGAACGCGCAACTGCGCCCGCACGGCCTGTGGTTTCCCGTGGACGTCTCCACCAGCGCGCAGGCGACGCTGGGGGGCATGGCGGGCAACAACTCCTGCGGCTCGCGCTCGATCGCCTACGGCAACATGGTGCACAACGTGCACGCCATCGACGCCGTCACCAGCGACGGCCGCGCACGGCGTTTCGGCCCGATGACCGACGACTCGGAACTGACGAGGAAGCTGCGTGCGCTCTACGAGCGCGAGAAGGAAGAGATCGCAGTGCGCTTTCCCAAGGTGCTGCGCCGGGTCGCCGGCTACAACCTGGACCACCTCGGCCCGCCGTACGAGAACTCGGCCCACCTGCTGGTCGGCTCGGAAGGCACGCTCGCCTGGTTCGAGCGCATCCGCCTCAAGTTGAGCCCGCTCCCCGCGCACAGGGTGCTCGGCGTATGCCGCTTCCCCAAGTTCCACACGGCGATGGACCTCACGCAGCACATCGTCAAGCTCGGACCTTCGGCAGTGGAGCTGGTGGATCGCACGATGATCGGCCTGGCGCGCGACATCGCGGCATTTCGCGCCACGGTGGACACGGTGATCCGCGGCGAGCCGGACGCGATCCTGCTGGTCGAGTTCTCGGGCGATGATGCTGCGGCGCAAGTCGCGAAGCTGAAGCAGCTGGTGCAGCTGATGGCCGACCTCGGCCTGCCGGGCAGCGTGGTCGAAGTGACCGAAGCGAAATTGCAGAGGGACCTGTGGGAAGTGCGCAAGGCCGGCCTCAACATCATGATGTCGATCAAGGGCGACGGCAAGCCGGTGTCCTTCATCGAGGACTGCGCGGTGCCGCTCGAGCACCTCGCCGAATACACGGACCGCCTGACGCAGGTGTTCGCGAAGCACGGCACGCGCGGCACCTGGTACGCGCATGCCTCTGTCGGCACGCTGCACGTGCGGCCGATCCTCGACATGCGGGCCGGCGACGCCGCCAAGATGCGCGCCATCGCCGAGGAAGCCTGCGCCATGGTCAAGCAATACAAGGGCGCCTACTCGGGCGAGCACGGCGACGGACTGGTGCGCTCGGAGTGGATCGCGCCGTTCTTCGGCCCGCGGCTCACCGCCTGCCTGGGCGAAATCAAGTCCTGGCTCGACCCCAAGGGCCTGATGAACCCGGGCAAGATCGTCAATCCATCGAAGATGGACGACGCGCGCCTGTTCCGCTTTCCGCCGGGTTACGCGGCCAAAGCGCCGATCCCGGTGCTCGACTGGTCGGAGTGGGGCGGCGTCGACAAGGCCGTGGAGATGTGCAACAACAACGGCCACTGCCGAAAGTTCGACGCCGGCACCATGTGCCCGTCCTACCGCGTCACGCGCGACGAGGCCCATCTCACGCGCGGCCGCGCCAACACGCTGCGCCTCGCCCTGTCGGGCCAGTTGGGAGCGAACGCCGAGGCGGACGTGCAGCAGGCCCTCGACCTGTGCGTGTCCTGCAAGGGCTGCAAGCGCGAGTGCCCGACCGGCGTGGACATGGCGCGCATGAAGCTCGAGTTCCTCGCCCACTACAAGGCGCGCCACGGCCTCTCGCTGCGCGACCGCGCTATCGCCTGGCTGCCGCGCTACGCGCCTTGGGCGGCGCGCCTGGCCCCGGTCGCGAACCTGGTCTCGCGCTGGTCAAGGTCCGCGCTCGGGTTCTCCACGCGGCGCGCGCTGCCTGCATGGCGGGCCAACTACTTCGTCGACCGGGTGTGGACCAAGCGCGGCGGCCGCGAGGTGGTGCTGCTGGTGGATACCTTCAACCGTTACTTCGAGCCGGAGAACGCGCGCGCCGCGGTGCGCGTGCTGGAGGCAGCCGGCTACCGGGTGCACGTTGCGCAACCCACCTTCGGCCAGCGGCCCTTGTGCTGCGGCCGGACTTTCCTCTCGGCCGGCCTGGTGGAAGAGGCCAAGCGCGAGGCGCAGCGCCTGATCGACGCCCTGAAGCCGTGGGTCGCGAACGGCGTACCGATCCTGGGTCTCGAACCTTCCTGCCTGTACACGCTGCGCGACGAGTACACGGTCCTGCTGCCGGAGACCAAGGCGCTGGCGGCGAATGCGTTTCTGTTCGAGGAATTCCTCGCGCGGGAAGCGGAAGGCGGGCGGCTGCAGCTCAAGCTCAAGCCGCTCGAGCAGCAAGCGCTGCTGCACGGCCACTGCCACCAGAAGGCGTTCGGCGCGATGGGCGCGGTGCAACGCGTGCTGTCCCTGGTACCCGGCCTCAAGGTGTCGAGCGTCGAATCGAGCTGCTGCGGCATGGCGGGCAGCTTCGGCTACGAGGCCGAGCACTACGAGATATCGATGAAAATGGCCGAGCTGACCCTGCTGCCCGCGGTGCGCCAGGCCGGCGCCGAGACGCTGATCGTCGCCGACGGCACCAGCTGCCGCCACCAGATCGCCGACGGCACCGAGCGGCGCGCCCTGCACGTGGCGCGCGTGCTGGAGCGCGCGCTCGTCGCCTAGGCCGCTATTCCCACAAATCCACGCTCTGTCCGCGCGCGCGCATGCGCTCGGCACGCGCCTGGATGAAGCGCTGGAACGAGGCCTCCTTGCGGTAAGCGCCGCTCGCCACGTACTCGAGTGCGGAGGCGAGGTGGAACGGGCGCAGGTAAGCCTCGACGCGGAAAACTTCCTTGCCGCCGTCGAAGAACACGATGGTCGGCGTATAGGCAACGCGCAACGCACCCGCCCAGGTTTCGGCGGAGTCGCGCCGGTCATCGAGCGTGAGGCGGTACACGTCGAATCGCCCCAGCAGCGCGCGCACTTCCGGCCGCTGGAATCCTTCGCCGTGCAATTCGTCGCACCCCGTGCAGTAGGGCGTCTCGAACAAGAGCGCCACGGGCTTCGCGCCTTGCAACTCGGCAGGCAGTTTGCGAAAGAACGGCTGGTCATGCAGCGTGGGGCTCGCGGAATCCTTCACGGCCGTCTGCATGAACTCCTCGAAGCGCACGCCTGCGCCGGCGCGGCCGGCGGCATAGTCGAGCGCTGCCGTGAAGCGGTGCGGCGGGTAGTAGCCGTTGAGCCTCGCGACGATCGCGCCGTTCTCGTCCAGGAACAGCAGCGTCGGCGTGTATTGGATCTTGAGCGTGCGCGTCAGTTCCTTCTCGCTCATCCTGCGCCGGTCGGTCCACTGCACCTCGCGATCGCCCCAGATGTTGAGTGCGACCGCCACGAAGTGCTTGCGCGTCTTCTCGACGATGGCGCGCTGCGTGAAGTTGGTTTGCATCAGCTGCTTGCAGTAGGGGCAGCCGTCCTGGCCGAAGTAAACCATCAGGCGCTTGCCGTCGCGCGCCGCCTCCTTCACGTCCTCCGGGAACTCGAGGAATGATTCCGTGAACCAGGCGGGGATGTCGATGGCCTGCGCGCCGGGGGCCTGCGCCTGGGCACAGAGTGCCGGCGCGAGCAGCAGCCAGGCGAGCCATTTCATGGTTGTTTTCGACTCCATAGAAAAAGCGCGATGCCCGCAGCGATCATCGGCAGGCTCAGCCACTGGCCCATCGACAGGCCCAAGGCGAGCAGCCCCAGGAAGTCGTCGGGCTCGCGTGCGAACTCGGCAAGGAAGCGGAATACGCCATAGCCGAAGAGGAACAGGGCTGAGACCGCGCCGCGCGCACGGGGTTTCGAGGAGTACCACCACAACAGCGCGAACAGCAGCATCCCCTCGAGCGCGAACTGGTAGATCTGGGAGGGATGGCGCGGCGTATCGCCCGCGCCGCGGAACACCATCCCCCAGGGGAGGTCCGTGGGCCTGCCCCAGAGCTCGCCGTTGATGAAGTTGCCCAGCCGCCCCGCCGCGAGCCCCGGCGGCACGAGCGGCGCGACGAAGTCCATCAGGCGCCACCAATCCAGCCGTTGCCGCCACGCGTAGTAGCCCACGGCGATTAGCACGCCGAGAAAGCCGCCGTGGAACGCCATGCCGCCGTGCCAGATGGCCAGAATCTCCAGCGGGTGGACCGCGTAGTACGCGGGCTTGTAGAACAGGACATAACCGAGGCGTCCGCCCAGCAGTACCCCGAGTACGCCGATGAAGATCAGGTCGTCGAACTGCTGCTGCGTGAGCGGGGCATGGCTCGCCGCGATGCGGCGCCGGCCCAGCCACCACAGCATGCCGAAGGCCGCCAGGTACATGAGCCCATACCAGCGCACGGCGAGCGGGCCGATGGAGATCGCGATCGGGTCGAAGTTCGGGTGGACGAGCACGGTAGAATTTGCATTCTACGTCCGGAGGAAACACCCCATGGCCGACAACCGCCGCTCCCGCCTGATCACCCAGGGCGTCGCGCGCTCGCCCAACCGCGCGATGCTGCGCGCCGTGGGCTTCAAGAACGGCGACTTCGACAAGCCGATCATCGGCGTGGCGAATGGCCACTCCACCATGAACCCGTGCAACGCCGGCATCCAGCCGCTGGTGGACCGCGCCATGGCGGCGCTGGAAGGCGCAGGCGCGAAGCCGCAGGTGTTCGGCGTGCCGACCGTCACCGACGGCATCGGCATGGGCACCGAGGCGATGAAGTACTCGCTGGTATCGCGCGAGGTGATCGCCGACGCCATCGAGACCTCGGTCAACGGCCAGGCGATGGACGGCGCGCTGGTGGTGGGCGGCTGCGACAAGAACATGCCGGGCGGCATGATGGCGCTCGCGCGCATGAACGTGCCCGGTATTTTCGTCTACGCGGGGACCATCAAGCCGGGCAAGTGGAAGGGGCAGGACCTCACCATCGTCTCCGCCTTCGAGGCGGTGGGCGCCTTCAGCGCCGGCAAGATGAACGAGGAGGACTTCGTCGGCATCGAGAAGAACGCCTGCCCCTCGGTCGGCGCCTGCGGCGGCATGTTCACCGCCAATACGATGTCCTCGTCGTTCGAGGCGCTCGGCATGAGCCTGCTGGGCTCTTCGCAGATGGCCTCGCCCGACGCGGAGAAGGCGGACAGCGCGGCTGAATCCGCGCGCGTGCTGGTGGAAGCGGTGAAGAAAAACCTGCGGCCGCGCGACATCATCACGCGCAAGTCCATCGAGAACGCGGTGGCCCTGGTGATGGCGACCGGCGGCTCGACCAACGCCGTGCTGCATTACCTCGCGATTGCCTCGGCCGCCGGCGTCAAATGGACCATCGACGATTTCGAGCGCGTGCGCCGCAAGGTGCCGGTGCTGTGCGACCTGAAGCCCTCGGGGCGTTACGTAGCGGTGGATTTTCATCGCGCGGGCGGCGTGCCGCAGGTGTTGAAGATCCTTCTGGCCAACGGCGTGCTGCACGGCGAGTGCTTGACCATTCACGGCAAGACAATGGCCGAAATGCTGAAGGACGTGCCTGCGGAGCCGCGACGCGACCAGGACGTGATCCGTCCCTGGTCCAATCCCATGTATGCGCAGGGTCACCTTGCGATCCTCAAAGGTAACCTCGCGCCCGAGGGTTGCGTCGCGAAGATCACCGGGCTGAAGAAGACCTCGATCACTGGACCGGCGCGCGTGTTCGATTCCGAGCCCGACTGCATGAAAGCCATCCTGGCCAAGCGGATCAAGCCGGGTGACGTGATCGTGATCCGCTATGAAGGGCCGAAAGGGGGGCCAGGGATGCAAGAGATGCTAGCGCCCACTTCTGCTCTTACAGGCCAAGGACTTGGAGAATCGGTAGGGCTGCTGACCGACGCGCGATTCTCCGGCGGAACTTGGGGCATGGTGGTTGGCCACGTCGCTCCCGAAGCCTATGTCGGGGGCACCATCGCGCTGGTGAAGGAGGGCGACTCGATCACCATCGATGCGAAGAAACACCTCCTCCAGCTCAACGTGCCGGCGAAAGAGCTCGCCGCGCGCCGAAAGAAGTGGAAGGCGCCCAAGCCGCGCTACACCAAAGGGCTCATGGCCAAGTACATGAAGCTGGTGTCCACCGCCTCCAAAGGCGCGATCACCGATTCAGAACCCTGACCCGGGCAGTTTCAGGAACTCGATCTCGGCCGCGGTACTTTCGCGGCCGAGAATGCCGTTGCGGTGCGGGAAGCGGCCGAAACGCTCGATGATCTCGCGGTGCCGGATCGCGTAGCGCAGTTGGTCCGTGTCGAAGTCCTTCATCAGATCGCAAGCAAGCTTCTGGTCTTCCAGCGACTCGCTGTGCTCGAACGGAAGATAGGCGAACAGCTGTTCCGATGGCGCCATCTGCCTGTTCCAGCCTTGCGCGAGGATGACCCGCGCCGCTGCGCGCGCAAGGGCGTCCGTGGCAAACGCGCGCGCTTCTCCCCGGTACATGTTGCGTGGAAACTGGTCCAGCACGATGACCAGTGCAAGGCAGCTGCGGGCCTCGTCCGCCCAGTGCGCCAGCAGGCCCGCCGCCGCATCCGCGTGCAGGCTGGCAAAGCGCGTGCGGACCCCCTCGTCGAAGGACGGGTTCTTCACGAACCAGTCCCTGGCGTGCTCGTCGAACCAGAAGTGCAGCACTTCTTCGGCGCCGCGGTCGCCCATCGGGGTGGCTTACCCGCATACGCCACGCTGCACAAGGCTTGCATTGAAGCCGCGTTCGGGTAGCATTTCGCCCTCAATTCGAAGGGAAACCGATGAAGCCGTTTGTCGTATCCGCCGCCATCCTGGCGCTTGCCGCCGCTCTGCCGGCCGAGGCGAATGAGGCGCTCGCCCAGAAGCATGGATGCCTGGCCTGCCACGTCGTCAAGGGCGCGAAGACCGTGGGCCCGGCATACGCCGATGTTGCGAAGAAGTACGCCGGTCAGAAGGGCATCGAGGCCAAGCTGGTGGCAAAGGTGAAGAGCGGCGGTGTGGGCGTCTGGGGCCAGATACCGATGCCGCCGAATAGCGCCGTGCCAGACGCCGACCTGCACGCGCTGGTGAAGTGGGTCCTGTCGATCAAGTGATGCGGAACGGAGCCCCCATGCGCCAAACCAGACTTGCCCTCGCCAGCATCGCCGTCGCGGCCGCCCTGGCCGGTTGCGGACAGCAGCCATCCTCCGACATCAAGATCGGCCACGTCGGCCCGATCACCGGCGGCATTGCGCACCTGGGCAAGGACAACGAGAACGGCGCGCGCCTCGCCGTCGAGCAGGCCAACGAGGCCAAGATCAAGCTCGGCGGCAAGGAGGTGAAGTTCGTGCTGGTCGCCGAGGACGACCAGGCGGACCCCAAGGTCGGCACCACGGTGGCGCAGAAGCTGGCCGACGCGAAAGTGGCCGGCGTGGTGGGCCACCTCAATTCCGGCGTGACTATTCCGGCCTCCGCGATCTACAACCAGGCCGGCATTCCGATGATTACCGGTTCGGCCACCAACCCGAAGCTGACCGAGCAGGGATTCAAGGTGGTGTTCCGCGTCGTCGGCCGCGACGACCAGCAGGGCCCGGCGATTGCCAGCTACCTCGCGAGCAACCGCAAGCCGAAGACGGTGGCGGTGATCGACGACGCCACGGCTTACGGCGAGGGCATCGCCAACGAAGTGGAGAAGACGCTGAAGGCCGGCGGCGTCGAGGTGCTGCCGCGCGAGAAGGGCACCGACAAGACCACGGACTGGAAGGCGGTGCTCACCAAGCTGAAGGGCCGCAATCCGGACGCGATCTTCTACGGCGGCATGGACGCGACCGGCGGTCCGCTGATCAAGCAAGGGCGCGAGCTCGGCATCGGCGCGGTGTTCGTCTTCGGCGACGGCGCCTGCACCGAGGAAATGAACAAGCTGGCGGGTCCCGCGGCGGAAGGCCTGCTGTGCTCCCAGGCGGGGATCCCGGTGGCCGCCGCGGACAAGGGCTTCCTCGACGCCTACAAGAAGAAGTTCAACTCCGACCCGATCCTGTACGCCCCCTTCACCTACGATGCGGCGAACCTGCTGATCGCGGCCATGAAGAAGGCGGACTCGGCGGACCCGGCGAAGTACCTGCCGGAACTCGCCAAGATCACCTACAAGGGCGCCACCGGCGAGATCTCCTTCGACGCGAAAGGCGACCGCAAGGACGCCGAGATGACGATCTTCACCATGCAGGGCGGCAAGATCGTGCCGCTGGCGGTGATCAAGGCCGGCAAGACCATCCCGTTCGCCGAATTCGGCAAGTAGACGCCCCGGCAACGGCGGCGGCAAACGGCACCCGCGGGTGCCGTTTTCATTTCTGCTAGGCTCTTCCGCGTGGACATTTTCCTGCAGCAGGTCATCAACGGCCTGACGCTGGGCAGCGTGTACGCGGTGGTGGCCCTCGGCTACACGATGGTCTACGGCATCATCCAGCTGATCAATTTCGCGCACGGCGAAGTCGTAATGATCGGCGCGATGGTGGCATTTTCGGTGATCACCAGCTTCGCTGGCGCGGGGATGCCGCCGCTGGTGGTGCTGGCGCTGGGCGTCGCTTGCGCGGTGCCGGTGTGCATGGCCGTGGGCTACGCCATGGAGCGGCTCGCCTACCGGCCGCTGCGTCGCGCGTCGCGTCTCGCGCCGCTGATCACCGCCATCGGCGTGTCCATCATCCTGCAGCACCTGGCGATGCTGGTGTGGACGCGCAACGTCATCGCCTTCCCGCAGATCATTCGCATCCAGACCTACACCTTGGCCGGCGCCGCCATCACCAACGTGCAGATCGCCATCCTGGCCCTGTGCCTGCTGATCATGGCGGGCCTTGCCTTCCTCGTGTACCGCACGCGCCTGGGCGCTGCGATGCGCGCGACCGCGCAGAATCCGCAGGTCGCGGGACTGATGGGCGTGGACGTCAACCGGGTCATCGCCGCCACCTTCGTCATCGGCGCCGCTCTCGGCGCGGTGGCGGGCGTGATGGTCGGCACCTATTACGGCGTCGCGCAATACACGATGGGTTCGGTGCTCGGCCTGAAGGCGTTCTCCGCCGCGGTGCTGGGCGGCATCGGCAACATCCCCGGGGCGATGCTGGGCGGCGTGGTGCTCGGCGTGGTGGAGGCGCTCGGCGCGGGCTATATCGGCGACCTGACGGATCTTTGCCGGTATGGCTGGCTCGCGTCCCTGCTGGGCGAGCGCTGCGCGGGCAGCGGGCATTTCATCCTGTTCGGCTCAAACTACCAGGACGTCTTCGCCTTCGTGGTGCTGATCCTGGTGCTGGTGTTCCGGCCCTCCGGGCTGCTCGGCGAACGGGTCGGCGACCGGGCATGAAGGTCCTGTTCGACGTGCGCGCCAATCCGAAGCTGCTTTGGGCCGGCACGGCGCTGGTTGCGCTGGCACTGCTGGTTCTGCCGTTCGCGTTGGCGCAGATCGGCACCAGCTGGGTGCGCATCACCAACTACGCCATCCTCTACGTGCTGCTGGCGCTCGGTCTGAACATCGTGGTCGGTTTCGCGGGCCTGCTGGATCTGGGCTACATCGCGTTCTACGCGGTCGGCGCCTACACCTACGCGCTGCTTGCCAGTCCGCAGTTCGGACTGCACCTGCCGTTCTGGGTGATCCTGCCGATCGGCGCGCTGGTGGCGGCAATCTTCGGCGTGCTGCTCGGGGCGCCCACGCTCAAGCTGCGCGGCGACTACCTCGCCATCGTCACGCTCGGCTTCGGCGAAATCGTGCGCATCTTCCTCAACAACCTGTCGCGCCCGGTGAACATCACCAGCGGTCCGCAGGGCATCGCGGGCATCGATCCGTTCCGCTTCGGCAGCTTCGACTTCTCCAAGCCGGAGACCCTGCTCGGCATCGCCTTCAGCGGCCCGATCAAGTACTACTACCTGCTGCTCCTGGTGATGATCGCCATCCTGCTGGTCAACGTGCGGCTGCAGAACTCCAGGATCGGCCGCGCCTGGGAAGCCGTGCGCGAGGACGAGACCGCCGCGCGTGCCATGGGCATCAACACCACGCGCATGAAGCTGCTGGCTTTTGCGATGGGCGCCAGCTTCGCCGGCGTGGCCGGCGGCATGTTCTCGGCGATCCAGGCCTTCATTTCGCCGGAGAGCTTCGTGCTGGTCGAGTCGATCATGGTGGTGGCGATGGTGGTGCTGGGCGGCATGGGCAACATCTGGGGCGTGGTGCTCGGGGCGCTGCTGCTGTCCTTCGTGCCGGAGATCCTGCGCTGGACCGTGCAGCCGCTGCAGGAGGCGCTGTTCGGGCGCATGCTCATCGAGCCGGAGGTGATCCGCATGCTGATCTTCGGCCTGGCGTTGGTGCTGATCATGCTCTACCGCCCGGCGGGCCTGCTGCCCTCCGCGGTGCGCAAGCGGGAGTTGTCCGTTGACCGCGCTGCTTGAAGCGAGGGGCATCGGCAAGCGCTTTGGCGGCGTGCAGGCGCTGATCAACGTCTCATTCTCCATCCAGCGCGGCGAAATCTACGGCCTGATCGGGCCCAACGGCGCGGGCAAGACCACGCTGTTCAATGTGCTGAGCGGCATCTACGCGCCGGACCAGGGCAGTTTCGCGTTCGACGGTGCGCCGCTCGACGGCCTCGCGCCGCACGAGGTGGCGGCGCGCGGCATCGCGCGCACTTTCCAGAACATCCGCTTGTTCGCCAATCTCTCGGTGCTGGAAAACGTGATGATCGGCCGCCATGTGCGCACGCGCGCAGGGGTGGTCGGGGCCCTGCTCAGGAACCGCGCCACGCTGGCCGAGGAGTCGGCGATCCAGCAGCGCGCGCTCGAGCTACTCGATTACGTCGGCATCCGCAGGCGCGCCAACGACCAGGCGGGGAGCCTGCCCTACGGCGACCAGCGGCGCCTCGAGATCGCGCGAGCGCTCGCCACCGAACCCAAGCTCCTGGCGCTGGACGAGCCGGCCGCCGGCATGAACCCGTCGGAAACGCTGGCGTTGCGCAAGCTCCTCGACGCCATTCGGCACGACGGCGTGACCCTGCTGCTCATCGAGCACGACGTACGGCTGGTGATGAACGTCTGCGACCGCGTGCTGGTGCTCGACTACGGCGAGCGCATCGCCGAGGGAACACCGGCACAAGTGCAGCGCGACCCGAAAGTGATCGAAGCCTATCTCGGCACGCCGCATGCTGCTTGAGGCGAAGGGGCTGGAGGTGCACTACGGCGGCATCCGTGCGGTGAAGGGCATCGACCTCGCGGTGCGCGAAGGCGAGCTGGTCTGCCTGATCGGGGCGAATGGCGCCGGGAAAACCTCCGCATTGAAGGCGATCTGCGGCTTGCACGCCCGCGGCGGCACTGTCGCCTACGCGGGGCAAGCGCTGGAGGGGCTGCCGGTGTTCGAGCTGCCGCGCCGCGGCCTGGTGATGGTGCCGGAGGGACGCGGCGTATTCGCGCAGCTGACCGTGGAAGAAAACCTGGTCATGGGCGCCTATGCGCGCGGGGACGCCGACATTCGCGAGGATCTCGGGCGGCAATACGAGTCGTTCCCCCGCTTGCGGGAGCGCCGCAAGCAGTCCGCCGGCACGCTCTCCGGCGGCGAGCAGCAGATGCTCGCCATCGGCCGCGCGCTGATGAGCCGGCCGAAGCTGCTGCTGCTGGACGAGCCTTCGATGGGCCTGGCGCCGCTGATGGTGGCGAAGATCTTCGACATCGTGCGCGAGGTGTCGGCGCGCGGTGTGACCCTCCTGCTGGTGGAGCAGAACGCGCGGCTCGCGCTCGAGCTCGCGCATCGCGGCTACGTCATGGAATCGGGCAACATCACGCTCGCCGGCGAGGCGAAGCTGTTGCTCGCCGACGCCAAGGTGCGCGAAGCCTACCTGGGGGAAGGCGCCGGCTGAGCGATGTCGGCCTGCGTGGTGAAACTGTCGGCGTAGAACTCGTCTTCCGGCAAGCCGCATTGCGCGGTGAAATCGCGGCGCGCCGAATCCACCATGATCGGCACACCGCAAGCGTACACCTGGTGCCCGGAGAGGTCCGGAAAGTCCTGCATCACCGCGCGATGCACGAACCCCGTGCGGCCGCTCCAGTGGTCCTCCGGCAACGCGTCGGAAATCACCGGCACGTAGTCCAGCTTGCCGCCGGCCGCCCAGCCCTGCGCGAGCGCGTGCAAGTACAGGTCCCGCGGCCGCCGCCCGCCCCAATACAGCGTCATCGGGCGCGCGATTTCCTTCTTCAGCGCGTGCTCGATGATCGCCTTGATCGGCGCGAAGCCGGTGCCCGAAGCGACGAACACGATGGGCTTGGCCGAATCCTCGCGCAGGAAGAACGTGCCCTGCGGTCCTTCGAAGCGCAGGATGTCGCGCTCCTTCATCTTGCCGAACACGTGGTCGGTGAAATTCCCGCCTTGCACATGGCGCATGTGCAATTGGAGGAGTTCGTCATCGTGCGGCGCATTGGCCATGGAGAAGCTGCGGCGCGAGCCGTCCTTGAGCAGGAACTCCAGGTACTGGCCGGCGAGGAACTGCAGCCGCTCGTTGGCCGGGAGCTTGAGGCCGAGCAGCATGACGTCCTCCGTGACGCGCTGCAGCGTCTGCACGCGGCACGGCAGCGTCTTGATCAGGATGTCCTTGGCCGCGCCGATGGTGCGCGCCTCGATCACCAGGTCGGTGAGCGGCTTGGCCTGGCAAAACAGCGCCTTGCCCCGTGCCTTGTCGTCCTCCGGCAAGGCCTTCGGCTGGTAGACCCCATAGTCCACCCTGCCCGCCAGGATCTTTCCCTTGCAGCTGCCGCAAGCGCCGTTCTTGCACCCGTAGGGCAGCACGAAGCCCTGGCGCAGGGCGGCTGCCAGCACGGCTTCGTCTTCCTCGACCTGGAATTGCTGACCGCTCGGCTGGATCGTGACGCTGTGCATGTCGCTAAAATGCCATCGATGAAGAAACTGCTGATCGCGGGTTTCGGCGACATCGCGCGCCGCGCCTTGCCGCGGCTCGAGGCCCGCTACGAGGTGCAGCCGCTGTCGCGACGCCACGGCCGGGATCTCGACCGGCCCGAGACCCTCGCCGACCTGCCGGGAGCTGACGCCGTGCTGCATTGCGCGCCGCCGCCGGCTGCCGGGCCGGTGGACACGCGCACCGGGCATCTGCTCGCGTCGTTGGCGAAGGGCCGGATTCTACCGGCGCGCGTGGTCTACGTCAGCACGAGCGGCGTGTACGGCGATTGCGGCGGGGCGCGCGTGGACGAGTCGCGCGCGGTACGCCCGCAAACCGAGCGCGCTCGCCGTCGCGTGGATGCCGAGCGCCAGCTTGCAGTATGGTGCAGCGAGCGCGGCGTGGCGCTGGTGATCCTGCGGGTCCCGGGCATCTACGCCGCCGACCGCCTGCCGCTCGAGCGGTTGCGCGCAGGCACCCCGGTGCTGCGGGCGGAGGACGACGTCTACACCAACCATGTCCACGCCGATGACCTGGCCGCGATCGTGGTGCGCGCCCTGGAGGAACGTTCGCCCGCCGGCACCTACAACGCGAGCGACGACAGCGAGATCCGGATGGGCGACTGGTTCGACCTGGTGGCCGAGCGCGCCGGGCTGCCGCGCCCGCCGCGCATTGCGCGCGCGGAGGCGTCGGGGCGCATCGCGCCGGAACTGCTTTCCTTCATGAGCGAGTCGCGCCGGCTCGCCAACCGCCGCATCAAGGAGAACCTCGGGGTGCGGCTGCAGTTTCCGACCGTGCACGACGGATTGCTTGCGCCCGCGGGGGGTGCATGAGTGCGCTGCTGGTATTGACCAACCTGCCCGACCGCGCTGCCGCCGAGAGGCTGGCCGAGTCGCTGGTCGGCAAACGCATGGCGGCCTGCGTCAACATCCTGGCGCCTTGCCGCTCGGTGTACCGCTGGCAGGGGGAGCTGCAGCAGGGCGAAGAGCACCCGGTGCTGATCAAGACGACACGCGAGCGTTACGCGGCGCTCGAGGTGGAAATCCGTCGCGCCCACCCCTACGAACTTCCCGAGATCGTGGCGGTCCCAATCGAGCGCGGCCTGCCGGCCTACCTGGAATGGGTGGTGGCCGAGACCAGCCCTCCCCGATGACGCGTTTCCTCTTTCTGCTCTGGCTGGCGCTGGCATCATTGCCAGCGCCCGCGGCGTCGCCGCAGGAGCTGCTCGAGCCCGAGCAGGCGTTCCGTTTCTCCGCGCGCGCCCTCGACGGCAAGACGATCGAGGTGCAGTTCGCCATCGCCGACGGCTACTACCTGTACCGCGATCGCTTCAAGTTCGCGGCGCGCAATGCGCACCTCGGTGCGCCCGGCTTTCCGGCAGGGGAGCGCAAGAAGGACCAGTTTTTCGGCGATACGGAAACCTACCGCAGGGAGGTGCGCATCCGCGTGCCGGTGGAGAGTGCCGGGGCGGAGCCGCTGCGGTTGCTCGTTACTTCGCAGGGCTGCGCCGACGCAGGCGTGTGCTACGTGCCGATGGAGTCGGCGGCGACGCTGCGCCTTGCATCGTTCCCCGGCGATGTCCCGGCCGGGCGCGCGTGGTTCTCGGCAAGCGATTTGGACATCGCGGCGATGTTCCAGGGCAACCGCTGGCTGGTGCTGGCGAGTTTTCTCGGTTTCGGCCTGCTGCTCGCCTTCACGCCGTGCGTGCTGCCGATGATCCCGATCCTCTCCGGCATCATCGCCGGCGAGGGCGGCAGCGTGACCAAGAAGCGCGCTTTCGCGCTTTCCTCCTCCTACGTGCTCGGCATGTCGGTGGCCTACGCGGCGGCGGGGGTCGCCGCCGCCTACTCCGGCTCGCTCATCGCGGCGTCGCTGCAGAACGCCTGGGTGCTCGCCGGCTTCGCGCTGGTGTTCGTGCTGCTCGCGCTGTCCATGTTCGGGCTCTACGAGCTGCAGTTGCCGGGTTTCCTGCGCCACCCGCTGTCCTCCGTGCACCACCGGCTGGAGGGCGGCAAGCTCGCCACCGTGGCGGGCATGGGGGTGCTGTCGGCGATCATCGTCAGTCCCTGCGTCGCGGCGCCGCTCGCCGGCGCGTTGCTGTACATCAGCCAGACGCGCGACGTTGTGCTCGGCGGCTCGGCGCTGTTCGCCATGGCGCTCGGCATGGGCCTGCCGCTGCTGGTCATCGGCGTCTCGGAGGGTGCGCTGCTGCCCAGGGCGGGCCGCTGGATGAACGTGGTGAAGAAGTTCTTCGGCGTGCTGCTGATCGCCGTGGCGGCCTGGATCGTCTCGCCGCTGTTCCTTGGCAGCAAAGGGGATACCAGGTTCGTGCGTGTCGACAGCATTGCGGCGCTGGAGGCGAAGCTCGTTGCGCCGGGCAAGGTGGCGATGCTGGACTTCTACGCCGACTGGTGCGTCTCCTGCAAGGAGATGGAAGCCTTCACTTTCAGCGACGCGCGCGTCAAGGCGAAGCTCGAGCGCATGCTCCTGCTGCAGGCCGACGTGACCGCGAATACCGCGGAACACAAAGCCCTGCTCAAGCGCTTCTCGCTGTTCGGCCCGCCGGGCATCATCTTCTTCGACGCGCGGGGCAAGGAGATCCCCGGGTTGCGCGTGATCGGCTTCCAGAACGCCGAGCGCTTCCTCAAGACGCTGCAACACGCCGAATCCGACTGAGCGCGTCGATGCGGCCCCACCTCCAAGGCATCGACCACGTCGTGGTACTGGTGCGCGACCTCGACAAGGCGCAGCAGGCCTACGCGCGCATGGGCTTCACGCTGACGCCGCGCGGCTTGCATTCTCTCGGCTCGCAGAACCATTGCCTGATGTTCGGCAGCGACTACGTGGAGCTGCTGGCGGTCCCCAAGCCGCATCCGGCGTTGCAGGCGTTCACCGATTTCGTGGCCAAGGGCGAAGGCCTCGGCGCGATTGCCCTGGCGACCGACGACGCGCACGCACTGCACGCCAGCTTTGCTGCGGACGGCATCGCGGCGGACGCGCCGCTCGATTTCTCGCGGCCGGTGGAAGTCCTGGGCGATGCGCGATTTCGCATCGTGCAGTTGCCGCCCGATGCGTCGCCGGGCTGTAGCATGTTTGCCTGCCAGCATTTGACGCGTGGGATGGTGTGGCGGGCCGAGTACCTGCGCCATGCGAACGGCGCCACTGCTGTCGCGGCCGTGGCGATCGTGGCCGAGGAGCCCGAGCGGGCCGCGGCGAGCTACGGCAGGCTGTTCGCCGCGAGGCCGCAGAACATCGAAGAGGGTTTGCTGGTGCAGACCGGCAGCGCGCCGATCGCGCTTGCCTCGCGCTGGAAGCTGGGACACCGCCTGCACGGCGTCGGCCTGCCGCTGCGGCCGCGTCCGCTGGTGGCGGCGCTGTTCGTCCGTGTTGCGGATCGCGCGAGTGCGGCCCGCGTCCTGCGACGGAACGGATTGAACCCGGTTGCGCTCGCGGATGGCTCCTTCGCGGTGAGCGCGCAGGACGCGCACGGCGTGGCCGTGGTCTTCGGCTAGCCTATTTTTTTGAGTTCGCGCGCCGCGTCGCGCGCGAAGTAGGTCAGGATGCCGTCCGCGCCGGCGCGCTTCATGGCGAGCAGCGCCTCCATCACGCAGCTCTCCGGCAGCCATCCCCGGTCGATCGCGCCGCGCAGCATCGAATACTCGCCCGACACCTGGTACACATAGGTCGGCGCCTTGAATTCGTCTTTCACGCGCCGCACGATGTCCAGATAGGGCAGCCCCGGCTTCACCATCACCATGTCCGCGCCCTCGGCGAGGTCGAGTCCCACCTCCCACAGCGCTTCGTCCGAGTTCGCCGGGTCCATCTGGTAGGTCTTCTTGTCGCCCTTGCCGAGGTTCTTCGCCGATCCCACCGCATCGCGGAACGGCCCGTAGAAGCCGGAAGCGTACTTCGCGGAGTAGGCGAGGATCTTGGTATGGATGTGCCCGGCCTTCTCCAGCGCGGCGCGAATACGCCCGATTCTGCCGTCCATCATGTCCGAAGGCGCGACGATGTCCACGCCAGCCTTCGCCTGGCACAGCGCCTGTTTGACCAGGACATCCAGCGTGACGTCGTTGACGATGTAACCAGCCTTGTCGATGACACCGTCCTGCCCGTGGGAGGTGTAGGGATCGAGTGCCACGTCGGTCATGATCCCGAGCTGCGGAAACCGCTTCTTCAGCACCGCAACCGCGCGCGGCACCAGGCCGTTCGGGTTGAACGCCTCGCGTCCGTCGGGCGTCTTGAGCTTTTGCTCGATCACCGGGAACAGGGCCAGCACCGGGATGCGAAGTTTCATGCATTCCTCGGCCACCGGGAGAAGTCGGTCCACCGTCATGCGCTCGACCCCCGGCATCGAAGCCACTTGTTCCGTGCGGTTATTGCCGTCCAGCACGAAAACCGGGTAGATCAGGTCGTCCACGCTGAGCCGGTTCTCGCGCATCAACCGCCGCGAGAACTCGTTCCGCCGCATGCGGCGCATGCGCACGGCGGGAAATTGGCCATAAATCTTCATGATGCTGATTTTCCTGAGGGTTTCGGCGCCCGGAACTTTTCCCGCGCCGTGCAATCTTACCTTTAGACGGTCTTGATCGTCTCCCGCTTCTCCTCCCTGAGCGGGTTGCCTTAACTCCAATTAAGGCGTTTTGCCCCCGGTTTAATTCCCCTTTGCCGGGGGTTTTTTATTACGCGCGCCTGCTGCCCGAAGCCAATCATCGAGCAGCAGGCGCGTTTCCTCCACCCCTTCTCCCGAGAGGCTGGAGAACAACCTCGCCTCGGCATCGAACGCGCGCGCCGCGAGGCGGGCCCGGCACTCCTGCAAGACTTTGGCCCGCGCCTGGCGCGAGAGCTTGTCGCACTTTGACAGCAGCACCAGCAGCCGCCGCCCGGCGGGCCGCAGCCAGGCGAGCAAGCGTTCATCGTGCGCCGTAAGAGGATGGCGGGCGTCCATCAGCACCACCACACCGGTCAGCGAGTTGCGCGAGCTCATGAATCCGCCCACCAGCTGGTCCCATTCGGCGCGCACCGCTTGTGGGACGCGGGCGTAGCCGTAGCCCGGCAGGTCGACGAGCCGCCCGCGGCCACCGAGGTCGAAGAAATTGATGGTTTGCGTGCGTCCCGGCGTCTTGGAAACGAATGCGAGCCGCTTGCGCCTTGCGAGCGCGTTGATCGCGCTCGACTTGCCGACGTTGGAGCGCCCGGCGAAGGCGATCTCGGGCAGATCCTCCGGCGGCAGCCCGCCGGTGATTCCCGCTGAAACCAGGAATTCCACCCGGGAAAATGCGCTCGCGGATTCCGGCATGCCCGAAATTCTAATAAAATGAGGCGTTTCCAAGCTATTCAGGGAGATTCAGGATGAAACGCATGCCGGCGGCATTCGCCGTCGCGGGGCTGCTGTGGGCGGCCCAGGCCGCGGCGCAGGGCGCTGTCAAGCCCGACGTCGCGAAGGGCGAGCAGATCGCCAAGCAGGTCTGCGCGGCCTGCCACGCCGCCGATGGCAACAGCGCGATCGCCGCCAATCCGAAGCTGGCGGGCCAGCATCCGGAGTACTTGGAAAAGCAGCTCGGCAACTTCAAGGCGCACGGCGGCAAGAAGGCCGAGCGCGACAACGCGCTGATGGCGGGCATGGTGGCGAATTTGTCCGATAGTGACATGCGCAACGTGGCCGCGTATTTCGGATCGCAGAAGTTGCGGCCGGCGGCGGCGGGCAGCCAGGAGCTTGCGGCGCAGGGGCAGAAGCTTTGGCGCGGCGGCAACGCGGCGAGCGATGTTCCTGCCTGTTCCGGTTGCCACGGGCCGGCCGGGGCCGGCATTCCCGGCCAATATCCTCGTCTCGCAGGCCAATTCGCCGAGTATGTGGAGGGACAGCTCAAGCTGTTCCGCGCCGGCGGCCGCACCAACGACCCGAATGGGATGATGCGCGGGGTCGGCGCCCACATGAGCGACCAGGAGATCAAGGCCGTGGCCGAGTACGCGGCCGGCCTGCGCTAGGGGTAAGGAAATAAAACGCCTCCGGTGCTGTTTGCCCGGGAGTGGTCCAACCTCAGGAGGTATTCCCCAATGCGTAACAGGCTGTTTGCGGCCGGCGTCGCGGCTGTTCTGGGAGCGGGTATCGCGCAGGGCGCCTTTGCCCAGGCGAAGCCCGAAGTTCTGATCAAGCAGCGCCAGTCGGTGATGACCCTGCACGGCAAGTACTTCGGCCCGATGGCAGGCATGGCGCAGGGCAAGGTTCCCTACAATGCCGCGGTCGTGCAGCGCAATGCGGGTTTTCTCGACAACCTGAGCAGAATGGCCTGGGACGGATTCGACCCGAGCACCAAGGATGATAAGAGCAAGGCGCTGCCGGCGGTGTACGACAATGCCGCGAAATTCAAGGAAGCGGCGAGTCGGCTCGAGAACGAGGCCTCGAAACTCGCTGCACTGAGCCGGACCGGCGACGAAGGCGCGGTGAAGGCGCAGATTGGCGCAGTGGGCAAGGCTTGCGGTGGCTGCCACGAGAACTTCAGGGCGAAGTAGCGCGCGCCTGCCATGGACGAGCCCCGCCCGAGCGGGGCTTTT
>JBGPPD010000001.1:0-95351 GCA_041488375.1 Gammaproteobacteria bacterium | reverse complement strand
CGCCGCCTTCGATGCCTTGGACGCCTCCGCCGCGGGCGCAGCCCCTTTCTCTGCGGGCAGCGCCGCCGCTTCTGCCGGCTCGTCCGCCCCTGGCGCCACGCCCAACTGCTCCGGCTGCTGGTCTTCCTCAGTCGGCGTCGCGAGCCCGCCGGCTTCCGCGGGCGCTTCCTCCTGGCCCACCGCCGCCCCGCCCATCTCCACCAGCCCGGCCTCGAGCGTCTGGGCGGGCGCCGTGGCGACCTCGTAGGTCAGCGCCAGTATTGCCCCCAGCGCCAGCGCTGGCAGCAGGGAAACGAGAAGCTGGCCGAGCACCGCGCGGGCGGGCACTCCGGCTCCGCCGCCCACGGCCCGCAGCAGGCCGACCAGCGCATTGCGCCCGCGTGGCGCAAGGATCTTCGCGGTCGCGGGCAGTTCGATCCGGCGCGCCTCGCTGCTGAGCGGCGGCATCAGCGCCGGACGCCATTTGGCGAGCGCGATCACGTAGCCGATGTACAGGAACGCGAGCATGAAGCCCGGGAGAAATGCGCCCGCGTAGAGCTGCACGACGGACACGCCGGCAGTCGCGCCGTACACGATCAGCAGGACCGAGGGCGGGATCAGGATGCCGAGGCAGCCGCCCGCAGTGATCGCACCGGCGGACACCTTGATGTTGTATCCGGCGCGCAACATCGCGGGGAACGCGAGCAGGCCCATCAGCGTCACCACCGCGCCCACGATCCCCGTCGCCGTCGCGAAAATCGCGCAGGTGACGATGGTCGCGACCGCGAGCGAACCGGGCACGCGCGCCAGCGCGAGGTGCAGGCTCTTGAACAGCCGGTCGATCAGGGCGGCACGCTCGACGAGGTAGCCCATGAACACGAACAAGGGGATGGCGATCAGCACGTCGTTGGACATCACGCCGTAGGAGCGCTGCACGAAAAGATCCAGCGTCTGCGCCACCGCGAGCTTGGGATCGACGCTGCGGTACGCCAGCCAGGCGAAGAACACGCCCATGCCCATGAGCGTGAACGCGGTCGGGAAGCCGAGCATGATCGCAATCACGATCAGGGCCAGCATCAGCAGGCCCAGGTTGCCGCTGGTGAGGTTGCTCCAGGGCGTGAACAGGATTACCGGGATGGCGATCATCGCCATGATGGCGAAGCCGAACCACAGTTCCTTGCGCACCTTCACTTCGCGTGCTCTTGCTTGACCACCAGCGCATCCAATGCCGCGATGTCTTCATCCTTCACGTGCACCATCTCCTTCAACTTGTCGACGTCGACTTCCTGCACGTCCTGCTCGCGCGACGGCCAGTCGCCCTGCCGGATGCAGGCGATGCAGCGGATGATCTCGACGATGCCCTGCGCCAGCAGGAACGCGCCGGCGAGCGGGATCACGGCCTTGAACTGGTACACCGGCGGCCCGTCCGCGGTGATGCCGGAATGCTCCAGGATCGCCACGGAATCCGCTGCGTAGAAAAATCCCGCGTAGGTGAGCGCGAAGGTGCCGGGCAGGAAAAATACGATATACAGGATCAGGTCGATGGTCGCCTGCGTCCGGGGCTGGAAGAAGCTGTACAGGACATCGCCCCGCACGTGCCCGTTCTTCGACAGCGTGTAGGCGCCCGCCATCATGAACAGCGTGCCGTACATCTGGATCATCGCGTCGAACATCCAGTCGTGGGGATGGTCGAGCGCGTAGCGCGAGAACACCTCCCAGGTGATCGACACCGTGAGCACGACGATCAGCCAGGAGAAGAACTGGCCGACCCAAGTGCTCAGTCTGTCGACGAACAGCAGTGCCTTTTGCACGCGGCTAACCTATACGATGAATCTGTCGGGAGCCTGAAGCCGGAAACAAAACAGCCACCCGGCTCGCGCCGGATGGCTGGGGTAAACACCGGGCGCTTACGCCTTCTTCCCGGCCGCCTTCGCGAAATAATGGTTGTACGCCATCTCGCGGCGCACGTTGTTGTCGAAATCCCACTTTCCGACGCGCTCGGCATAGGCCTTCTGCGATGCCTCGATTTCCTTGAAAAGCGCGTTGCCCGCGCCTTTCTTCGCAGCCGCCTGGTCGTAAGCCGTCAGTTGCGCCTGCAGGATCGAGGTCGGCGTCTTGTAGAAATTGACCTTGTCCTTGGTGCGCAGCTCGATGTAGTCCTGCGAGTAGCGGTCGATCGCCTTCCAGACCAGGTCCTGCGAGGCCGCCTCGACGCCGTTTTCGATGATCGAGCGCATCTTGGCCGGCAGCGCATCGAACTTGGTCTTGTTGAACATGATCTCGAACTGCTCGGCGTTCTGGTGGTAGCTCTGCAGCATGCACACCTTGGACACGTCCGCGAAGCCGAGCAGGCGGTCGGAGCTCATGTTGTTGAATTCGGCCGCGTCCAGCAGGCCGCGATCCATCGCCGGAACGATTTCGCCGCCGGGCAGCGCGTTGACCGCGGCGCCCAGGCCGGTGAACACGTCCACCGACAGGCCCACCGTGCGGTACTTCAGGCCCTTGAACTGCGAGACGTTGGTGATCGGCTTCTTGAACCAGCCCAGCGGCTGCGTGAACATCGGCCCGTAGGGGAACGAAACCACGTTGCCGCCGATCGAGGCGTACAGCTTGGCGAGCAGTTCCCTGCCGCCGCCGTACTTGTGCCAGGACAGCATCTGCTGCGCGTCCATGCCGAACGCCGGGCCGGAGCCCCAGAGCGCGAGCGCGTTCTGCTTGCCGTAGCTGTACACCAGCACGCCGTGACCGCCGTCGAGCGTGCCCTTCGACACGGCGTCGAGCAGGCCGAACGGCGGCACCACCGCGCCCGCGGGCAGCACTTCGATCTTGAGGTCCCCGCCGGTCATGTCGTTGATCTTCTTGGCGAAGTCGGTGGCGTATTCGTGGAAGATGTCCTTCGACGGCCAGGTGCTCTGCCAGCGCATGGTGATCGGACCTTGCGCCTTGGCGATCATCGGGAAGCCGAGCGTCGCTGCGCCAGCCGTCGCCGCGGCGGCGCCAGTGATGAACTTGCGGCGCGTAGCGTCGGGTTTCACTTGCTTGCTCATTTCGTGGTCTCCTCTTTCGGTGTGGTTCCAGCGCGGGGCTCGGGCCCCGTTCGTGAATTGCTCGGCAATTCTAACCCCCGGTGTTCGGCCACTGCAAGGCAACTTCACGATATGAAATGGGCGGTGGCCGCGGCGACGGGTCTACCCGGCGCCTGCGCCTTGTGCTTGGCGTCCGGATGCCAGCCAAGAACCGCCAGCAACAGGAAGAAACCCACCACATAGGCCACCGCGACATGCCAGCCGTGGCGCAGCCAGGCGCCCACCGACTTGGCCTCCGGATACAGGTTGGACAGCGCCACCCCGGCGCTCGAGCCGAACCAGATCATCGAGCCGCCGAAGCCCACCGCATAGGCCAGGTAGCCCCAGTCGTAACCGCCCTGTTTCAGGGCCAGCGCGGTGAGCGGGATGTTGTCGAACACGGACGATACGAAGCCCAGGCCCAGCGCGGTGTGCCAGGACGCCGCCGGCAGCTTCTCCACCGGCATCATCGACGCGCACAGGATCAGCGACAGCAGGAAGACGGCACCCTTGAACGCCTCGGGCAGCAGCGTCCAGTCCGGCCTGCGCCACGGCGCGCAGGCGAGCAGCGCCAGCCAGACCGCCGCGCCGATGAACGGAAAACTGTCCGCCTTGTCGGCGAATCTCAGGTTGACCAGCACGTTGGCGGCGATCGCCGCCAGCAGGATGACCACCACGATCGCGACGCGCGCCCAGTCCACGCGCCCCTTGACCGCCGCATCCTTGATGATCGGCGAGTGCCGGTGCTGCTGCAGCGCCGCCGGGATGCCGAAGATCACCATCGCCGCCGCCGCACCAACATAGGCCTCCAGCACCGCCAAGGGGCTCACGCCGTCGATCCACATCATGGTGGTGGTGGTGTCGCCCACCACGCTGCCCGAGCCGCCGGCGTTGGACGCGGCGACAATCGCCGCCAGGTAGCCGATATGCACCTTGTGCCGGAACACGGTGGCGGCGATGGTGCCGCCGATGATCGCCGCCGCGATGTTGTCGAGGAACGAGGACAGCACGAAGATCATCACCAGCAGCACGAACGCGCCCTTCCAGCCGTCGGGCAGGAAATGCGGCAGCACGGCGGGAATCTTCGACTCCTCGAAATGCTTGGACAGCAGCGCGAAGCCGAGCAGCAGGCCGAGCAGGTTGGTGAGGATCACCCATTCGTGCAGCAGGTGGCGTCCGAACCCGGGGAGGCCGGGACCGGTCTTGAATCCCGTGAAGCCGATCTTGTACAAGGCGATGACGGCCAAGCCGGCGAGCGCGACCCACAGCACGTGGCGGTGGAACAGCGCCACGCCGGCGAGCGTGAGCGCGAACAGCACGAAGTCCGTCGGCACGCCGAATTCGAGTGCCACGCCGCCCAGGATAATCGCGCCGACGAACAGACCGCGCTCGTGCGCGACGAAGCGCGCCAGGCCCTGCCATGCATGCTTCGCCATTCCCCCTCCCCAGGTGATGCTGCGCCGCGATTATAAGTGCGCTCAGGCCGCCGACCAGCGCTCGGCCGACTTGCGCACCACGTCGCCGAGCGTGCCGCCGGCGCCCCGCTGCTGGCGCAGCCAGCCCGCATCCGAATATCCGCCGCGCACTTCCGCCGCCAGGTCGGAGAGGCCCTGGGCGCAGCCCAGCCGCGCCGCGTGCGGCATGGCATGCGCGATCGAATCGAGCAGGTCCTCGCCGATCGCCTTGCGGCGCCGCTCGTAGGGCTCGACCAGGGTCCCGGCGAAACCGTAGCGGCAGGCCTCGAAGCGGTTGTAGGCGTTCACCTGGTAGACCGCCGCCGCGGGCTCGAGCGGCCTCTCGGCGAGGTAGTAGCAGGCGAGCGCCTGCGCATAGGCGGCGAGCAGCGCGGCGCGCCGGACGGTGAGCGGCGTGTCGCACACGCGGATCTCGATCGTGCCGTACTCGGGCTTGGGACGGATGTCCCAGTAGAAGTCCTTCATGCTCTGGACGATGCCCACGCCGCGCATGGATTCGAAATAGGCCTCGAACTCCCGCCAGTCGCGCACAAAGGGCATGTGCCCGGACAGCGGGAAGGCGCTGACCGCGGTCAGGCGCGATGACTGGAAAGAGGTGTCCTCGCCCTGATAGTAGGGCGAAGCGGCCGACAGCGCGATGAACTGCGGCACGTGGCGCGTCAGCATGTGCGTGAGGTACACGGCGTCGTCGCCGCTCGCGCAGCCGACGTGGATGTGCTGGCCGAACACGGTGAACTGCTTGGCGAGGAAGCCGTAGCGCTCCACCACGCCCTGAAAGCGCTCGGTCGGGAACACGCGCCGCTCGGGCCACTTGTGGAACGGGTGCGCGCCGCCGCCCGCCACGCGCAGGTTGAGCATGCCGGCCGCCTCGCCGACCGCGGCGCGCTGCGCCTCCAGTTCGGCCAGCAGGCCGGCGTATCCCGGCTGGATCGAGCTGTTCAATTCGACCATCGACAGCGTGATTTCGGGCTTGACCGCGCCCGGCACTTTCTTCTTCGCCAGGCGCTCGATCAGGTCGCCGGCCTCGTGCGCCAGGTCGTAGTCGTGCGCGCGCAGCAGTTGCAGTTCGAGTTCCACGCCCAGGCTGAGCGGGGTCGAGGGCGCGAACGGCAACACCCTCATGACTGCTGTTCCACGCCCGCTTCGCCGGCGCGCTGCAGGGCGAACTGCGTGGCCAGCGGCCCGACCAATTCCAGGATGGCCACCGCGGAGAGCACCACGGCGGCGAGTTCCGTGCCGAAAGCGGGAAACATCGCCGCCGTGTCCCACACCATGACCACGGCGAGGCCCGACATCGGCAGCAGCGACAGCGACAGCAGGCCGGCACCGCCGGCGCGCAGCCCCGACAGCCGGCCGAAGGCCAGGACGGCCGCCGCCTTGCCCAGAAAACGCGCCACGATGAACGCGGCGGCGATCCCCGCCGCCTGCGCCAGAAAGC
Organism: Gammaproteobacteria bacterium; assembly: GCA_041488375.1. Taxonomy (GTDB): domain Bacteria; phylum Pseudomonadota; class Gammaproteobacteria; order Burkholderiales; family SG8-39; genus JAABQT01. The sequence goes on along the minus strand of JBGPPD010000001.1, from coordinate 89,394 downwards.
CGAAATCGAGGCTCGCGCCGGTGAGCACGAACAGGACCACGAACAGCAGTTGGCCGGCGTAGCCGAAGCGCAGCGGCAGCAGCGCGTGGCCGAAGTCCTTGTTGCGCGCGAAAACGCCGAAGGCGAGCAGCGCCACGCCCACTGTCACGTCGGCGGCGCGCGCCAGTCCCACCACCAGGATGATGGTGCCCACCTGCAGCACGAACTGCCGGTCCTCGCGCTTGCCCAGCCACCGGGCGAGCCACAGCATGATGCGGCAGGCGGCGAAGCCGAGCAGCGCGGCGCCCGACAGCACGTACACGGGGTGCAGCAGCGCGGAGCGCCAGTCCGCCCGGTACTCCAGGTGCACCAGCGGCTGCAGCAGCGTCAGCGCGACGAAGGCGACCGCGCAATTGACCGCGGTGAACAGCAGCATGCGCTCGGTGATCTGGCCCGAAGCGCGCAGCTCCTGGGCCACCAGCATGACCACCGGGGGCGAAGTGGCCGTGCCGACGGCCGCGGCGCAGCCCGCGAGCAGCGGCGCGAATCCCGCGTACAGCAAGGCGAGGTAGATGGCGAAGAACGCCCCCAGGCTCTCGCCCACCGCCGCCACCGACAGCCAGCGGTTGCGCGCCAGCCAGGCCAGGTCCAGGCGCGTGCCCAGCTCGAACATGATCAGGCCCAGCGCGAGATCGACGAACACCCGCGCCTCGCCCAGCAGCGGGCCTTGCACCAGCCCGAGCCCCACCGGGCCGCAGGCGATGCCGGCCAGCACGTAGCCGGTGATGCGCGGCAGCGCCAGCAGGCGGTTGACGATTTCGCCGCCGAGCAGCCCGGCCAGCAGCAGCGCGCCGAAGGCCGCCGCCTCGCCGAACTCGGGCGGCCAAGCGGGCAGGAACCAAAACAGATCCTGCATGGGGAGTCCTCCTGGAATGCCGGCCCTGCAACTGCTGGAACGCTAGTCGAGGCCCTTGACGATGTCCTCGACCACCTTCTTCGCGTCGCCGAACACCATCATGGTCTTGTCCATGTAGAACAGCGGATTGTCCAGGCCGGCGTAGCCCGAGGCCATGCTGCGCTTGTTCACGAGCACCGTGCGCGCCTTGGCGACCTCGAGGATCGGCATGCCGTAGATGGCGCTGCCCTTTTCGTGCGCGAGGGGATTCACCACGTCGTTGGCGCCCAGCACCAGCGCCACGTCGGCGGTGCCGAATTCGCCGTTGATGTCCTCCATCTCGAACACCTGGTCATAGGGCACCTCGGCCTCCGCCAGCAGCACATTCATGTGGCCCGGCATGCGCCCGGCCACCGGGTGGATGGCATAGCGCACCTTGACACCCTTGGCGGCAAGCTTGGCCGCCATTTCTTTGACCGCGTGCTGCGCGCGCGCCACCGCCAGACCGTACCCCGGAACGATGATGACATTCTCCGCATTCGCCATCAGGTAGGCGGCATCCTCGGCGGAGCCCGAGCGCACCGTCTTGTCGGTGGCCCCGGCGGCGGCCGCACCTTCCGCGGCGCCGAACCCGCCAAGGATCACGCTGATGAACGAGCGGTTCATCGCCTTGCACATGATGTAGGAGAGGATCGCGCCGGAGGAGCCGACGAGCGACCCGGCGACGATCAGCATCGAGTTGTTGAGGGAGAAGCCGATGCCCGCCGCCGCCCAGCCGGAGTAGCTGTTCAGCATCGAGATCACCACCGGCATGTCGGCGCCGCCGATCGGGATGATGATCAGCACGCCCAGCACGAAGGCGATCGCGGTCATGACGACGAACGCGCTCCAGGCCTTGTCGGGCGCGAGGAAGAAGGCGGTGCCGAAGCCGATCATCACCAGCGCCAGCGCGAGGTTCACCAGGTGCTGCCCGGGGAACACCACCGGCGCGCTGGAGAACAGGCGGAATTTCTTGCCCAGCCCGGCGAGCTTGCCGAAGGCGATGACGGAGCCCGAAAAGGTGATGGCGCCGACGAAGGTGCCGATGAACAGCTCCAGCTTGTTGCCCGAGGGCATCTGCGCCGGCAGGCCGAAGGACGGCGGGTTGTTGACCACCGCGACGGCGATCAGTACCGCCGCCATGCCGACCAGCGAATGCATGGCCGCGACCAGCTCCGGCATCTGCGTCATCTGCACGCGGCGCGCCACGCTGGCGCCGATCGCGCCGCCGACGAGCATCGCCATCAGGATCAGGTCGATGCGGCCCTTGGCCACCACCGCCAGCGTCGTGAGCACGGCGATCGCCATGCCGGCGATGCCGAAAGCGTTGCCGCGGCGCGCGGTGGTCGGCGAGGACAGGCCCTTGAGCGCCAGGATGAAGCACACCGACGCCACCAGGTACCAGAGCGCGACGAGGTTGGCGCTCATTTCGCTTTCTCTTTCTTCCTGAACATTTCGAGCATGCGCCGCGTGACCAGGAAGCCGCCGGCGACGTTGACCGCGGCGAGGCCCACCGCCACCGCGCCCATGATCGAGCCGAAGTCGAGCAGCGGCGCGCCGGCGGCGAGGATCGCGCCGACGATGATCACCGAGGAGATGGCGTTGGTGACGCTCATCAGCGGCGTGTGCAGCGCCGGCGTCACGTTCCAGATGACGTGGTAGCCGACGAACACCGCCAGCACGAACACGATCAGGTTGAGGACGGTCGGGTCTACGGTTCCGGTCATGGTCAGGCCTTCTTCACCAGCTTGCCGCCCTCGCACACCAGCGTGCCGGCGAGAATCTCGTCCGCGCGGTCGATCTTCAGCTCGCCGGTCTTGGCATCGAGCATCAGGCCGAGCATGTTCAGCAGGTTGCGCGCCAGCAGCGCCGAGGCGTCGGTGGCCACGCTGGCCGGCAGGTTTTCCAGGCCGATCAGCTTGACGCCGTGCTTGACGACGATCCTGCCGCGCTCGATGCCTTCGACGTTGCCGCCCTGCTCCACCGCCAGGTCCACGATCACCGAGCCCGGCTTCATCGCCTGCACCGTCGCCTCGCGGATCAGCTTCGGCGCGGGACGGCCCGGGATCAGCGCGGTGGTGATCAGGATGTCCGACTGCAGCGCCTTCTCGTGCACCGCCTGCGCCTGCCGGCGCATCCAGTCGGCCGGCATCGGCCGCGCGTAGCCGCCGACGCCCTGCGCGATGTCGCGTTCCTCGTCGGTCAGGAAAGGCACCTCGACGAACTTCGCGCCGAGGGACTCGATCTGCTCCTTCACCGCCGGGCGCACGTCGGAAGCCTCGATCACCGCGCCCAGGCGCTTGGCCGTGGCGATCGCCTGCAGTCCCGCGACGCCCGCGCCGAGCACCAGCACGCGCGCGGCCTTCACCGTGCCGGCGGCGGTCATCAGCATCGGGAAGAAGCGTCCGATCTCGGCGGCGGCGAGCACCACCGCCTTGTAGCCGGCGATGTTGGCCTGCGAGGACAGGACGTCCATCGCCTGCCCGCGCGACACCGTGCGCGGCAACAGCTCCATGGCGAAGCCGGTGACGCCGCGCCGCGCGATCGCCTCCAGGCCCGCGGCGTTGTAGGGATCGAGCAGGCCGATCAGCACCGAGCCGTGCTTGAGCAGGCCGACTTCGGCCTCCTGCGGCGCGCGCACCTTGAGCACGATGTCGGCGTCATAGGCCTCCGCGGCCGAGGCCACGATCTGCGCGCCCGCTTTCTGGTACTCGGCATCCGGGAAGCTCGCCTGCGCGCCCGCGCCGGCCTGCACGCGCACCTCGTGCTTCGCGGCGAGCTTCTTCGCGCTCTCCGGCGTCGCGGCGACTCGCGTCTCGCCCGGACGGGTCTCGGCGGGAACGCCGATTCTCATGGTTTGCTTCTCCGGTGGCAGCGGTTGCGGCCCGCAACACAGGCCGAACGCGAGCGCGCATGATACCGCAGGCCCGGGGCCGAACCCGCCCCGCGTCGGCCGAAGGGGCCGCGACATCCGGGTTGCGCAACTGGCGAGCTCCCGAGCAGAATGCATGCACTCCGGGAGGTGCGCATGAACGACATGGTGACCGACGTTCGCGGCTGGATCGAGGCCGCGCAATCCGTGCAAGGCGACACGGTGGCGCTCCGGCGCGCAATCCACACCGAGCCCGAGCTCGGGCTGCAAACGCCGAAGACGATCGCCAAGGTGCGCGCGGCGCTCGCCGGGCTGCCGCTCGAGTGGAAGAGCGGAGCCTCGAGCACCGGCGCGGTGGCGATCCTGCGCGGCGCGCGCCCCGGTCGTACGGTCCTGCTGCGCGGCGACATGGACGCGCTGCCGATGCCCGAGGATACGGGACTGCCCTTCCAGTCGAAGGTCGAAGGCGCGATGCACGCCTGCGGCCACGACACGCACACCGCGATGCTCGTCTCCGCCGCGCGCCTGCTGTGCGCCAGGCGCGGGTCGCTCGCCGGCACCGTGCTGTTCATGTTCCAGCCGGGCGAGGAGGGCTGGCACGGCGCGAAGCGGATGCTCGAAGACCGCCTGCTCGAAGACCCGGCGCCGGAGGCGGCATTCGCCCTGCACATCATGCCGAACGCGCCCTCGGGAACCTTCGGCTCGCGGGCGGGACCGATGCTCGCCTCCGCCGACAAACTGATCGTGCAGGTGCGCGGCAAGGGCGGGCATGCCTCGATGCCGCACCACGCGATCGATCCCGTGCCCGTGGCCTGCGAGATCGTGACCGCGATCCAGGTGTTCGTCACGCGGCGCATCGACATCTTCGACCCGGTGGTGGTGACGATCGCCAAGATCGACGGCGGGTCGACGAACAACGTGATTCCCGAATCGGCGAACCTGCTCGGCACCATCCGCGCCTTGTCGGAGGAATCGCGCGCGGCGGCGCATGCCGGCATCACGCGCGTCGCCCAGAACGTGGCGCGCGCGCACGAATGCGAGGCCGAGGTCCTGATCGAGCGGGGCTTTCCCGTCACGGTCTGCGACGCGCGGGCCGTCGGCGTCGCCGAGCGGGCCATCGGCGGCCTGTTCGGCGCGGACGCCTGGAACACCATGGCGGCGCCGATCATGGGCGCCGAAGACTTCTCCTACGTGCTGCAGCGCGTGCCCGGGGCGATGATGTTCCTGGGCGTCTGCCCGGAGGGACAGCTGTGGAAGAGCGCCTGCCCCTGCCACTCGAACCGCATGCTGCTCAACGAGGCGATGCTGGCGCGCGGCGTGGCGGCGCACTGCGCGATCGCCGAGCGATTCCTGGAGCACGGGTTCGAGCGCTGAGCCCGCGCGCGCTCAGCCCCGGCGCGCCAGCGCCGTCCACGCGAATCGCTTCTCTCCCAGCTCGAACAGGCCCTGCACGATCAGCGCGAGCGCCGCGGAGGGCACCGCGCCGGCGAGCAGCGTGGCGTTGTCGTTCAGCGCCAGGCCGGACACGATCCGCTCGCCGTACCCCCCGGCGCCGACGAACGCCGCGATGGTCGCGGTGCCGACGTTGATCACGGCGGAGGTCTTGACGCCGGCGAGGATCGCGGGCAGCGCGAGCGGCAACTCGATGCTGCGCAGGCGGTCCGCGGCGGACAGGCCCAGCGCCAGTGCCGCCTGCCGCATGCCCTCGCCGATCGACTCCAGCCCGGCGTGCGTGTTGCGCACGATGGGCAGCAGCGCGTACAGGAACAGCGCGAGCAGCGCCGGCGCGGTGCCGATGGCGCCCAGCAGCGTGATCAGGAACGCGAGCAGCGCGAGCGCCGGGATGGTCTGGATGACGCCGACCGCGGCGAGGATCGGCTGCGCCAGGCGCTTGCGCCTGGATGCCGCGACGCCGAGCGGCACCCCCACGGCGATGCTGCCCGCCAGCGAGGCGAACACGAGCAGCAGGTGCTCGCCGGTGAGGCGCCAGAAATCCGGCCCGAACAGCAGCGCGGCGAAGCTGCGGGCTGCGGCCGGCGCGCCCGCGTCCTGCAGCAGCGCGGCGGCCTGGCTGAAGCTCCTGCGCTGCAGTTCGGCCGCCGCGTTCATGCGGATCATGGCCGGCTCGTCGATGCACCCCTCGAGCTTGCGCAGCTCGCGCCAGGCGGCGGGAAAGCGCCGCGGGAGGTCCAGCCGGTACACCAGCACGGCGTCGTAGCGCGGGAAGAACCCGCGGTCGTCCTGCAGCGCGCGCAGCCCGAAGCGCTCGATCTTCGCGTCCGTGGTGTAGATGTCCATCACTTCGATCCGGCCCGCGGCGATCGCCTCGTAGGCGAGGCCATGGTCCAGCCCCGTGGGGACGGCGCGCAGCCCGTAGGCCGCCTTGAGCCCCGGCCAGCCGTCGCTGCGGCCGAGGAATTCCTGCGACAGGCCGAACTTCAGCTTCGGGTGCCCGGCGAGGTCGGACAGGGTGCGAATGCCCGCCTCGCGCGACTGGTCCGCGCGCAGCGCCAGCGCGTAGCTGTTGTTGAACCCGAGCGGCACGCCGACGCCGATCCCCCGCGCCGCCAGCCGCCGGTTGAGTTCATCGAGCGGCGGATTGCCCTCGAGCTTGAGGATCTCCCGCGCGAGGGTCCCGGTGTAGTCGGGGTAGACGTCGATCGCGCCCGCCTGGAGCGCGGCGAACACGATGCCCGTGTTGCCCAGGCCCTGGCGGTGCTCGGCGGGCACGCCGGCACGCTGCGCCGCCTGCACCAGGATCTCTCCGAGAATGTAGGACTCGGTGAAGCGTTTGGATCCGACCTTGAGCGTTTCAGCCTGCGCGCAGGCGCAGCACAGCCACAGCAGCGCCGCCCACCTCATGCCGCCTGCTCGAGCCGCTCCGCGCCGGCGTCCAGGAACTGCAGCCGCGCCAGGCTCGCGTACAGGCCGCCCTGGCGCAACAGCTCGGCGTGGGTGCCCTGCGCCGCGATGGCGCCCCGCTCCAGCACCACGATGCGGTCGGCGTGCTGCACGGTGGCGAGGCGGTGCGCGATCACCAGCGTGGTGCGCCCTCGCTCCAGCGCCTCGAGTGCCCGCTGCACCATGCGCTCGCTCTCCGCGTCCAGCGAACTGGTGGCCTCGTCCAGCAGCAGGAGCGGCCGGTCGGCGAGCAGCGCGCGCGCGATCGACAGGCGCTGGCGCTGCCCGCCGGAGAGCGTGACGCCGCGCTCGCCGAGCAGCGCGTCCAGCCCCTGCGGCAGGCGCGCGACGAATTCGGTGGCGAACGCCTGCTCGCAGGCGAGCTCCACTTCGGCGCGCGTGGCCCCGGGGCGGCCGTAGCGCACGTTGTCGAACACGCTGGCGGCAAAGATCACCGGCTCCTGCGGCACCACCGCCATCAGGCGGCGCAGCGCGCGCGGCTCCATCTGGCGCAGGTCCACGCCGTCGACGCGGATCGCCCCCGACTGTGGGTCGTAGAAGCGCAACAGCAGGGCCAGCACGGTGCTCTTGCCGGCGCCCGAAGGACCCACCAGCGCCACGCGCTCGCCGGCGGCCAGGCGCAGGCTGAAGCCGGCGAGCGCCGGCGCGGCGGGGCGCGCGGGGTAGGCGAAGGTGACGGCGTCGAACTCGAACACGCGCGGCGCCGGCGGCGCCGCCTGCGGCAGCGCCGGCGAAATGATCTGCGGCCGCGCGTCGAGCAGCTCGAACAGGCGCTCGCTGGCGCCGGCGGCGCCCTGGATTTCGCCCCACACCTCGGAAACCGTCCCCGCGCCCGTCGCCACCACGACGGCGTAGAACACGAAGGCCGACAGCTCGCCCGCGCTCATGCGCCCGGCGAACACGTCGTGGCCGCCGACCCACAGGATCAGGCCCACCGCGCAGAACGCGATCAGCAGCACGGCCGCGATCAGGAAGGCCTTCTGTCCGATGCGCTGCGCCGCGGCGGCGTAGGCCGCCTCGGCATGGCGCGCGAAGTCCGCGCGATCCTGGTCCTCGTGCACGTAAGCCTGCACGGTGCGCACCTCGTGCACCGCCTCGTCCACGTGCGCCGACACGTCGGCGACGCGATCCTGGCTGGCGCGCGACAGGCGCCGCACGCGCCGCCCGAGCAGCAGGATCGGCACCAGCGTCGCCGGCACGCCGAGCAGCACCAGGGCGGCGAGCTTCCAGCTGGTGAAGATCAGCATCCCCGCCGCCCCGAGCATCATCAGGAGGTTCCTCACGAACATCGACAGCCCGTAGCCGATCACCTGCTGCAGCACCGTGGTGTCGCTGGCCAGGCGTGAGATCACTTCGCCGGTGCGTGTCGCCTCGAAGAACGCCGGCGACAGGCCCAGCAGGTGGTCGAACACCGCCCGTCGCAGGTCGGTGACCACGCGCTCGCCGGTGGTCATCATCAGGCGGAAGCGGAAGTAGGTGGCGACCGCCAGCGCCAGCGCCAGCGCGACCATCGCGGCGAGCGCCTCGTCGAGCAGCCGCGGCTCGCCGCCGCCGAAGCCGTTGTCCACCACGTGCTTCAGGCCCTGGCCGAGGGCCAGCACGCTGCCGGCGGCCACCAGCAGGGCGGCCAGTGCCGCCGCCACGCGCCAGCGGTAGGGCGCGAGGAATCCCGCAAGTCGCAGCATCGAGGCCATGCGGCCACTGTACCGCAGCGCTAGCGGCTGTAGAACCGGTAGTTGTTGCGGCCCAGCTGCTTGGCGCGGTACATCGCGGCATCGGCGTTGCGCAGCAGCGCCTCGCCGTCGCCCGCATCGCCCGGAAAGATCGAGATGCCGATGCTCGCGCCGATCTGGAATTCGCCGCCGTCGGCGAGGAACGCCGGCTGCAGGGCGCGCAGCACCTTTTCCGCCACCACCTGGCAATCGGCCTCCTGGCCGAGGTCCGGGATCACCACCACGAACTCGTCGCCGCCCTGGCGCGCCAGCGTGTCGGCCTTGCGCACGCAGCCGGCGAGCCGCTGCGCCACCTCGCGCAGCACCGCGTCGCCGGCGGGGTGGCCGAGCTGGTCGTTGACGCGCTTGAAGTCGTCCAGGTCGATCACCATCACGGCGACGCGCGCGTCGCGCCGCAGCGCCAGGTTCGTCGCCTGCCGCAGGCGGTCGTCCAGCAGCCGCCGGTTGGGCAGGCCGGTGAGCGTGTCGTGATAAGCGAGGAAACGCTCCTGCTCCTCGCGGCGCTTGCGCCCGGTGATGTCCTGCGACACGCCGATCATGCGCACCGGCTGGCCCGAGCCGTCGAACATCATCTTGCCGCGCAGCGCCGTCCAGTGCACGGCGCCGTCCTGCCCGACCAGCCGCACGTCCACCGCATAAGGCTCGCCGCGCGCCGCCGCGAGGCCGGCGGCGTCATAACGCTCCAGGTCCTTCGGGTGCACCCGCTGCCGGTACTGCGCCATGCTCTGCGCGGCCGCATCCGGCGGCCCGGCTTCCCCGGCGCGCCCGGTCGGCTCGCGACCCCATTGCAACCGGTCGCTGCCGGCGTCCCATTCCCAGTAGTACAGGTCCGCGGCATCCACCGCCAGGCGCAGCTTCTCGATGCCCTCGTGCAGCGCCGCCGCCGCCGCGCGCTCCACGGTGATGTCGCGCGCGGTGCCGGTGGCGCCGACGATCCCGCCGCGCGCGTCGCGCAGCGGCACCGCGTTGAACGACAGGTCCACCAGCGAGCCGTCGCGCCGCCGGTGGCGGGTTTCGTGCCGGAATACGGCATCGCCCGCCAGCACCCGCGCGAATACCGCCGCGTCGCGCTCGCGCAGCCCCGGCGCCGGCAGGTCCTGCATGCGCGTCGCCACCAGGTCCGTCGCCTTGCAGCCGTAGATGCGGCGCACCGCCGCGGGATTGAGATAGGTCCAGCGCCCTTCCAGGTCGATCGACCAGACCAGGTCATTGGAGGTCTCCACCAGGCTGCGGTACAGCGCCTCGCTGCGCCGCAGCGCCAGCTCCGCGGCGTGGCGGTCCGTGATGTCCGAGAACACGACGATGGCGGCCTCCTGCGGCGCGTCGGGGTTGACCGCGCGCGCCAGCGCGCGGCACCACAACCGCGAGCCGTCCTTGCGCGCCAGCGGGCCGTCGCCCTCGAAGATGCCGCCGTCGCGCAGCTGCTCGTACATGCTTCCGGCGGCGCGCCACGATTCCTCCGTGGGATAGAACGCGCGCGCCGAGCGGCCCGCCAGCTCTCCGGGCGCGTAGCCCAGCATGCGTTCCAGGCGCGCATTGCAGCGCACGATCACGCGATTGTCGATGAACGCGACGCCCGCCGGCAGCACCTCGAGCACCAGGTGCTCCTCGGCGAGCACCGCCTGGTAGGCCGCCTGCGCCTGCTTGGTCTCCGAGATGTCGATGAATACGCTCACGGAGCCGCCGCGCCGCGTGCCGACGAAGTGGCCCTGCTTCCAGCGGCCGTCGCGCGTCTGGTACTGGCGCACGCTGGCCGCGTGCCTGCGCCGCGCCAGTCGCTCCGCGATCCAGCCCGCGCGCCCGCCGGCGGGTGCCGGCGCGACGATCTCGGCCTCGTAGGCCGCCTCGGCGATGCTCCGGGCGGGCGCGCCGACCAGCTGCTCGGCGCCGAGACCGGCCCCGTAGACGCGCGCGTACTCGTCGTTGCACACCGCCAGGCGGTCGTGCTCGTCGAACACCGCGATGCCCTCGGGGAAGCCCTCGATCGCGTCGCGCAGGCGCTCCTCGCTCTGCGCCACGCGCTCGAGCAGCGCTTCCTTATCGATGCGCGCGCGCAAAGCACCGAGCATGTTGCGCTGGATGTCGCCGAACACCCGTACCATCACCACCGAGAACACGAGCACCACCCCGCCCATCAACTGGTAGCTGCGGTCCGCCTGGGCCAGCAGTTGCGCGGCCATCGCCACCAGCGGCAGCGAGCAGAACGCGTAGAAGGTCAGCGCGCTGGAGGCGTACACGCCGCCGGCCCCCACCAGGCTGCCGGTCGCCACGAACAGCAGCGCGAACTGCTGCGGCGGCTCGCCTTCGGGGAACATCACCACCAGCGGAAAGGCCCAGGCGGCGCCCGCCGCGAGCGCGCCCAGCGCAAAGCGCCGCTCCCAGGCGAGGGCGCCCAGCGGCCGGTTCGCGGCGCCCTGGTAGGCGCGGTGCAGCGCCACGCGGCCCAGCGTGACGGCGATCACCGCCGCGAACCAGGACAGCAGCACGCCGCGTCCGGGCAGTTCCCACAGCAGCACCAGCGTGAGGGCGGCGACGAGCGGCGAGGTCAGATACACGGAGCGCCCGACGCTGTACAGCGCGCCGACGCGTACCGCCTGCAGCTGTTCTTCGCCCGCCGCGCTAGGGAGCTTGAAGGTCGGCGCGTTCAACTTGCACCAGGCAATCGTAGAAGGTCGCGCCGCCGCCCAGGTCGGTGGTGCGCTGCGCGGTGAGGTTGTTCGCGTTGCCGCCGTCGGGGGCGTACTTCTTCCACCACACCGAGGGCGCCACCACCACGCCGCGGCGCGGCTTGCCGTTGACGCGCGCGCGCAGCAGCAGGCTGCCGCGCACGTTGAACACGCGCACGCGGTCGCCGTCGCGGATGCCGCGCGCCGAGGCATCCGCGGCGTGCATCTCGAGGCGCGGCTCGCCTTCCAGCTCGCGGAAGCGCTTCAGGTGGGCGAAGCTGGAGTTGAGGAAGTTGCGCGCCGGCGGCGACAGGAAGGCCAGGGGGTACTCGGCCGCCACTGCTGGATTGCTCTGCGCCGACTCGGCCGGCGGGTTGAAGAACGGCAGCGCGTCGAAGCCCTGCTTTTCCAGCGCCGCGCTGTAGAACTCGCATTTGCCCGAGGGCGTGGGAAAGCCGCCCTCGGCAAAGGGGGCGAAGCGCCCGGCGACGTTCAGGCGCTGCCAGCCGGCCTGCTTCATGCCCTCCCACTCGACGCCGCGCATGCGCGGGCTGGCGGACTGCAGCGCAGTGCGGCAGATGTCCTCGTCGGAATCGCCAAAGCACGCCTCGTCGAATCCCATGCGCGCGGCCAGCCGCCTGAACACTTCGGAGTTCGGCAGCGACTCGCCCACCGGCGCGATCGCCGGGTTGTTGGCCAGCACGTACAGATGCCCGTAGGACTTGTGCACGTCGTAGTGCTCAAGCTGCGTGGTGGCCGGCAGCACGATGTCGGCATAGTCGGCCGTGTCGGTCAGGAACGAATCCAGCACCACGCAGAACAGGTCCTCGCGCCGGAAACCGGCGAGCACCTTTTCCGAGTCCGGGCACACCGCCACCGGATTGTTGTTGTAGACCATCACCGCCTTCACCGGCGGCCGCGCTGAGGTCAGCGCGTCGCCGATGGCGGCGTGATTGACGACGCGCGGCTTCCTGCCGCCGAGCAGGTCGGGGCGCTCGAGCGCCGCATGGTCGAAGCCGTAGAAATCCGCCGTGGTCAGCACGAGACCGCCCGCGGCGTCGCGCCACGCGCCGGTGAGCGCGGGCAGGCAGGCCACCGTACGCGCGGCGATACCGCCGCCGGCATGGCGCTGCATGCCGTAATTGAGGCGGATGGCGGCGGGCTTCGTCGTGCCGTAATCGCGCGCCAGCTGCACCACCTCTTCGACCCGCAGGCCGCAGGTGCGCGCGGTCCACTCCGGCGTGTATTGCCGGACGCGTTCGGCCAGCTGTTCGAAACCGAGGGTGTGGCGCGCGATGTAGTCGCGGTCGATGAGATTCTCGGCGATCAGCACCTGCATCATGCCCAGCGCCAGCGCGCCGTCGGTGCCGGGCAGCAGCGCGACGTGCTGGGTGCATTTTTCCGCCGACAGGCTCAGGTAGGGATCGATGGCGATCACCTTCGCGCCGCGCCGCTTGGCCTCCTGCACGCGCGACCACAGGTGCAGGTTGGAGACCACGGGATTGGCGCCCCACAGCAGGATCAGCCTCGACTCGTCGAACCGCTCCGGGTCCATGCCGACCGAGCCGCCCAGCGTGGCCTTGATCCCGGCCTTGCCGGCGGAGGAGCACAGCGTGCGATCGAGGATCGAGGCGCCGAGCCGGTGGAAGAAACGCCGGTCCATCGAGCTGTACTGCACCATGCCCATGGTGCCGGCGTAGTTGAGCGGCAGGATGGTCTGCGGGTCCTCGGCTGCCAGCGCCTTGAGGCGCGCGGCGATCTCGTCGAGCGCCTGGTCCCAGGAAATGCGCTCGAAACGGCCGCTGCCCTTGGGCCCGACGCGCCGCATCGGGTGCAGCAGCCGGTCCGGCGCGTAGGTGCGCTCCAGGTAGTGGGCGACTTTGGTGCAAAGGGTGCCTTGCGTGAAAGGCATCGACGGGTCGCCCTGGATCTTCACGGCGACACCGTCCTCCACGGTCACCAGCATCCCGCAGGTGTCGGGGCAGTCATGCGGACAGGCGCAGCGCACCAGCATGCCGGGAATCTTACCTCTGGGATGCCTCGTCGAGCAGTTCGATCCAGTGGCGCACCGGCACCTCGGCAGCGGCGCCCAGGTGGGTCAGGCAGCCGATGTTGGCGGTGGCGATCGCCGCCGGCTTGCCGCCTTGCAGCGCGTCGAGCTTGCGGCTGCGCAGTTGCCTGGAGAGCTGCGGTTGCAGGATCGAGTAGGTGCCCGCCGAACCGCAGCACAGGTGCGCGTCCGGCACCGGCGTGAGTTGGTAACCCGCCCGCTCCAGCAGCGACTCGATACCGCCGCGCAGCTGCTGGCCGTGCTGCAGCGTGCAGGGGGAATGGAACGCAACTTTACCCTTGCCGGCGTTGGCGACCGGCGGCACGACTTCGCTCAGATCCTTGGCCAGCGCCGAGATGCGCGCCGCCTTGTCGCGGTAGGCGGGATCGTGTGCGAGCAGGTGGCCGTATTCCTTGACGGTTGCGCCGCAGCCGCTCGCCGTGGTGACGATGGCTTGCACTTCGCCCCGTTCCACGTACGGCCACCAGGCGTCGATCAGCGTGCGCATGTCATCCCTGCCCTGCTCCTGGAAATCGAGGTGGAAGCGCAGCGCGCCGCAGCAACCCGCGCCCGGCGCCTCGATCAGAGAGATGCCGCCGCGGTCGAGCACGCGCGCGGCGGCGGCATTGATGCGCGGCGCGAGCGCCGGCTGCACGCAGCCCGCCAGCACCAGCATGCGGCGCGCGTGGCGTGGCGCCGGCCACGCGCCCGCCGCGGGCGCCGACGCCGGCACCAGGCCCGGGAACAGGAACCGGAAGGCCTGCCCCAGCCGCAGCAGGGCCGCGAACAGCGTGCGCCGCGCCAGGACCAGAGCCAGCGCAGCGCGCCGGAGCCGATCCCATGGGTTGCGCGGCGTCCTTTCCTCGACGACCGCCCGGCCGATGTCGGCCAGCCGGCCGTACTGCACCCCCGACGGGCAGGTGGTCTCGCAGGCGCGGCAGGTGAGGCAGCGATCCAGGTGCAGGCGCGTGCTGGCCGTCACCGGGAAGCCTTCCAGCGCCTGCTTGATCAGGTAGATGCGCCCGCGCGGGCTGTCGAGCTCGTCCCCCAGCAACTGGTAGGTCGGGCAGGTGGCGGAGCAAAACCCGCAGTGCACGCACTTGCGCAGGATCGCGTCGGCCTCGCGGCCCTGCGGCGTGTCGCGCACGAAATCGGCCAGTTCGGTCTGCACGGGAGGGGCCGCTATACTCGCCGCGTGAAGATCGTCATGGCCCTGCTGGTGCTGGCCATCGCCGCCGGCGGCGCGGCCTGGGTTTCCATCGCCCTGCGCAAGTTCAAGGCGCGCAAGGCCTTCGAGCTGGAGCGCGAGGCGAGCTTTGTCGCCGAAATGCTCAAGAACAAGCCGGCGCCCGCGGCGTCCCCGGCCGCCGCCGCGGCCGCGGCGCCGAAATCCCCGCCCGCCGATCCGCTCGCGGCCGCCGCCGAATCGATCAGGAGCGCGCTCACCGCCGGACGCGGCGCGGAGGCGGCGAAGGCCTTCCTCGCGGTCGTCAACCAGCGCACCAAACTGGCCCTCGAGCCGCCGGTCTGGGAAGGTCTTGGGCGCGCGCTGCTCGCGCAGGGCTCATACATGGAAGCCGCGTGGGCGCTGCACGCCGGCGCCGCGCTGGCCGGCGACCTGGCCGGCGCGCAAAAGCGCCTGGTGGAAGCGGCGGCGCGCGCGGGAGACGCCGGCCAGCCGCACAACGCCCTCAAGCTGTATGCCACGCTGCTCGCCAAGTACCCGCAGTCGCAGTACGCGGACTTCGTGCGCGCCAACATGAAGGCGGAAGAAAGGAAGCTGCCCAAAGCCTAGAGGTCCGGGTGCAGGCGGCCGCGGTTGAAGATGCCGGCCGGATCGAACGCGGCCTTGAGCTCGCGATGCAAACGCAGCAGCACCGGGGAGAGCGGCGCGAATACGCCGGCCGGCTTGCGCGCCGCGCGGAACAGGGTGGCGTGGCCGCCCGCGCGCTGGGCCGCGGCGGCCACCTCGGCCGCGTCCGCCGGCGCGCGCAGCCAGCGCAGCGCCCCGCCCCACTCGATCAACTGTTCCCCCGGCAGGCCGAGGGCCGGACTGTGGGAGGGCACCGACAGCCGCCACAGCGGCGTATCGCCGGCAAAGAATGGATCGGCATGCTCGCGGATGCCCGACCAGAAGGCCGCAGCCTGGCCGGACTCGATTTCCAGCCCGCCGATCTTCCTCGCCGCCGCCTGAAGCGCGCTCGGCGCGCCCGACAGCCTGACCCGCAGCGTGCCGCCGCGCCAGGCGCTGGCCGAGATCGGCAGCGGCTGCCCCGCCCAGCGATTGAGCGACTCGAGCGCCTCGCCCTCGGGCAGCTCGAGCAGCAGCGTGGCCTCGGCCGCCGGCCGCGGCAGCACCTTGAGCGAAACCTCCAGGATCAGGCCGAGCGTGCCGAGCGAGCCGGCGAGCAGGCGCGAAATGTCGTAGCCGGCGACGTTCTTCATCACGCGCCCGCCAAAATTCAGTTCCTGCGCGCGGCCGTCGAGCAGCCGCGCGCCGAGCACGAAGTCGCGCAGCGCGCCGGCAGCGGCGCGCCGCGGACCGGACAATCCGGCGGCCACGCAGCCGCCGAGGGTCGCCTCGCCGCCGAAGCGCGGCGGCTCGAAGGCGAGCATCTGGCCGCTGGCCGCCAGCGTCGCCTGCAGCTCCTCGAGCCGCGTGCCGCAGCGCGCCGTGACCACCAGCTCGGTCGGCTCGTAGCTCACCACGCCGGCATGTCCGCGCGTGTCGAGCACCTCGCCGGCCAGGGCGCCGCCGTAGAAATCCTTGCTGCCGCCGCCGCGCAGGCGCAGCGGCGCGCCGTGCGCGGCAGCGTCGCGAATGCGTTCCTGGAAGGCGGCCAGCATCAGTAGCGCGGCAGCCCGGCATGCGGCAGCCGGCCGCCGTGCACGTGCCGCCGCCCGAACTCGGCGCAGCGCGCCAGCGTCGGCACCGCCTTGCCCGGGTTGAGCAGGCCCAGCGGATCGAAGGCGTGCTTCACCGCGTGGAACAGCGCCAGCTCCGCGGCGCCGAACTGCACGCACATCTGGTCGATTTTCTCCACCCCGACGCCGTGCTCGCCGGTGATCGTGCCGCCGACGGCGATGCATTTCTCCAGCACCTCCGCGGCGAAGGCCTCGGTGCGGCGCAGCTGGTCGGCGTCGTTGGCGTCGAACAGGATCAGCGGGTGCAGGTTGCCGTCGCCGGCATGGAACACGTTGGGGCAGCGCAGGCCGTACTTGGTTTCCATGGCGCCGATGAAATTGAGCACTTCGCCCAGGCGCTTGCGCGGGATGGTCCCGTCCATGCAGTAGTAGTCGGGCGAGATGCGGCCCATCGCGGAAAACGCCGCCTTGCGTCCGGACCAGATCCTCAGCCGCTCCACCTCGTCGCGCGACACGGTGAGGCGCGTCGCGCCGGCCTGCTCGAGCACCCGCTTCATCCTGCCGATCTCGTCCTCGACTTCTTCCGCGATGCCGTCCGATTCGCACAGCAGGATCGCCGCCGCTTCCAGGTCGTAGCCCGCGCCGACGAACTGCTCCACCGCGCGCGTCGCCGGCCTGTCCATCATCTCCAGCCCGGCGGGGATGATGCCGGCGGCGATCACCGCGGCCACCGCGTTGCCCGCCTTTTCGACGTCGTCGAACGAGGCCATCACCACGCGCGCCGCGAGCGGCCTGGGCAGCAGCTTCACCGTGATCTCGGTGGCCACCGCGAGCAGTCCCTCGGAGCCGATCATCAGCGCGAGCAGGTCCAGGCCGGGGGCGTCGAGCGCCTCGCCGCCGAAATCCACCGGCTCGCCGTCCATCGCGTAGCCGCGCACGCGCAGCACGTTGTGCACCGTGAGGCCGTACTTGAGGCAATGCACGCCGCCGGAATTCTCGGCCACGTTGCCGCCGATGGTGCAGGCGATCTGGCTCGAGGGATCGGGCGCGTAGTACAGGCCGAAGGGCGCCGCGACATCCGAGATGGCGGCGTTGCGCACCCCGGGTTGCACCACGGCGAGGCGCGCTCGCGGGTCGAGCCGCAGCACGCGCATGAACTTCGCCATCGACAGCAGCACGCCGTTGCCCGGCGGCAGCGCGCCGCCCGAAAGGCCGGTGCCGGCGCCGCGCGGCACCACCGGTGCGCCGAGCGCGTGGCAGGTCCGCAGGATGCGCTGCACCTGCTCGGCGGTCTCGGGCAGCGCCACCACCATCGGCACGTTGCGGTAGGCGGTGAGCCCGTCGCATTCGTAGGGCCGCGTGTCCTCCTCCTGCCACAGCACCGCGCGCGCAGGCAGGAACTCGCGCAGCGCGCGCGCCACCTCGGCCTGGCGCGCGGCGTCCGCCCGCGCTACAGGTAGCGCTTCGCCCACGCCAGCCCCTGCACCGTGTCGCCCGCGGGGAGGTACTCGCAGCCGATCCATCCCTGGTAGCCCAGGCGGTCGATCTGCGGCAGCAGGAAATCGAAATTGATCTCGCCGCTGCCCGGCTCGTGCCGGTCCGGCACGTCGGCGAGCTGCATATGGCCGATGCGCGGCAGCAGCCGCTCGATGCTCTTCGCCAGGTCGCCCTCCACGATCTGCATGTGGAAGATGTCGTACTGCAGCTTCAGGTTGTCCGCGCCCGCGGCGTCGATCACCTCGATGCCCTGGCGGGAGGTGTTGAGGAAGAAGCCGGGAATGGTGCGCGGGTTCGCGGGCTCGGTGAGCAGGGTCAATCCGGCGGCCTTCAGCCGGCCGGCGGCGTAGCGCAGGTTCTCGACCAGCGTCTCGAACAGCCGCTCACGCGGCACGCCCTCGGGCGCGATGCCGGCGAGCGCATTGAGGCGCGGGCAACCGACGGCCTTGGCGTACTCGATGGCACGCTCCACGCCGTCGCGGAACTCGCTCGCGCGCGCGGGCTGGCAGGCGATGCCGCGGTCGCCCTTCGCGGCGTCGCCCGCGGGCAGGTTGTGCAGCACCACCGCGACGCCCGCGCCGCGCGCGCGCCCGGCGACCTCGGCGGCGCTGCCGGAGGCGTAGGGAAACTGGTATTCGACGTAGCGAAAACCGGCGCGCGCGGCGGCGGCGAAGCGATCGAGAAACGGCAGTTGCGGGAACAGCAGCGACAGGTTCGCGGCGAGCAGCGGCATATGCGACTATGTTAGCTAAGATCTCGCCACCGCGAGAATAATCCGACCCGCTTGCCACTGCCACCCGCACTCGCCCGCTTGCTGCCCTTCACGGCCTGGTGGCCGCGCGTCGACCGGAAATCGTTGCGCGCCGACGCCATCGCCGGCCTGATCGGCGCGGTGGTGGTGCTGCCGCAGGGCGTCGCCTTCGCCACCCTCGCCGGCCTGCCGCCGGAATACGGCCTGTACAGCGCCATGCTGCCGACGATGCTCGCCGCGCTCTTCGGCTCGTCGCTGCACGCGGTGTCGGGGCCCACCAACGCGGTCTCGCTCATGGTGCTCGCCTCGCTCGCGCCGCTCGCCGCGCCGGGCACGCCCGGGTACGTGGCGATGGCGCTGACGCTGGCGCTGATGTGCGGCGCGCTGATGCTCGCCATGGGCCTGTTTCGCCTCGGTACCCTGGTGCGCTTCGTGGCCGACGGCGTGGTCGTGGGTTTCGCGGCGGGCCTGGGCCTGCTCATCATCGTCAGCCAGGTCGCGCCGCTGATCGGCGCGCAGGCGGCGCACGCCACGACGTTCATCGCCATGGCGCACGCGGCCTTCTCGCGCCTCGGCGAAGCGCACCCCTGGGCCCTCGCGGTCGGGCTCGTGACCCTCGTCGCCGGCGCACTCGCCGCACGGCTCACGCGCCGGGTGCCGCCGATCATCATCGCCACCGTCGCCGGCACCGCGTTCGCGGCCGCGGTCGGCGAATTTGTCGACCCCATGGCATCTGGCATCCGCACCATCGGGGCGCTGCCCGGGGCGCTGCCGCCCCTGTCCTGGCCCGATCTTTCGGCCGGTACGCTGCTCAGCCTGTCGGGGCCCGCGCTCGGCGTCACCATCCTCGCGGTGACGCAGGCGCTCGCCATCGTGCGCGCCATCGCGCTGCGCTCGGGGCAGCGCATCGACAACAACCAGGAGCTCATCGGCCAGGGCCTGGCGAATGTCGCGGCCGCGTTCTTCTCCGGCTACCCGACCAGTGCATCGGTGAACCGCTGCGGCATCAATTACGAGGCGGGCGCCCGCACCCCGCTGTCGGGCGTGCTCTCAGCGCTCGCGCTCGTCCTGCTGCTGCTCGCGCTGGCGCCCCTCGCCGCGCTGCTGCCCTACCCGGCCGTGGCCGCGCTGCTGATCCTCGCCGGCTGGGGCCTGATCGACATCGCGCGCATCCGCACCTACCTGCGCGCCAGCCGGCAGGAAGCCGCGGTGCTCGCCGCGAGCTTCCTCGCCACGCTGCTGATGCCGCTGCCCTACGCCATCCTCGCCGGGGTGATCGCTTCGCTCGTCGTCTACCTCAACCGCACGTCGCGGCCGCAGATGCACGCCATGGCCCCCGACCCGCGCCACAGCGAGCGGCGCTTCGGCCCGGTGTCGCGGGGCCTCGCCGAATGCCCGCAGCTGAAGATCGTCGCGGTGGAAGGCTCGATCTACTTCGGCGCGGTGGACCATGTCGAGTCGCATTTCGAGACGCTGCGCGAGGTGGCGCGCGAGCAGAAGCACCTGCTGGTCCTGGCGCGCAACATCAACTTCCTCGACATGGCGGGCGCCGAGGCGCTGGCGCGCGAGGCGCGCGCGCTGCGCCTGCGCGGCGGGCGGCTGTGGCTGCACGGCCTGCGCCAGCCCGCCGAGGACGTGCTGCGCAAGGGCGGCTTCCTGGAGGAGATCGGCGCCGACGCCGTGTTCCGCGACAAGCGCGAGGCCGTCGCGCGCGCGTTTGACGCGCTCGACCCGGAGATCTGCGGGCGCTGCCGCGCGCGCATCTTCGAGGAATGCGCCTCGCGGCCGTTGCGCGCGGAAGGCTGAGCCTGTGCTAAACTTTTTTTGCCCCTCACAACGAAAGCTTCGAAAGGAGACACCATGGGCGCCATCTTCCAATCGCTCGGCCGTACCGTCATCGCCGGCGTCGTCGTGCTGGTGGTCATCCTGCTCATCGTCGGGCAGGCCAGCGGGGCCTGGATCGCGATCTCCACGCACGCGTGGTGGGCTTTCTTCTTCCGCTGGCTGCACGTGCTCTCGGGGGTGATGTGGATCGGCCTGCTGTGGTACTTCAATTTCGTGCAGATCCCGTCGATGCCGAAAATCCCGGACGAGCAGAAGCCCGCGATCGGCAAGGTGATCGCGCCCACCGCCCTGTTCTGGTTCCGCTGGGCGGCGCTGTCCACGGTGGTCACCGGATTGCTGCTCGGCGGCATGAACCAGTACCTGGTGCAGGCGCTGTCGCTGCAGCGCCCGTTCACCGCCATCGGCATCGGCATGTGGTTCGGCCTGGTGATGGCGTTCAACGTCTGGTTCATCATCTGGCCGAACCAGAAGAAGGCGCTCGGCATCGTGACCGTCGCGGCCGAAGAGAAAGCGGCCGCGGCGCGCATGGCGATGCTGACTTCGCGCCTCAACACCGCGCTGTCGATCCCCATGCTGTACTGCATGGTCGCGCAGCAAAACGGCGGGCTGTAGCGCTAGCGCGGCGCGGGCAGCCGGTCCAACCCGCGCAGGCGGGCGCCGGCGCGGATGCCGCGCTGCGCGAACCAGCCTTGCGTCATTTCCAGGGCGTAACGCGCGGGGCGCGCGGCGCAGTGCGACTCTTCGGTCAGCGGCTGCATGTCGGCGATATTGAGGATCACGCCGCGCGCGTCGATGAACGCCACCGACAGCGGGATCAGCGTGTTCTTCATCCACATGCAGTTGGTGCCGTCCTCGTCGAACACGAACAGCATGCCGCCGTTCGGCGCCAGCGAGGTGCGCCGCATCAGGCCCTGCATGCGCGAGGAAAAGTTGTCGGCGACTTCGGCGCGGATCAGGTACATGCCCGCGCCGAGCTCGATGGTCGGCAGCGTGGGCTGCTGCGCGAGCGCGGGCGCCGCGAACAGCGCGGCGGCGAACGCCAGGTGCCGGATTAGGCGTGCCACAAATGAAAAAGGCAGGGAGCGATCCCTGCCTTGGCCTGTCAAGCGGCGAGTTACTTCTTGTCGGCCGCTTTGTTTTCCATCTTCTTCTCGGCCTTCTTCGGCGCGGCCTTCTTCGGCGCGGCCTTCTTCACGGCCTTCTTTTCCACCTTCTTGTCGTCCTTCATCGGCGCGCCGGTATGCGAAGCGGCGAACGCGGAGGCGCTAACGGCCGCAAACATGGCGGCGGCGATCACGGTCAAAAGCTTGTTCATCTATTTCTCCTAGTTTGAATGTGTCTAAGCGGGTAGGCGCAACGATTCCTCCTTCACGCTCCCACCAGCAATAACGTTGCAGTCACGTCTCGGTTGACCGGCCGTGCTGCCACGCTTGCCTCCCTGTGGATACTTCCCACGGCGCGCATTTTAGACAAGTTCGTCAAAACTTCAATAGATGAATGATATTGTTGGATTTTTCACCCAAAATGCCATGCTAAGACTGATCATCGCCGCCATGCTGGGGGCAGCGGCACTGCCGGCCCCCGCCGCGCCGCGCCAGCCGACCGACGACGCCGAGGTGCTCGAGCGCCTGCCCCTGCGGCCGCGCGACCCAGCCTGGGCGGAACTGCGCGCCCTGCGCAGCGCAGCAGCCGCCGCGCCCGCCGATCCCGCCACTGCGATCCCGCTCGCGCGGCGCTATTTCACGCTGGCCGTGGCCGAAGGCGACCCGCGATACGTGGGCTACGCGCAGGCGGCGCTCGCGCCCTGGGCGGGTACTGCTCGCGCCCCTGCACAGGTCCTGCTGATGCGCGGGCTGCTCCGCCAATACCGCCACGATTTCGAAGGCGCGCTCGCCGACTTGGCGCTGGCTGCGCACCTCGATCCGCGGGACGACGAGGCCCACGCGTGGCGCGCAGCCATCTATATGGTGCGGGCCGACTACGCGGCCGCGGCACGCGAGTGCGCGGCCCTCGCGCCGCTGACCGACGAACTGGAGGCGACCGGCTGCGGCACCTTTGTCGAGGCCGCCACCGGCAAGACGCGCAGCGCCTACGCGCGGCTGCGTGATGCGCTCGCGCGCAATCCAGACGCCGGCCCCGGCCAGCGCCTGTGGATCCTCACCCGCCTCGCGGAAATGTCCGCGCGCCTGGGCGAGCCGCAGGCTGCCGAGCGCCACTTCCAGGCGGCCCTGGCCATCGGCATGAACGACAACTACCTGCTCGCGGCTTACGCCGACTTTCTCCTCGAGCAGCACCGGCCCCGGGAGGTCGTGGGCCTGCTCAAGGACTGGGGGCGCTCGGACACCCTCCTGCTGCGCCTGGCGCTGGCCGAACACGCACTCGGGCTGCCTGACGCGGCGACGCACGCGAAGGACCTTGGCGCGCGCTTCGCGGCGGAGGCGCAGCGCGGCGAACGGTTGCACCTGGGCGAGGAGGCACGCTACCTGCTCGACCTGCGCGGCGATGCCGCGGCGGCGCTCGCCGCCGCCGCCGAAAACTGGCAGTCGCAGCGAGAGCCACGCGACGCATTGGTCCTGCTGCAAGCGGCGGGCGCCGCGCGCGAGCCGGCGTCCGCCGCGCCGGTGCTGGAGTGGCTGCGCCGCACCGGGTTCGAGGATCCGCGCCTGCAGCGCCTCGCCGCCGAGCTGCGATGAGGCTGGCCTTTGCCTGGGCGCTGCTGCTCGCGTGCCTTCCGGCGCTGGCGCACAAGCCGAGCGACAGCTATCTGACCTTGCATGCCGAAGCCGGCGCGTTGCGCGGGCAGTGGGACATCGCCCTGCGCGATCTGGAATACGCCATCGGCCTCGACGCCGACGGCGATGGCGCCATCACCTGGGGCGAGCTGCGCGCGCGCCGCGCCGACATCGCGCGCTACGCCCTGGCGCGGCTCACGCTCAGCGCGGATCGCCGGCCCTGCCGGCTGGAGCCGCGCGAGCAGCTGGTCGATGAGCACAGTGATGGCGCCTACGCGGTGCTGCGCTTCGCCGCGGACTGCGGGGCCGGCGCCTACCAGTCGGTGCAGGTCGAGTACCGGCTGTTCAGCGATCTGGATCCGACCCACCGCGGGCTGCTGCGCGTCGAGGGCGGCGGCGCCACCGTCACCGGCGTGCTCGGACCGGAACGGCCGCGGCTCGAGGTGAGCCTCGCCGGCGCCTCGCGCCTGGCGCAGTTCCTCGACTACGCGCGCGAGGGCGTCTGGCACATCTGGATCGGCATCGACCACATCCTGTTCCTGCTGTCGCTGCTGCTGCCGGCGGTGCTCGCCCACGGCGCGCGCGGCTGGCAACCGGCCGAACGCTTTGCCGCGGCGTTCTGGGACGTGCTCAAGGTCGTCACCGCTTTCACCGTCGCGCATTCGATCACGCTGTCGCTCGCGGCGCTCGCGGTGGTGCAGCTGCCCTCGCGCCTGGTGGAGTCGGTGATCGCGCTCTCCGTGGTGCTGGCGGCGCTCAACAATCTCAAGCCGCTGGTGTTCGGCCGGCGCTGGATGGTGGCTTTCGGCTTCGGCCTGGTGCACGGCTTCGGCTTCGCCAGCGTGCTCGCCGACCTGGGCCTGCCGCGGGAAGCGCTGCTGCTGGCGCTGGTCGGGTTCAATCTGGGGGTCGAAACCGGCCAGCTCGGCATCGTCTGCGCGTTCCTGCCGGTCGCCTTCCTGATGCGCCGCCACTGGATCTACCGGCGTTTCGTGTTCGCCGGCGGCTCGGCGGCGATCGCGGCCGTGGCGGCGGTGTGGATGGTAGAACGGGTCTTCGTCCTGAAGATCCTATAATCCACCCTTTGCGGCGCGTTCGCGCAGGAGTGTTCATGGCGTACCAGCACATCAAGATCCCCACCGGCGGCGAGAAGATCAAGGTGAACAAGGACTTTACACTCACCGTGCCGGACAACCCGATCGTCCCCTACATCGAGGGCGACGGTACCGGCGTCGACATCACCCCGGTGATGATCAAGGTGGTGGACGCCGCCGTGAAGAAGGCCTACGGCGGCAAGAAGAAGATCGTCTGGATGGAAATCTTCGCCGGCGAGAAGTCCTGCAAGGTCTACGGCGAGAACGTGTGGCTGCCCGAGGAGACGTTGGCGGCGGCCAAGGAATACGTGGTGTCGATCAAAGGCCCTCTGACCACCCCGGTGGGCGGCGGCATCCGTTCCATCAACGTGGCCCTGCGCCAGGAGCTCGACCTGTACGTCTGCCTGCGGCCGATCCATTACTTCAAGGGCGTGCCCTCCCCGCTCAAGGAGCCGGAGAAGACCGAGATGGTGATCTTCCGCGAGAACGCGGAGGACATCTACGCCGGCATCGAATGGGCCGCCAAGACGCCCGAGGCGCAGAAGGTGGTCAAGTTCCTCATCGACGAGATGAAGGTGAAGAAGATCCGTTTCCCCGACAGCTCGGCGATCGGCATCAAGCCGGTTTCCGTCCAGGGCTCGGAGCGGCTGATCCGCAAGGCCTTCCAGTACGCGATCGACAACGACCGCAAGTCGGTGACGCTGGTGCACAAGGGCAACATCCAGAAATTCACCGAAGGCGGCTTCCGCGACTGGGGCTACGCGCTGGCGCAGCGGGAATTCGGCGCCAAGCCGCTGGACGGCGGTCCCTGGTGCAGCTACAAGAACCCGAAGACCGGCCGCGAGATCGTGGTGAAGGACGTGATCACCGACGCCTTCCTGCAGCAGATCCTGCTGCGGCCCGCGGAATACGACGTGATCGCCACCCTGAACCTCACCGGCGACCTGATCTCGGATGCGCTGGCGGCGCAGATCGGCGGCATCGGCATCGCGCCAGGGGCCAACATGAGCGACTCGATCGCCATGTTCGAGGCCACCCACGGCACCGCGCCGAAGTACGCCGGCAAGGACTACGTCAATCCGGGCTCGGAGATCCTGTCGGCGGAAATGATGCTGCGCCACATGGGCTGGGTGCAGGCCGCCGACGTCATCGTGCGCTCGATGGAGAAAGCGATCGCCGACAAGGTGGTGACCTACGACTTCGCGCGCCTGATGCAGGGCGCCAGGCAGGTCTCCTGCTCCGGTTTCGGCCAGGCGATGATCGAGCGCATGTAGTGCGCCGACGGAAATGAAAAAGCCGCCCGCGGGCGGCTTTTTTGTTGCCGGGTAGCGTCAGGCCTTCAGACCTTGTTGATGTTCGAGGCCTGCTTGCCTTTGGGCCCCTGCACCACGTCGAAGCTGACCTTCATGCCCTCCTTGAGGGTCTTGAAGCCGGCCATCTGGATCGCGGAAAAGTGCGCGAACAGGTCCTCGCTGCCGTCATCCGGCGTGATGAAACCGTAGCCCTTCGCGTCGTTGAACCACTTCACGGTGCCTGTTGCCATCGCCCTTTCCCCTTCTGTAGGTAGATTGACGCCGGGCGCAACACCCGGGCGGTAATACTTGGCGGCTTTTACGCGCCTGCCGCACCCCCTGTCAAGACCCCCCGCCAAGCGCGTTGCGCTGCTGGAACACATTGATTAGGATAGCTGCGAGCGGGTGATGTCGGCCCTGAGCCTCACGCAGGCAGTTGGCGCGGAACCGGAAGCGGAAAGGCATGTCCGATTGGATTGAGCTCTACGGCGAAAATTAGGCGGC
Source organism: Gammaproteobacteria bacterium (assembly GCA_041488375.1). Classification (GTDB taxonomy): domain Bacteria; phylum Pseudomonadota; class Gammaproteobacteria; order Burkholderiales; family SG8-39; genus JAABQT01. The sequence continues at coordinate 63,658 of JBGPPD010000001.1, read as the reverse complement.
ATGGCGCAGTTCAAGGACGATTCTCTGCTCGAGGCCCAGCGGAGCAAGCTGAAGCCTCCGCCGATGTTCAAGGTCATGCTGTTGAACGACGATTTCACGCCGATGGAGTTCGTGGTGTTGGTGCTGCAGAAGTTCTTCGGCATGACGCGGGAGCGCGCGACGCAGGTCATGCTGAAGGTGCACCGGGAAGGCATCGGCGTTTGCGGCGTCTATCCCCGGGACATCGCCACCACCAAGGTCCAGCAGGTCGCCGCGTACGCTCGGCGGCACCAGCACCCGTTGCAGTGCGTGATGGAGGAAACGTAGCATGATCGCTCAGGAACTCGAAGTCAGCCTGCACATGGCGTTCGTCGAAGCGCGCCAGAAGCGGCACGAGTTCATTACCGTCGAGCACCTGCTGCTCGCGCTGCTCGACAACCCGACCGCGGCGGAGGTGCTGCGCGCCTGCGGCGCCAACCTCGACGAGCTGCGCAAGAACCTCACCCAGCACGTCGCCGAGCAGACGCCGCGCATCGCCGCCGAGCGTGAAGTCGACACGCAGCCGACGCTCGGCTTCCAGCGCGTGATCCAGCGCGCGATCCTGCACGTGCAGTCCTCGGGCAAGAAGGAGGTCACCGGCGCCAATGTGCTGGTGGCGATTTTCGGCGAGAAGGACTCGCACGCCGTGTACTTCCTGCAGCAGCAAGGAGTGACGCGGCTGGACGTCGTGAATTACATCTCGCACGGCATCACCAAGACCCCGCAGCCGCACCAGGGCAAGGGCGAGCAGGAGGCCGGCGAGGAGGCGCAGACCGAGCCCTCCAACAGCCCGCTGGACAACTACACGCAGAACCTGAACTCGCTGGCGCTGGCGGGCAAGATCGACCCGCTGATCGGCCGCGAGCGCGAGCTCGAACGCGTCATCCAGACGCTGTGCCGCCGGCGCAAGAACAACCCCCTGCTGGTGGGCGAGGCCGGCGTGGGCAAGACCGCCATCGCCGAGGGCCTGGCGCGGCGCATCGTCGAATCGAACGTGCCCGAACTGCTCTCCAAGTGCACGGTGTACGCGCTCGACATGGGCGCCCTGCTCGCCGGCACCAAGTATCGCGGCGACTTCGAGCAGCGCCTGAAGGCGGTGCTCAAGCAGCTGATCGACAATCCGAACGCGATCCTGTTCATCGACGAGATCCATACCGTGATCGGGGCGGGCGCCGCCTCCGGCGGCACGCTGGACGCCTCCAACCTGCTCAAGCCCGTGCTCTCCAACGGGCAGTTGAAGTGCATCGGCGCCACCACCTACAACGAGTACCGCGGCGTGTTCGAGAAGGACCACGCGCTGTCGCGGCGCTTCCAGAAGATCGACGTGGTGGAGCCCTCGGTGGACGAGACCGTCGAGATCCTGAAGGGCCTGAAGACGCGCTTCGAGGCGCACCACAGCGTCAAGTACACCGCCAATGCTCTGAGCTCGGCGGCGGAACTCTCGGCGCGCTACATCAACGACCGCCACCTGCCGGACAAGGCCATCGACGTGATCGACGAGGCCGGCGCTGCCCAGCGCATTGCGCCCAAGAGCAAGCAGAAGAAGATCATCGGCAAGACCGAGATCGAGGAGATCGTCGCCAAGATCGCGCGCATCCCGCCGCGCAGCGTGTCCAACGACGACCGCAGCGCGCTCGCCAACCTGGGCCGCGACCTGAAGGCCGTGGTGTTCGGCCAGGACCAGGCCATCGACGCGCTCGCCGCGGCGATCAAGATGGCGCGCTCCGGCCTGGGCAACCCGCAGAAGCCGATCGGCAACTTCCTGTTCAGCGGCCCCACCGGCGTCGGCAAGACCGAGGTCGCGCGCCAGCTCGCCTACTGCATGGGCATCGAGCTGATCCGCTTCGACATGTCGGAGTACATGGAGCGCCACGCGGTGAGCCGGCTGATCGGCGCGCCGCCGGGGTACGTCGGCTTCGACCAGGGCGGGCTGCTGACCGAGGCCATCACCAAGAAGCCCTACTCGGTGCTGCTGCTCGACGAGATCGAAAAGGCGCACCCGGACATCTTCAACATCCTGTTGCAGGTCATGGACCACGGCACGCTGACCGACAACAACGGCAGGAAGGCTGATTTCCGCAACGTCTGCATCGTGATGACCACTAACGCCGGCGCTGAATCGCTGGCGCGCGCCTCGATGGGCTTCACGCAGACCAAGCAGGCCGGCGACGAGATGGAATCCATCAAGCGCATGTTCACCCCGGAGTTCCGCAACCGGCTGGACGCGGTGATCTCGTTCCGTGCGCTGGACCACGACATCATCCTGCGCGTGGTCGACAAGTTCCTGATGCAGCTGGAAGAGCAGCTGCAGGAGAAGAAGGTCGAGCCGGTATTCACGCAGAAGCTCAAGGCGCACCTGGCGAAGAAGGGCTTCGACCCCCTGATGGGCGCGCGGCCGATGGCGCGCCTGATCCAGGACACGATCCGGCGCGCGCTGGCCGACGAGTTGCTGTTCGGCAAGCTGGCGCACGGCGGCAAGGTCACGGTCGACATCGACGACGCCGACAAGATCGTGCTGCAGTTCGAGGAACAGGCGCCGGCGGCCACGCCGGCCGCCAAGGAACCGGTCGCCTGAACCGGCGCGCCGCGGGCGCGCTCCTGCCTTCCGTTATGAACAAATAAGCGCGGCGCGGCTTGACAGCGTTCTCCCGCGAAGCGGAGACTTTGGCGCGCGACCATCGAACCTCGGGAGGAGGCGCCACATGCGAATCGCTATCGTTTGCGCGGCCGTCATCGCGGCTGCCCCCGTCGCCGTCGGCGCGCAGGAAGCCGGCCGCAACCTGGCCGCGGGTTGCGCGATGTGTCATGGCACCACCGGCCACAGTGTCGGCGGCAACGAGCCACTCGCGGGCATGGCCAAAGACGAGCTGGAGCGCAAGTTCAAGGAGTTCCGCTCCGGCGCCAAGCCGGCAACCGTCATGCACCAGATTTCCAAGGGCTACTCCGACCAGCAGCTCGAACTGATTGCCGCCTTCTTCGCGGCGCAGAAGCGATAGGGGGACGCCATGCACAGGACTTTCGATCGACGCGACTTCCTCAAGCTGGGCGCCGCCGCCGCCGCGCTCGCCGCGACGGGCTGCGCCACGACCGGCGGCGCCAAGGCGCGCGTGGTGGTGATTGGCGGCGGTTTCGGCGGCGCCACGGCCGCCAAGTACATCCGCCTGTGGGGACCCGCCATCGAGGTGGTGATGGTGGAGCGCAACAGCGATTTCGTTTCCTGCCCGATCTCCAATCTGGTGTACGGCGGATCGAAGACCATGGCGGACATCACCCACGGCTACAGCGGGCTCGCGCGCTACGGCGTGCAGGTGGTGCGCGACGAGGCCACGGCGGTGGATACGTCCGCAAAGACCGTCCGGCTGGCACGAGGCGGTGAGTTGAAATACGACCGCCTGGTCGTATCGCCCGGCATCGATTTCCTGTACGGCGAGATCGCCGGCTACGAGGCCGCGATGAACGCGAATCGCGTGCTGCACGCCTGGAAGGCGGGCGCCCAGACGGTCGCCTTGCAGCGGCAGTTGGCGGAGATGCGCGACGGCGGCGTCTATGTGCTGTCAGTGCCGCTCGCCCCCTATCGCTGTCCGCCGGGGCCCTACGAGCGCGCGAGCCAGGTCGCCAACTACTTCAAGAAGCATCAGCGGCGCTCCAAAGTGCTGATCCTCGACGCCAACCCGGACGTCACCTCCAAGGGACCGCTGTTCAAGAAGGCCTGGACCGAACTCTACCCGGGGATCATCGAGTACCGCGGCAACGCGAAGGCCGTCGGCATCGACGCGCGCTCCGGCACGGTCAAGCTCGAGGTCGAGGACGTGCGGGGCGACGTGCTGAACGTGGTGCCGCCGCAGCGTGCCGGAGACATCGCCGTCAGCGCGGGACTGGTTACTGCCAACAACCGCTGGTGCGGCGTGGATTGGCGCACCACGGAGTCGACCGCGGCCAAGGGCGTGCATGTGCTGGGAGACGCAACACTGTCGGCGGCGCTGATGCCCAAGTCCGGCAGTATGGCGAACCAGCAGGCGAAAGTCTGCGCGGCGGCGGTGGTGGCGATGATCAACGGCCAGGAGTCCGACGCGGATCCCAGGCTCGTGAATACCTGCTACAGCTTCGTGTCCGACGACGAGGCGGTGCACGTCGCCTCGGTTCACCAGCTGGATGCCAGCAAGAAGACTTTCGAGGTGGTGAAGGGTGCCTCCGGCGTGTCGGCGGCGCGCAACACGCTCGAAGGCAAGTATGCCTGGGCGTGGGCGCAGAACATCTGGTCCGACATGCTCGGCTAGCTTGGATTGGGTGGGCCAGGGCCCGCCCTACGATTGCCCGGTGGAACCGAAGCCCCCCGCGCCGCGCGCGCTGGCGGCGAACTGCTCCACTACCTGGAACTCGACCTGCACCACCGGCACCACCACCAGCTGCGCGATGCGCTCCAGCGGCTGGATGGTGAACGCCGCCTTGCCCCGGTTCCAGACGGAAACGAAGATCTGCCCCTGGTAATCGGAGTCGATCAAGCCGACCAGGTTGCCGAGGACGATGCCGTGCTTGGCGCCCAGTCCCGAGCGCGGCAGCACGATGGCGGCGAGGCCCGCATCGCCCAGATGGATGGCGATGCCCGATGGCACCAGCTGGCTGTCGCCCGGCTGCAGCACCAGCGGCGCATCCAGGCAGGCGCGCAGGTCGAGCCCGGCGGCGCCCGGCGTGGCGTATTGGGGAAGATTTTCGCGAATCCGGGGGTCGAGGACCCGGACTTCAAGCCTTCGCACGCGCCCGCTTCTCTCCCGCCAGCATGCCGGCAATGTGCGCAATCAGCTTGCGCGCAAGCTCCAGCTTGGGCCCGCGTCCCAGGGGATGCTCGCCGCGGTCGTCAAACAGCGTGATCTCGTTGTCTTCGGCGCCAAGCGCCTTCTGCGCGAGGTTCGCCGCCAGCAGCGGGACCTTCTTCTTCGCCCGCTTGGCGCGCGCGTTTTCCGCCAGCTTCTCGCTCTCGGCGGCAAAGCCGACGCAGAATGGCGGATTCTTCATCGCTGCCACGTAGGCGAGGATATCGGGATTCTCGGCGAGGTCCAACGTCATGCCGGCGCCGCCCTTCTTGATCTTCTGGGCGGCACGGTTCCTGACTTTGTAGTCGGCGACCGCTGCCACCGCAATGAATACATCGCTCGCCGCCGCTGCCTTCTTCACTGCGTCGAACATCTGCTCCGCGGTGCGCACGCCGATGCGCTCGACCCCTGCCGGCGCCGCCAGCGCCACCGGACCGCTGACCAGCGTCACCCTGGCCCCCGCCTCGCGCGCGGCGCGCGCCACCGCGTAGCCCATCTTGCCGGAGCTGGCGTTGGTGATGGAGCGTACCGGGTCGATCGGCTCTTCCGTGGGCCCCGCGGTCACCAGCACGCGCTTGCCGGCGAGCAGCTTGGGCTGGAAGAACGCCTCGATCTCCTCGACGATCTCCTCGGGTTCCAGCATGCGACCCATGCCGACCTCGCCGCAGGCCTGGTCGCCCGCCGCCGGTCCGGCGAGGAAAATGCCGTCGCCGCGCAGCGTATGCAGGTTGCGTTGCATGGCGGGGTTTTCCCACATCTCGACGTTCATCGCCGGCGCCACCATGAGCGGGCAACGACGCGCCAGGCACAGCGTGGACAACAGGTCGTCCGCCAATCCGCCGGCCAGCTTGCCGAGGAAGTCCCCGCTCGCCGGCGCTACCATGATCAATTCCCTGTCGCGCGACAGCTCGATGTGCCCCATGTTGTCCGGCACACGCGGGTCCCACAGGTCGGTCCACACGGTCTGGCCTGTCAGCGCCTGCAGGGTGACCGGCGTGACAAAGCGGGTGGCCGCCTCGGTCATTGCCACGCGCACGTCGGCGCCAGCCCGGGCCAGGAGGCGAGCGAGCGCGGCCGCCTTGTAAGCGGCCACTCCGCCGGTAATCCCGAGCAAAAGCTTCTTGCCCTGCAGGGTCATCGTGCCTAGGGCTGGCGCGTTAAGGGAAGCAGGATTCTAGGGGAATTCGAGGGGGGGCGCTTTGGGGATCGCCGATTGGCCGGAGCAGGAAAGACCGCGTGAGAGGCTGCTGGCCAGGGGTGCCGCGGGGCTGTCGGATGCCGAACTGGTGGCGCTGTGCCTGCGCTCAGGGGTCCGTGGCAAGACTGCGGTGGATCTGGCGCGCGAGCTGATCGCGCGCTTTGGCGGTCTCACCGGCCTGCTAGCCGCCCAACTGACGGACCTGTTGCAGGTGAGCGGGCTGGGACCCGCGAAGGCCGCGCAGTTCACGGCGATCCTCGAGCTCGCGCGCCGGTCGCTGCACGAAGAACTGAGAGCGGGCGGCGTGCTCGCGTCCCCCGGTGCGGTGCGCGACTACCTGCGCCTCGCCCTCGGCGCTCGCCACCACGAAGTGTTCGTGGTGCTGTTCCTGGACGCCCAGCACCGGGTGCTGAGCAGCGTGGAGCTGTTCCGCGGCACGCTCACGCAGACCAGCGTCTACCCGCGCGAGGTGGTGAAGTCGGCGCTCGCCGCCAACGCCGCCGCGGTGATCTTCGCGCACAACCATCCGTCGGGGGTGGCCCAACCGAGCCAGGCGGACGAGATGCTGACGCGGCAGCTGAAGGAGGCTCTGGCCCTGGTGGACGTGAAAGTCCTCGACCACTTCATCGTCGCCGGCAACCAGACCCTGTCCTTCGCCGAGCGGGGCCTACTCTGACGAAAAATCGGGGTCAGGGCCGATTTTTCGTTATAATCCGCGCCTTTCGCGATTCCCGGAGCGCACCATGTCCCGCGTCTGCCAGGTCACCGGCAAGAAACCGATGAAGGGAAACCTCGTTTCCCACGCCAACAACAAGACCAAGCGCCTGTTCCAGCCGAACCTGCACTACCGCCGCTTTTGGCTCGAGAGCCAGAGCCGCTTCGTCCGGCTGCGCGTGTCCACTGCCGGCCTGCGCAAGATCGACAAGCTGGGCGTCGAGGCCGTGCTGGCGGAAATCCGCGCCAAGGCCAAAGCTGACGCGAAGCAGGGCTGAACATGCGCGAAAAGATCAAACTCGAATCCAGCGCCGGCACCGGCCACTTCTACACCACCACCAAGAACAAGCGCACCACGCCGGACAAGCTCGAAATCAAGAAGTACGATCCGAAGGCGCGCAAGCACGTGCTCTACAAGGAAACCAAGCTCAAGTAGCGCGCCGCGCCGTCGCCAATGAAAAGGCCCGCCTAGGCGGGCCTTTTTCTTTCCTGGATCCGCTCAGGCATAGCTGCGCAGGCGGCGGGAAAAATCCACCAGCGGCACGATGCCGCTTGCCTCGGCCCGATGGCACCAATCCTGCAATTGGCGCAGCAGCTGCTCCTTGGTGGCGCTGGAGCGCCCCCAAAGGGCGATCAGTTCTTCGCGCATGCTCACCGCCACCTGCAGCGGCTTCGAGGGTTTCAGCGCCTCGGCGACGCGCGCGCGGTCGGCCTCGGAACCGTAGCCGATGCGCACCAGCGCCCGCTTGAGCGACTTGAGCAGTTCGGCATCGCGCGGCGACCAGCGCTGCAGCCGCTCCACCTCGTCGCTCCAGGTGCGCCGGACCGCCTTGGCATAGCGCGCCAGCACGTCGTAGCGATTGGCGATGACGGCGTGCAGCGTGTCGTAGTCGCACATGGTCTTCGCGGGTTCGAAACGCGGCGTCGGCGCCACTTTCTTCACCGTCGCCAATCCCAGCGCTTCTAGAATCCGGATGTACAGCCAGCCGATGTCGAACTCGTACCATTTGGCCGACAACTTGGCCGACGTGGCATAGGCATGGTGGTTGTTGTGCAGCTCTTCGCCCCCGATCAGGATGCCCCAGGGCACGATGTTCTTGCTGGCGTCATCGATGTCGAAGCTGCGGTAGCCCCAATAGTGTCCGATGCCGTTGATCACGCCGGCTGCCCAGAACGGGATCCAGACGATCTGCGTCAGCAGGATCAGGACCCCGGGCACCAGGCCGAACAGGACCACGTTGACCAAGCCCGCAACCGTCAGGCCGAGGATGGCGTAGCGCGAATACAGCTTGCGCTCGATCCAGTCGTCTGGCGTGCCGTGGCCGTAGCGCTCCATCGTCTCGGCCTTGTGCGACTCCTTCACGTACAGGAACACGCCGCCCCACAGGACCCGGTTGATGCCCAGGATTTGCGGGCTGTGCGGATCCTCCGCCGTTTCGCACTTGGCGTGATGTTTGCGGTGGATCGCCGCCCATTCCTTGGTGACCATGCCGGTGGTCAGCCAGAGCCAGAAACGGAAGAAATGCGACGCGATGGGGTGCAGGTCCAGGGCGCGGTGCGCCTGGTGCCGGTGCAGGAAGATGGTCACCGACGCGATCGTGACGTGCGTCAAACCCAGCGCCACGAGGATCAGGCCCCACCAGGGCAAATCGAGGTATCCGGAGAAAATCATTAGTCCTTTCTGATAGTTATGTGCAAACAGTGCCTAGAATTGTACGCCATTGGACCCCCCGCGCAACCAGAAAATCCCCTATGGCGTCAGGCATTTCCCTACGGCAGCCTAACCCCCCGTTGCGGAAAGGGAATTTCTATCGGCGCTCGAAGGCCGCAGCGAAAAAGCCGTCGCAGCCGTGGCGGTGCGGCCAGAGCCTCAGCCGCTCGCCGCAATCCACATCGATGCGCTGCGCGACCAGGAGTTCGCGGCAGGAAAGCGGCGCGAATTGCGCGTGCGCCGCGCCGAACGCGTCGGCGATGTTTTCGTTTTCCTCGGGAAGGATGCTGCAGGTTGCGTACACCAGGCGCCCTCCAGGCTTTAATAGCCGCGCAGCCGCCTGCAGGATGCCTGCCTGCTTTGCCGCCAGCTCCGCGATGGCTTGCGGCCCATGGCGCCACTTGAGGTCCGGATTGCGCCGCAGGGTGCCGAAACCGCTGCAGGGGGCGTCCACCAGCACACGATCGATCTTGCCGCTCAGGCGCTTGGCACGGGTATCCCCTTCTCCCGAGAGCACGAGCGGGTGCACGCTGGTCACGCCGGCGCGCGCGGCGCGCGGCGCAAGCTCCGCCAGGCGCTTGGCTGAAACGTCCATGGCGTAGATCCGCCCTGTGCCGCGCATCAGCATGGCTAGTGCCAGCGTCTTGCCGCCTGCGCCGGCGCAGTAGTCGGCGACCATCTCGCCGCGCCGCGGCGCCAGCAGGTAGGCGAGCAGTTGGCTACCTTCGTCCTGCACTTCGACCGCGCCGCTGGTGAACAACGCGTGCTTGTTGATGGCCGGCTTGCCGGCCAGACGGATGCCAGCGGGCGAATAAGGCGTCGCCGCCCCTTCGAAGCCGCTGGCCCGCAAGCGATCGAGCGCTTCGTCGCGGCCCAGCTTGGCCAGATTGACGCGCAAGTCGAGCGGCGCGGGATTGAGCAGGCCCTGCGCCATGCGCATCGCCTCGTCCTGACCGTACAGCGACTCGAGCCGCTGCCAGAGCCAATCGGGCAGGTCCGCGCGCACGGCCGGTGGGAATCCCTCCGCCTTGGCGGCCTTCACGCGTGACACCAGGGCCTGCTCGCCCTCGCGCAGCGCGCCCTCCAGCGCGCGCCCGGACAGCCCGCGCACCCGCACCAGCGCCGCAATGGCGAGGTCACGCGGAGACGCGGATTGTGCGGCGGCCTCGAGCGAGCGTCGGCGGCGCAGCACTGCGTAGACCGTTTCCGCGACGAAGGCCCGGTCCTGCTGGCCGAGGTTGCGGTGGGCCCGGAAATAGCGCGACACCGCGGCGTCCGCCGGTCCCGAGGTCGACAGCAGCTCGCCGAGCAGCGCCTCCGCGCGCGCCAGCTGGGCGCGGAAGACGATCATGGCACGCTGACGTGCGCGGCGACCTGGTCGATGCGCGTGCCGTCCTTCTGCACCACCAGGACGCGCAGCGGCAGAAAGGAACGTGAGGGGTCGAGCCAGATTTCGCTGCTGCGGTCCCCCGGATTGTCCTTGCGCTGTACCAGGCGCAGCGCGTCGAACTCGCCCGCGGGAACGGCGATGCGCTCGCGGCCCGCGCTGTCGAAAACGTAGTTGGCCACGCCCTTGCCGTCGACGACATTGAACTCGGTCGGCTGGCCGTCCGGCGCACGGAAGGCGAAGGCATACAGGAAGCTGAGCCGATCCTGGGCGTGCGCCGGCATCGGCCGGGTTTGCGGACCGTCGCGGAACTGGAGCGTCAGCATTCCCGTCCCCCATTCGAACCGCGCTCGCGCCGGCTCGCGCCGGCTGCGCACGTCCTCGTACTCGAGCGGGCGCAGCCCGTCGGCGGCGATCGTGCCGCGGCTCGTGCGTTGCGCCTCGCCTGCCAGCGCGAAGATGCCCCTGCCCTTCCAGCGCTCGGTCAGCCGGTAGCTGACGGCGTCGTGCTCGAGAACATGGGTCACGTCGGCGATCACGCCGTCGTTGTACAGCACTTCATAGGCAATCTCCACGCGCGCGGGCGGCGCAGCTTGCGCCGCCGCGCACAGGCTAAGCCCGATCGCTGACCACCATTTGCGCATGGTCTCCCTTGACGTGGACTTTGTCCCCTTCGATCACCAGGTCGCCGTCGAGGAACCAGCGGATGGCGCGCGGGTATAGCCGATGCTCCTGGCGCAGCACACGCTCCGCCAGTGTATCCGGGGTGTCGCCCGGCAGGACCGGCACCGATGCCTGGGCGATGATCGGTCCATGGTCCAGTTCCGCGGTAACGAAATGCACCGTGCAGCCGTGGCGCTTGACGCCGGCCGCCAGCGCACGCGCATGGGTGTCCAGTCCGGGGAATTCGGGAAGCAGGGACGGATGGATGTTGACCAGCCGGCCGGCGTAGCGCGCCACGAACGCAGGCGTGAGCACTCGCATGAAACCCGCCAGCGCCACCAGGCGGGGCTGGTGCCGGTCGATTTGCGCAGCGAGGGCAGCATCGAAGGCTTCGCGCGTGGCGTAGTGCCGGTGCTCGACGACCCCGGTGGCCACGCCCCGGCGCGCCGCGATCGCGAGCCCGGCGGCGTCCGCCTTGTTGCTGATGACTATCGTGACCGGTATCCCGGCCTCGAGGATCGCCTGCAGGTTGCTGCCGCGACCGGAGATGAGGACGACGACCGACATGAGGCGCGCAGTCTAATACAGGCGCCGCGTCCGATAGCCGTCCTGCTCGAGCAACGCGAGCACGCCCTGCTCGCCGTACAGGTGCAGGGCGCCGAGCGCCACGAAGGCGCGCCCGCGGCGCAATTCGCGCTGCATGCGGAACGCCATCACGACGCTGCGGTCGAGCACCACCCGTTTCACCAGCGCGGCGTGGTGCGCGGCGACGGCGGGGTGGCGCTGCGCGTAGGCCTCCTGGGCACGCCAGATGGCGTCCAGGTCGCGCGCCAGGTAGGCCAACAGCGTGCGTTCCGCGAGCGCCGCCAGCTCCTCTCGGTGGGCCAGGCCGTCCTTGAGCAACGCCACCTGGGACGCCATCGGCAATTCATCGAAGGTGAAGACCTGCTCTTCCACTTCCTCCACCTGCACCACCGGCATGCGCCGCTCGAGCGCCAGCGCATGCAATTGCGCGTCCGGTGTCGGCACCGCGGACGGTTGCCAGGAGCTGCGCAGGTTCAGCAGCACGCCCCAGGGCTTCATCTTGTTGACGAATTCGCGCGACAGGCCGGCCGGCTCGAGCGCTTCGCAGGCGCGCTCGAAATCCTCCTCGCCGATGGTCTCCTGCAGCGTGCGCCGGTCGAGGAACATGGCCGCCTCGAGAAAGCGCTCCTTGGCGTAGGGATCGGCCACGAACTCGAGCATCAGCGAGCGCGAGCCATCGAACGCCTTGCGCGCCGCAGCGGGCAGCAGGGCGAGGCGGGCGTCGGCGGCGTGCAGAGTGCCGAACACGTGGCTGGGGGGCGCGCCAGGTGCGCTCACTCGCCACAGCAGGCCCCGGGCAAAGCGCGCTTCGGCCTTGGCCGGCAGGGCCGCGAGGGCTGCCGCAGCCAGCAGGAATCGGCGCCGCCTCACGCAGCGGGTTTGGTCATCGCGTCAGGCCGCACCCAACGGTCATAGTCGGCGGCGCTCAGGTAGCCGAGCGCCAATGCCGCCTCCTTCAGGGTGCAGCCTTCGCGGTGCGCCTTCTTGGCAATCTCGGCCGCGCGGTCGTAGCCCAGATGCGGCGCCAGCGCAGTCACCAGCATCAGCGAGCGGTCCAGCAGCTCGCGAATCCGCGCCTCCTCCGCCTGGATGCCGCGCGCGCAGTGCTCCTCGAACGAGGCGCAGCCGTCCGCGAGCAGGCGCACGCTTTGCAGGAAATTGTGGATCAGCAGCGGCTTATAGACGTTGAGCTCGAAGTTGCCGGAGGCCGCGCCAAAGGTGATCGCCGCGTCGTTGCCGAACACCTGCGCACACAGCATGGTCAGCGCCTCGGCCTGCGTCGGATTGACCTTGCCCGGCATGATCGAGCTGCCCGGCTCGTTCTCCGGGATGCGCAGTTCGCCCAGTCCCGAGCGCGGCCCCGAGGCGAGCCAGCGGATGTCGTTGGCGACCTTGGTCAGCGCCACCGCCAGCGTCTTCAGGGCGCCATGCGCGAACACCAGGGGCTCGTGTCCGGCCAACGCGGCGAATTTGTTCGGCGCCGACTCGAAAGACATGCCGGTGGCCTGCGACAGGTCCTGCGCCACGCGCTCGCCGAATTCGGGGTGCGTGTTGAGTCCGGTGCCGACCGCAGTGCCGCCGATGGCCAGCTCGCAAAGCCCGGGCAACGCCAGTTCGATCGCCGCCTCGGACTGTGCCAGCTGCTCGACATAGCCGGAGAACTCCTGGCCCAGCGTGAGCGGCGTCGCGTCCTGCAGGTGCGTACGGCCGATCTTGACGATGGCCGCGAATTCCTCGGCTTTGGCCGCCAGCGTCGCCTCCAGCCGTTCGAGCCTCGGCAGCAAATCGTGCTCGATGGCGCGCGCCGCGGCCACGTGCATCGCCGTCGGGAACACGTCGTTCGAGGACTGGCCGAGGTTGACCTCGTCGTTGGGGTGCACCAGGCGCTTTTGCCCGCGCTCGCCGCCCAGCAGCTCGGAGGCGCGATTGGCCAGCACCTCGTTGACGTTCATGTTGGACTGCGTGCCCGACCCGGTCTGCCATACCACCAGCGGGAACTCGTCGTCGTGGCGCCCGGCGAGCACCTCGTCGGCGGCGCGCTCGATGGCCTCCGCCTTGCGTGCCTCGAGCAGGCCGAGCGCCCTGTTGACGCGCGCCGCGGAGCGCTTGGCGAGGGCCAGCGCGTGGATCACAGCGAGCGGCATGCGCTCGCCGGAAATGCGGAAGTAGCGGCGACTCCGCTCGGTTTGCGCGCCCCACAGCCGATCGGCCGGCACCTCGATCGGCCCGAAAGAATCATTTTCGAGGCGCGTACCCGCCAAGGCTATTTCTTCAGCAGGCTCCTCAGCATCCAGGCGTTCTTCTCGTGGATGTCGAGGCGCTGCGTCAGCAGGTCGAGCGTCGGCTGGTCGTTCGCGCGCTCGGCCAGCGGCAGCACCGAGCGCGCGGTGCGCGCGACCGCCTCCTGACCCTCGATCAGCTCGCGCACCATCTTCTCGGCCTTCGGCACGCCGTCGCTCTCCTTGACCGTCGCGAGCTTGATGTACTGCCGGTAGCTGCCCGGGGCATAGTGGCCCAGCGCACGGATGCGCTCGGCGATCGGGTCGACCGCGTTCCAGGCCTCGGTGTACTGGGTCATGAACATCTGGTGCAGCGTCTGGAACATCGGCCCTTCGACATTCCAGTGGAAGTTGTGCGTCTTCAGGTACAGGATGTAAGTGTCGGCCAGCAGGCGCGACAGGCCGCCCGCAATCGATGCGCGGTCCTTCGCCGAAATGCCGGTATCCATTGCCACTGCCATCTGCGCCTCCGTACCTGCCAAAGACGCTAGTCTACTCCGCGAGTCCGCCCATTCGTCCCGCCTGGTAAGCCTGCTCGACGGTACGCAGCGCGGCTGCGCCGTCCATGACGAACGGACCGCGGAACACCATCGGCTCGTCCAGCGGCGCGCCCCCGAGCAGGATCACGTCGGCGCGCTCCTCGAAGTCGTTGGCCACTTCGCACTGCGTGCCCTCGCGGGAAAATTTCACCAGCTTGCCGGCATCAGCCTCGACCTCGCCGAAACGCGCCTGGCCGAGCGCGACGTAGGCCGCGAGGTCGAATCCGCCGGGCACCTCCAGGCGCGCGCGCCCGCGCGCCGTGAACGACACGTGCGCCAGCAACAGGGGCCAGCGCGTCGGCGCGGGGCTGATGTGGCCCATCAATTCGCCGCCCACGACGCGTGCCTGCGCATCGCCGGCGCGGAACACCGGCAGTTCCTCGGCACCGAGGTTGCGATAGGTCGGGTCGGTCATCTGGATGGCGCGCGGCAGCTTGGCCCACAACTGCAGCCCGTGCAGTGCGCCGACCGCGGGGCGCTCGGCGTGCACGATGCCGCGCCCGGCGGCCATCCACTGCGCGCCGTGCGCTCCGACCGCGCCCTGGTGGCCCAGCGAGTCGCGGTGACGCATGCCACCCTCCAGCAGGTAAGTCACCGTCTCGATGCCCGCGTGTGGGTGCGGCGGCGTGCCCCGATCGCCCTGGCCCACCTGCAGGGGACCGAAATGATCGAGGAAGATCCACGGCCCGACATTGCGCAGGCCCGCATCGGGCAGCGCACGGCGCACCAGCAGGGTCGGCGTGACCGGGGTGAAATGCGAGGCGATGACGCGCGTCACCTCGCGCGTCGCCGCGTCGCTCCTGATCCTGTCGAGGTTGGCAGCCACGCTCGTGCTCCTAGGGAAGATCGAACAGCAGCACTTCCGCATTGGCGCCCTGCTCGAGCGCCACTTCCGGGGTCCCGCCGATCTTCAGCGCGTCGCCCGCGCCCAGGACCTGCCCGTTCACCTTGAGGCTGCCGCGCGCCACGTGCAGGTAGGCGCGCCGCCCCGACTGCAGCCGGTGCAACGCGCGCTCCGGGCCATCGAGCAGCGCGGCGTAGACGCGCGCATCCTGGTGGAGGGTGACCGAGCCCTCGGCGCCGTCGGGCGAGGCGATGAGGCGCAAGCGTCCGCGCCTGGCGGCGGCGTCGAAATGCTTCTGCTCGTAGGACGGCGCGATGCCGGTCACGCTGGGCTCGATCCAGATCTGCAGGAAATGCGTGCTGCCGGCCTTCTCGTGGTTGAATTCGCTGTGGCGCACGCCGTTGCCGGCGCTCATGCGTTGCACGTCCCCCGGTACGATGGTCGAGCCGTTGCCCATGGAGTCCTGGTGGCCGAGCGAGCCCTCCAAGACATAGCTGATGATCTCCATGTCGCGGTGCCCGTGCGTGCCGAAGCCGGTGCCCGGCGCGACGCGGTCCTCGTTGATCACGCGCAGCGCCCCAAAGCCCATGTGGCGCGGGTCGTGGTAGTCGGCGAAGGAGAAGCTGTGGTAGGACTTGAGCCAGCCATGGTCGGCATAGCCGCGTTCGCCCGCGGGGCGCAGTTCGGTCATCTTGGTTTCCTCGACACAGTGCGTTGGATCGGAATCCGGCGCACAAGTTTCCCCGGGCTCGCCCCCGGGGCGCCGACCCGGCTCAAGCCTGTTTCTGCTGTTCCTGCTGTGCGCGTGCCGCGATTTCCTGGTGCACTTTGGCCATGTCGAGCGATTTGGCCTGGCTGATCACCTGCTCCAGCGCCGCGGCCGGCAGGGCGCCGGCCTCCTGGAACAACACCACCTTCTCGCGGAATACCATCAACGTGGGGATTGAGCGAATGCCGAAGGCGCCCGCCAGCTCCTCCTCCACTTCGGTGTTGACTTTGCCGAACACCACATCCTGGTGCGTTTCGGCCGCCTTGTCGTAGATCGGCGCGAAGCCGCGGCAGGGTCCGCACCACGGCGCCCAGAAGTCCACGATCACCATCGGGCTTTCGGTGACCACCTTCTCGAAGTTTTCCTTGGTCAATTCGACCGTTGCCATGGACCGCCTTCCTCTGCAATTTCCGATCTCCGGCGCAGTGTAACCTAGTCCGCATGAGCGCTTACGCGGGCCGCTTCGCCCCATCGCCGACAGGGCCTTTGCACCTCGGTTCGCTGGTCGCGGCGCTTGCCAGCTATATGGAGGCCAAGGCCGCAGGAGGCAAGTGGCTGTTGCGCATCGAGGACCTCGACGCGCCGCGGGAGGAGCCGGGCGCCGCCGACCAGATCCTGCGCGCATTGGAACTGCTCGGCTTCGAATGGGACGGGCCGGTCCTGCGGCAAAGCGCCCGCGTCGGGCGCTACGCAGCAGCGATCGAGGACCTCGCGAGCCGCGGCTTCGCCTACGGCTGCGGCTGCACCCGCAAGGAGCTGGAAGACTCGGCGCTGGCCATCGACGGCTCGCGCATCTATCCGGGCACCTGCCGCCACGGGCTCGCCGCGGGCAAGAGCGCGCGCGCGGTGCGCCTGCGCACGCATGCCACACCCATCGGTTTCGTCGACCGCGTCCAGGGAAGGATCGAGCAACGCGTCGAGAAGGAGGTCGGTGACTTCGTATTGCTGCGCGCCGACGGCATCTTCGCCTACCAGCTCGCCGTCGTGCTGGACGATCTCGACCAGGGCGTGACCGACGTGGTGCGCGGCGCCGACCTGCTCGATTCGACCGCGCGCCAGATTCACTTGCAGCGCATCCTCGGTGCACCCACGCCGCGCTACGCCCACCTGCCGGTCGCGGTCAACGACGCAGGCGAGAAATTGTCCAAGCAGACCGGCGCACGGGCGCTCGACCTGTCGGATCCGAAGCGCGAACTGGCGCGCGCCCGGCGCTTCCTCGGGCAGGACGAGGACGGCTGGGAGCTTGAACGGGTACCACGCGCACGCACTCTGGCAGCCCCTACTTCCTGACCGGAATCACCACCGTCGCAAGCGACGCCAGGACCAGCCCCAGCGCACCGAACTCGGGCCATCCCGGCCGCTCGCCCAGGAACAGCATGCCGGAGAACACGCCGACCACCGGCGTCATCAGCATGGCCAGCGAAAAGGTGGTCACCGACACCGAGGTGGCAAGCTTGATCCAGGCCCAATGCGCCCACGCGAACGAAAACAGGACGTTGTACAGCACCGCCAGCGCCGGCCACAGGCTTACCTGCCGCAGGGCAGTGAAGTCCTCGAACAGCAGCGCACCGAGATAGATCGGCACGCCGCCCAGCAGCATCATCCAGGCCGTCAGCGCAGCCACTGGCGCCCGCACCGGAAATTTCTTCTGCAATACCGTGCCGAGTGCCCAGGTGGAGGCCGCGCCCAGGACCAGCAAGGCGCCCAGCGGCGCGCCGGCGAGTTTGGCGAATTCCTCGAACAGCAGCAGAGCCATGCCGCCCAAGCCGAGCGCGAGGCCCAGTAGTTTCCTGCCGTTCATGGGCTCCCTGAGCAGCCAGACCGACAGCGGGATGGCCAGCGCCGGCATGGTGTAGGCGAGGATCGCCGCGCGCCCCGAGGGGATCAGCCGCAGGCCAAACACCACCAGCACGTTCCAGCAGGTAATGCTGAAGAAGGCGATCAGCACGAGGCGCCTCCACTGGTCGCGCGGGATGGCGAGCGGCTGACCGCTCGCGCGCAACGCCGCGAACAGCACCCCCGAGCCGGCGGCCAGGCAGCACGTACGGAACGTGAACGGCGCGATTTCCGAGATCGCGACCTTCATCGCCGTCCAGTTGAACCCCCAGACCAGGGTGATGCCGATCAGCACCCACCACAGGCTGCGCGGCAGATGCTCGCCCCGCCGCGCGCTCATGCCCGCACGCGCAGCGGCATCGCCGTCATGCCGCGGAACACCATCGAGTTGAGCCACTCCAGGCGCCCGCCTGCCAGCTCGATCCCGGGCCAGCGCGCCAGCACCGCCGGCAGCGCGATCTGGCCCTCCAGGCGGGCGAGCGGGAAGCCCAGGCAAATATGCAAGCCGAAGCCGAAGGCGAGATGCGGCGGCCCGTTGCGCGCGAGTTCCACCCGGTCCGGATCGTGGTAAACGCGCGGGTCGCGGTTGGCGGCGTTCAGCAGGATGAAGACGCGCTCGCCCGGCTTGAGCTGCTTGCCGTGCAGCTCGTGAGCCTGCTGCACGATGCGCACTTGCGCGCCATTCGGGCCATCGTAGCGGAGCAGTTCCTCGACCGCGGCGGCGGCCAGCCCGGGATCGGCGCGCAGCTTCGCCATTTCCGACGGAAAGCGCAGCAGCCCGAGCAGCCCGTTGGCGATATGGTTGGTGGTGGTTTCGTGCCCCGCGAACAACAGCAGGATGCAGGTGGCCACCAGTTCGTCCTCCGACAGGCGGTCGCCGGCGTCCTCGAGGTGCACCAGTTCCGAGAGCAGGTCCACCCCCGGCGTGGCGCGGCGCGCGGCGATCATGCCACGGAAGAACTCCGCCATTTCGCGCGTCGCGGCCTCGGCGATGTCGTATTTCCCCGGGGACATGCGCGAGCTGCCGATGAACAGCGCCATGTCGTCGGACAACCGCTTCACTTTGGCCAGCTCCTCGCGCGGCACGCCCAGCATGTCCATGATCACCAGCGCCGGCAACGGCCCGGCAAAATCGCCGATGAAGTCGAATTCCCCGCGGCCACCGATGCTCTCGAACAGCCATTGCATCAGCGCCTCGATGCGTGGCCGCATCGCGTACATCGACTTGACGTGAAACACCTTGCTGGTGAGGCGGCGCAGGCGCGTGTGCTCGGGCGCGTCACGGAACACCATCCACAGCGTCAGATAGCGCATCAATTCGGCGATGCGCAGCGCCTCCGCGGGCGGCAGTGCGGCAAAAAACGGCCGCAGGCGGTCCGAGGACATCTCCCGGTCCAGGCAGGCGCGGCGCACGTCCTCGTATCGCGTCAACACCCACGCTTTCAGCCGCGGGCTCCAGTGGCATGGGTCCTCGTCCTGCATCCGTCGAAACAACGGGAACGGATTGGCGAGGTACGCCGGGTCGTCCGGCTTGTAATCGAGATTCATCCCTTGCTCACCAGCCATACGGCCAGCATGGCGAGCGCCATGCCGGCGGCGGAGAATGCAGTATAGGTCTCGCCGAACAGCGGCCAGGCGACCAACGCCGTGCACGGCGGCACCAGGTACATCAGGCTAGCCACCTTGGTGGCCGCGCCGTGCCGGATCAGCCAGAACAGCAGGAATACGGCGCCAAGGGACAGCGCGAATACCAGCCAGGCAATAGCGGCGAGCAATTCGAGGCTCCAGGTGACCTGGTGCGTCTCGACCAGCAAGGCATAGGGCAGCAGCAGCAGGAAACCGGCGGCGAACTGGATCGCCGCGCCGGTGCGCAAGTCGACCCGCCCGCAGTAGCGCTTCTGCCAGATGGCGCCCAGGCTGATGCTGACCAGCGCCAGCACGGACAGCGCCGTGGCGGCAAAGCCCACGCCTTCCAGGACCCATTTCTCCCGCACCACCAGCGCCACCCCGAGGATGCCGAGCGCCAGGCCGAGCCACTGGCGCTTGTTGGTGCGCTCGCCCAGGAGCCAGCCGCTCAGCACCGCCGCCAGGACCGGCTGCAGCGCCGTGATCAGGGAGGACACGCCGGCCGGCATGCCGTGGGACAGAGAAAGGAACACACCGCCGAGGTAGCCCCCTTGGATCAGGGCCCCGGCGAACGCCATGTGCCAGAACTCCGCCCGCGTCTGCGCCCACGGCGCTCGCATCACCCAGCACAGCGGCAGGAGCACAGCCAGGACCGCGACAAAGCGGATTTCCAGGAACGTGGCCGGCTCCGCGTAAGGGAGCCCTAACTTCGCGCCGATGAAGCCAGTACTCCAGAGCACCACGAACAATCCGGGGAATATCCAGGCCGCCCTCTTGACTGGATCGGAGGCGGCGGGCGCGTTGCTCATGGGGCCCCATTGTCGTCGTCGCCCTTCCCAGCCGGCTTGGTGTTTCGACAGGGTTCGAAACGGTGTTTGAAACACCAAGCCACTAGGAGCCCTACAGGATTCCGCAGTCTATCAATCAGTTATGCTGCATTGCAAAATATGTTTGACATTCAGCGCCAAAAGCCTACACTTGAATTTGTTGCGGTGCACCAAAGTGCCCCGACGGACCAAAACCGAATTCGTTTACCTAGACAAGGAGCCAGACCATGTACGTGACCCCCGAGCAGATCCAAGCGGCCGGCAAGGCCAGCGTGGACGCGATGCTCTCTCTCGCCGCGACGCAATTCGCAGCGATCGAGAAGCTCGCCACGCTGAATGCCAACGTCGTGAAAACCGCGTTCGAAGACAGTGTCAGCAACACCCGCGCCCTGTTTGGCGCGAAAGACGTGCAGGAGTTCGTCAGCCTGCAGAACGCCTTCGCCACCCCGGCGATCGAGAAGGCCATTGCCTACTCGAAGAGCGTCTATGAAGTGGCGACCGAAGCCAACGCCGAACTGTCGAAGGCCGCCGAGAAGCGCGTCGCCGACTGGAACGAGAACTTCACCGCGCTGCTGGACAAGGCCGTGAAGAACGCGCCGGCCGGTTCCGACGTCGCCGTCGCCGGCATCAAGTCGATGCTCGCCGCCGCCAACTCGGCCTATGACAACTTCACCAAGGTGACCAAGCAGGCGACCGAAATCGCCGAAGCCAACGTCGCCGCCGCGACCGAGACCGTGAAAGGCCTCGCCAAGGCAAAAAAGATCGCCTAAGCGCCAAACCGGGCCGCAAGGCCCTATCTAGCGCGAAGCGCAGGCCGGCAGCACGTAAGGCCGCGAAGAAACGGAAGTAGCACGAAGAAAGGGCCCGCCGCATGGCGGGCTTTTTTTCGTGCGTGCGTCAAGTCGCCGGAGTGGCCGGCGGCGCCCCGGCCTCCCCCGCCCACAGGTCGAAACCGGTGAGCGCGGAATACTTGGCGATGTGGCGCATTTCGCGCGGCATCTCGCCGATAAAAAATGGCGGCCGCGGCACGCGCCGGTACGGCTCGCCGCGGATTCGCGCGTACTCCTCGTGGTACGACTGCAGCGGCTGTCGGTCGCGCGGCACGTTGGTGGTCACGCCGCCGTGGAACTGGTGGAAGCTGCCCTCGCCGAGCAGCATGACGTACTGCAGTTCCGTGTTCAGCAGTGCGCGCCGGAACAGATCCAGATTCACCAGCCCGCCGCCGGGCGCCGCGAACCGCTCGTCGAATCCGCCCATGGCGAGAAAATCGGCTTTGCGCATGCCGAAGCATCCGCTCTCGAACAGGATGCCGAACCAGCCTTGGCTGGTATCCGAGAATGCCTGGGTCACCGAGTACAATCGGTAGCCGTCTTCGCGCCAGCGGCAATCGACCAGCATGCGATCCTCGACTTGCTGGTTGTAGCCTTCGAGCATCGAGTCGTACTGCTGCTTGGGGCCCAGATGGAACGGCACCGTCGCGATGAATGGCGCCAGAAACGTGCGCCACGCGATGTGCGCGAGGCGCAGCACCCCCGGCGACAGGATGTGCGCGCCGTCGATCATGATCAGCAGCCGGTCGCCGGCGGCATCGCGGCAGGCCGCGTTCAGCGCGGCCGCCGGAGATACCGCCTCGGTGCGAACGTAGCGGTAACGGAACTGCGGGCCGTGCGCGCGCACGCCGGCCTCGGTCAGCGGCAGGGTCGAACCGTGGTCCAAAGCGATGACTTCGTACTCCAGGTCGCCCACGCCGCGCTGGTAGCCGCTCGTCAGCGAATGCAGCGTATTGGCCGCTTCGCGGCGGTTGTTGAAAAAGTTGACGACTATCGAAAGCATGCGCCTGCCAGGGTCGCGGCCCGCCCGCCGACGGCGCGCGTCATTTCATGCCCGGCAACACGCCCTTCATGCCTCGCATCATGCGCGCCAGATTGCCGCCTTTCATCATCTTCATCATCTTCTGTATCTGCTCGAACTGGTTGAGCAGGCGGTTGACCTCCTGCACCGCCACCCCGGCGCCCGCGGCGATGCGCCGCTTGCGCGACGCCTTGATCAGGTCGGGATCGGCGCGCTCGCCGGGCGTCATCGCGTTGATGATGCCTTCGATGCGCCGGAACTGGCGGCCGTCCTGCAGCTGAGCGGGATTCAGCTGGCCCGTCAGCTGCGCCGGCAACTTGTCGAGCATCGAGGACAGCCCGCCCATCTTGTTCATCTGCTGGATCTGCTGCTTGAAGTCCTCGAGATCGAAACCCTTGCCCTTGCGGATCTTTTCCGCCACGCGCTGCGCCTGCGCGAGGTCCACCTGCTTGTGGGCCTCCTCGACCAGCGACAGGATGTCGCCCATGCCGAGCACGCGCGAGGCCATGCGTTCCGGGTGGAAAGGCTCCAGCGCATCGAGCTTCTCGCCCACGCCGGCGAACTTGACCGGTTTGCCCGTCACCTGGCGCACCGACAGCACCGCGCCGCCGCGCGCGTCCCCGTCCAGCTTGGTGAGGATCACGCCGGTGAGCGGCAGCCGCTCGCCGAAGGCGCGCGCCACGTTGACGGCGTCCTGGCCCTGCATCGCATCCACCACGAACAGCGTTTCCACCGGGGCGAGCGCCGCGTGCAGGGCGGCGACTTCCTGCATCATCGGTTCGTCGATGGCGAGCCGCCCCGCAGTGTCCACGATCAGCACATCGTAGTAATGCGTCTTCGCGTGCTCGAGGGCGCGCCGCGCGATGTCCAGCGGCCGCTCGCCCGCCGCGGAGGGGAAGAAATCCGCGCCGGCCTGCGCCGCCACCGTTTGCAGTTGCTCGATGGCCGCGGGGCGGTAGACGTCGCAGGACGCCAGCAGCACCTTCTTCTTCTGTCCCTGCAGCAGGCGCGCGAGCTTCGCCGCGGTGGTGGTCTTGCCCGAGCCCTGCAGGCCCGCCATCAGGATCACCGCCGGCGGCTGCACGGCAAGATCGAGCCCGACATTCGCCTCGCCCATCAGCCGGGTAAGCTCGGCATGCACCACGCCAACCAGCGCCTGGCCGGGCGTCAAGCTGCCCGCCACCTCGGCGCCGAGCGCTTTCTCCTTGACCGCGGCGATGAACTCGCGCACCACCGGCAGGGCGACATCCGCCTCGAGCAGCGCGACGCGCACTTCGCGCAGCGCCTCCTGGATGTTGCTCTCGGTGAGGCGCGCCTCGCCGCGGATCGTCTTGACGATCCTGCCAAGCCGTGTGGTCAGGTTGTCGAGCACGGGTGATAAACTGGAGATGTGCCCGACATTGTAATTCACGCGCTCTGCGCGGCCGGCTATGCCGGGCTGGCGTGGCACTTCTGGCGTACGCGCTGGCGGGGACGGATGGACCCCGCGGCTGCGGCCGGGCTGCGGCCCTGGGAGCGCGCCGCGATCCTCGCGCCGCTTACGCTGCACGGCTTCCTCCTGTACGCCGACCTGTTCGCGACCCCCGAGCTGCGCTTCGGCTTTGCCCACGCGCTCTCGACGATGCTGTGGCTCGCGGTGCTGTTCTACTGGCTGGAAAGCCTGTTCTTCAGCCTCGACGGCATCCAGGCGCCCGCGCTCGGCCTGGCGGCGCTCGCCACGCCGCTGCCGCTGCTGTTTCCGGGCCGTGCCAGCGGCGCTTATGCCTCGTCGCCCGAATTCAAGATGCACCTCTTGCTGGCGATGCTCGCCTACAGCCTGTTTACCATCGCGCTGCTGCATGCGACGCTGATGGCGCTGGTCGAGCGCCGCCTGCACCGCAAGAGCGCCGACGCAGTCGGCCACCTGCCCCCGCTGCTGACCCTCGAGCAGTCGCTGTTCAGGATCATCGGCGTGGCGTTCCTGTTCCTCACGCTCACGCTCGCCACCGGCATGATCCTGACCGACAGCATGTTCGGGCAATTCCTGCGCTTCAACCATGAGACGGTGTTCGCGGTGCTGTCGTGGCTCACCTTCGGCTGGCTGCTGGCAGGGCGCTGGCTCTACGGTTGGCGCGGCCGCACGGCGCTGCGCTGGACCATCGCCGGATTCGCGCTGGTGGTGCTGGCGAACATCGGCACGGCGTTCGTGCTGGAAGTGCTCCTCAGGCGCGCCTGATGGAAGCCTTTCCCTTCGTTTGGGAACTTGGCGCGCTGGCGGTGCTGCTCGCCCTGTCGGCGTTCTTCTCGATTGCCGAGACCGCGATGATGGCGGTCAACCGCTATCGCCTGAAATTTCTCGTGAGCCAGGGGCTGCGCAGCGCCGTGCGGGTCACCGAACTGCTGGGACGCACCGACCGGCTGCTCGGCGGCATTCTGATCGGCAACACCCTGGTGATCGCTGCCGCCAGCACGCTCGCCAGCCTGGTCGCGGTGCGCCTGCTCGGTCAGGACAAGATCGCCTACGCGCTCGGCACGGTCGTGATCTCGTTCCTGATCATCGTGTTCTCGGAGATCACGCCGAAGGTGATCGGCGCCACGCATCCCGAGCGGACCGCGCTGCTGCTGTCCTTGCCGGTGAAGGTATCGCTGAGCGTGCTGGATCCGGCGGCATGGTTCGTCAACCTATTTGTGCGGCCCCTGCTGCGGCTGCTGCGCGTGGCGCCCGATCCGGGGGCCGAAGCGCCCATGCTGTCGCCGGAGGAGATCCGCATCCTGGTGCTCGAGTCGTCCACGTTCATGCCGAAGAAGCACACTTCGATCCTGCTCAACCTGTTCGATCTGGGCAACGTCACCGTGCAGGACATCATGGTGCCGCGCGCGCGCATCGAGTCGGTGTGCCTCGAGGACGAGATGGAAGCGGTGTCGCGCCAGCTCGCCACCAGCTACCACATGCGCCTGCCGGTGTATCGCGACCACGAGGGCGACCTGGCCGGCGTGCTGCACCTGCGCAAGATCCTGAGCGCCCTGCACGCGGGGCAGCTCGATCAGGCGGCGCTGCTCGAGGTGCTCGACGATCCGTACTACGTCCCGGCATCGACTTCGGCGCTCGCCCAGATGCAGTATTTCCAGGAAAACCGCGAACGCATCGCGCTGGTCGTGGACGAGTACGGCGAGCTGATGGGCCTGGTGACGCTCGAGGACATCATCGAGGAGATCATCGGCAAGTTCACGACTTCCATGCCCTCGGCCATGCAGGCGCTCGCCTGGGGCGAGGACGGCAGCGCGACTGCCGATGGCGCGACGCCGGTGCGGGAAATCAACCGGGCGCTGGGGCTGGAGTTGCCGACCGAGGGACCGAAGACGCTGAATGGCCTGATCCTCGAGGAACTTCGCGACATCCCGGAGGCCGACGTGTCGATCAAGATCGGCGACGTCCCGATGGAGATCGTGCATGCCCAGGGGCGCGTGGTGAAAACGGTGCGCATCTTCCGCCCTGCGCTGCCGGCGGGGAAAACGCAGGAAGCTGCCTAAAAAGGGGCTGTCCGGAGGCCGCGGTTTAGGGCTCTAACCGAGGGCTCAAAACCACGCCGCGTCAGCAGCTTAGGCCGGAAACCTGAGGCTTTACAAAAAACTCCGCTCAGGGCATCATCGCCGGTCAGTCCTGCTGCGACGGGAACCGAACCGGAGAGGGCGCTATGGCAACGGCAGCAGCGGCAAAAGCCGCTGGTCCCAAGGAGTTCAACTTCCTCTGGGAGGGTCGCGACAAGGGCGGCAAGATGATCCGCGGCGAATTGCGCTCGGTGAGCGAGGCCGCGGTGAACGCCACACTGCGCCGTCAGGGAATCATCGTCCAGAAGGTCAAGAAGCAGAAGTACGGCAGCGGCGGCAAGGTCAGGGACAAGGACATCGCGCTGTTTACGCGCCAGTTGGCGACGATGATGAAGGCCGGCGTGCCGCTGCTGCAATGTTTCGACATCGTCAGCAAGGGCGCGTCGAATCCCGCGGTCACGCGGCTGCTGCTCGAGATCAAGACCGAAATCGAGACCGGCTCGTCGCTGGCCCAGGCGTTCCGCAAGTACCCGCTGTACTTCGACGCACTGTTCTGCAACCTGGTGGCGGCCGGCGAGCAGGCCGGCATTCTGGAGACGCTGCTCGACCGCCTGGCGAGCTACAAGGAAAAGATCCTCGCGATCAAATCGAAGATCAAGGCGGCGCTGTTCTACCCCATCGCCATCGTCGTGGTGGCGTTCATCATCACCGCGGTGATCATGATCTTCGTCATCCCCGCGTTCAAGGAAGTGTTCGCTAATTTTGGCGCCGACCTGCCCGCGCCGACGTTGTTCGTGATGGCGGTTTCAGACTGGTTCGTCAAGTACTGGTACATCATCTTCCCGGTGATCATCGGTGCGGTCATCGGCTTCCTCGAAGCCTGGAAACGCTCCCTGCCGGTGCAGATCTTCATGGACAAGCTGATGCTGAAGCTGCCGGTGTTCGGCGACCTGGTGCTGAAGTCGACCATCGCGCGCTGGACGCGCACCATGGCCACCATGTTTGCCGCCGGCGTGCCGCTGGTGGAAGCGCTCGATTCCGTGGGCGGCGCATCGGGCAACTATGTGTACTTGATGGCCACCAAACAGATCCAGAAAGAGGTCTCCACCGGCACCTCGCTCACCTTGGCGATGCAGAATTCGGGGGTGTTCCCCAACATGGTGCTGCAGATGTGCTCGATCGGCGAGGAAACAGGCGCGCTGGACTCGATGCTCGGCAAGGTCGCCGACTTCTACGAAGCAGAGGTGGATGACGCGGTCGAGGCCCTTTCATCCCTGATGGAACCGATGATCATGGTGGTGCTAGGCACCTTGATCGGCGGCATGGTGATCGCCATGTATCTGCCGATCTTCAAGCTGGGACAAGCGGTCTAGATGTCGGTCTACGGCTGGCTGGCCCAGCCTGCCGTGCTGCCCTGGGTCGCGCTGGCGCTGGGCTTGTGCATCGGCTCCTTCCTGAACGTCGTCATCCATCGGCTGCCGAAGATGATGGAGCGCGAATGGCGCGAGCAGTGCGCCGAGCTTGCAGGCGCAACCGCGGCCCCGGCAGCGGGCGGGCGCTACAACCTGCTCGTGCCGCGTTCGGCCTGCCCCGGCTGCGGGCACCGCATCTCGGCGTTCGAGAACATCCCCTTGGCGAGCTGGCTGGTGCTGCGCGGCAAATGCTCGGCCTGTGGCATGCGGATCCCGGCACGCTATCCGATCGTCGAGCTGCTCGCCGGGCTGATTGCCGCCTACGCGGCCTGGCGATTCGGGCCATCGCTGGCCGCACTGGGTGCCATGGGATTCGGCTGGTCGCTGTTGGCGCTGACGGTGATCGACCTTGACACACAGCTGCTGCCCGACGACCTCACGCTGCTCCTGTTGTGGGCCGGTCTGCTCGTCAACCTGGACGGCACCTTCGTGCCGCTGCGCGCCGCGCTGATCGGCGCGGTCGCGGGCTACCTTGCGCTGTGGCTGGTGTATTGGGGCTTCAAGCTGGCGACCGGCAAAGAGGGCATGGGATACGGCGACTTCAAGCTCCTCGCCGCGATCGGCGCCTGGCTCGGCTGGCAGAAGCTGCCCATGGTGATCCTGTTGTCTTCTGTGGTCGCGGCGGTGGTCGGCATCTGCCTGATCGTGTTTGCGCGCCATGGCCGCGACAAGCCCATTCCCTTCGGGCCTTACCTCGCCGTCGCCGGGGTAACCGCTCTGTTCTGGGGCGAAGCCATCGCCCGGCGCTGGCTGCCGATCCTCGGTTGATGGGGCTGGTCGTCGGCCTCACCGGCGGAATCGGCAGCGGCAAGAGCGCCGCGGCCGAGGAGTTCGGCCGGCTCGGAGCCACGGTGGTTGATAGCGATGCCATCTCGCACCGGCTCACACAGCCTGGCGGCGCGGCGATTGCGCAGCTGCGGCAGCTGTTCGGCGCCGATTTCGTCGATCCGGCTGGCGCGTTGGACCGCACCAAGATGCGCGCCCTGGTGTTCCGCGACCCCGCGGCGAAAAGGAAGCTGGAGGAGCTGCTGCACCCGATGATTCGTGCCGAATCCGAGCGCGCCATCGCCATGGCGAGCGGGCCCTACGTGGTCCACGTTGTGCCGCTGCTGATCGAGTCACCGGGTTACCGCCAGCGCGTGACGCGCGTGCTGGTGGTGGACTGTCCCGAGAGCGTCCAGGCCGACCGGGTGCGCCGGCGCAGCGGTCTGAGCGAGGATGAGGTCCAGCGCATCATCGGCGCCCAGATCCGGAGGGAAGACAGGCTCGCTGCCGCGGATGACGTCATCGACAATTCCGGCGCCATTGACGCACTGCACAAGCAGGTGCGCGAACTGCATGCGCGCTACCTCTCCCTATCCCGCGCCGCAGGCTGAATTTGTCATCGCCGCGCAAATCACTCAGAATCCGCCCAGCTTTGGCCTCCCGGGCGCGGACGTGATCACGTACGAATACCCGCTCAACGAACGCATACGCACGCTGCTGCGCCTCGAGGACCTGTTCGAGCGCTCGCGCCATTTCATCGCGCGCACCGACCCTCTGGATCACCATGTCGCGCTGCTCACCCTGTTCGAGATCCTGGAGGTGGCGAGCCGCGCGGACTTGAAGTCGGATCTGCTGCAGGAACTCGAGCGGCAAAAACAGGTGCTGCTGTCGTTCCGCAACAACCCGGAGATATCCGAGGAGGCGCTGAGCAGCGTGCTGCGCGACATCGAGCAAGCGGCGGCGGCGCTGTTTTCGATGACCGGCAAGATCGGCCAGTACCTGCGCGAGAACGACTGGTTGATGTCGATCAAGCAGCGTACCGGCATCCCGGGCGGCGCCTGCGAGTTCGACCTGCCCTCCTACCACTATTGGCTGCACCGCCCGGCCGAAGAGCGCATCGGCCAGCTCGCCGCCTGGACCGGTCCGCTGTTCCCGTTGCGCGACGGCTCGGCGATCATCCTGCGCATCCTGCGCGAGTCCGGCAAGCCGCAACGGGTGTCCGCGCCGCAGGGCACCTACCAGCAGATGCTCGGCGGCAAGACCGCGCAGATGATGCGCGTGCGCCTCGACCCGGCGCTGAACTGCGTTCCCGAGATCAGCGCCAACAAGTACGTCCTCAACATCCGCTTCCTGACGCAGAACGGCGAGGATCCCAGGCCGCGTACCGCGGACTGGGACATCGCCTTCGAGCTGACCTTTTGCAACCTCTAACCACGGTTCCCTGCCCGCGCTGCGGGGCGCCGGCACCCTTCGCCACGTCCAACCAGTGGCGGCCCTTCTGCAGCGAGCGCTGCAGGCTGATCGACCTCGGGAACTGGGCGGCGGAGAGCTATCGCGTGCCTGAGGCGCCACCCAAAGCAGACGGCGAACCCGCCTAACTCCAGGCGCCGCTCACCATCGCCAGCCCGTGGGCGCCGGCGCGCCACGCGGTCTCCAAGTCTGTGCGCTTCACGCCGCCGATGGCGTACACCGGGATGCTCGCGCCGCGCGCGAGGCGCGCAAAGCCCTCCCAGCCCAGCGTGGGCGCATCCGGGTGAGAAGCCGTGGCCATGACCGGGCCGAGCACGACGAAATCCAGTTCCAGCTGCATCGCGTGCTGCAACTCGGCGGCGCTGTGGCAGGAAGCCGCGGCGAGGATGCCTTGCGGCCTCTCGCGCAAGGCCATCAACTGCGCCGCGGTGTAGTGAACACCGTCGCCGATCTCCGGGCCGCCGTTCAGCAGGACCCTGGCGTGATGGCGATGCGCCAGCCGCAGCACCGAGCGCGCAAACTCCTCCCGCCGCGGCAGTTCCTTGTCCCTCACCTGGATCAGTTTCAGCCCGGCGCCGAGCCGTGCCTGGATCCTGGCCAGCATCGGCTCCCGGCCCCGGCTTGCCGCGTCCGTGATCGCATACTCCTGCGGCAGTTCCAGCGCCGCGAGGACCGGCGCATTCGCCGGCAGCATCGGCTCGGCAAGCGGCAAACCAAACCGTTGCCAGGCGATCGCCTGCTGTTCGCGCGGCTGGGGTTCGCCCTTCCAGGCGGTAACGCGGAAGAAATTGAGACGTACGGTGGCATGGGGATAGGTGTAGACGCGCGTGATCCACGGGAATGCGGTGCAAGCATCGATACCCAGCTCCTCGCGCAGCTCGCGCACCAGAGCCCGGTCCGCCGGCTCGCCGGCCTCCACCTTGCCGCCCGGGAATTCCCAGTAGCCGGCGTAGACCTTGCCGGCCGGCCTGCGCGCCAGCAGGAAGGCGCCGTCGGCGCGCTGGATCACCGCCGCGGCGACTTCGACCGCCATCTACTTCCTCTTTGCGTGCCTGCCGGCCCAGTCCCTGGCGAACTGGTAGGCGATGCGGCCGCTCCTGGAGCCGCGCTGCAGCGACCACTGCAGCGCCTCCTCGCGCGCCGCATCGAGGTCCTTCGCCGCGCAGCCGAGGGTCTTCAGCCAGTGCGCCACGATCTCCAGGTATTCGTCCTGGTCGAACGGATAGAACGACACCCACAGGCCGAAACGCTCCGACAGCGAAATCTTCTCCTCCACTGTCTCGCCCGGGTGAATTTCGTCGCCGACGTACTTGGTTTCCAGGTTCTCCTGCATGAACTCCGGCATCAGGTGGCGCCGATTCGAGGTGGCGTAGATCAGCAGGTTTTCCGAGGTGGTGGATATCGAGCCGTCGAGCGCCACTTTGAGCGCGATGTAGCCGTCCTCCGCGCCGTGAAACGTGAGGTCGTCGCAGAACAGCAGGAACCGCTCCGGCCGCCCCGCTACCCGGTCGGTGATCTCCGGCAAGTCGATGAGGTCGTTCTTCTCCACCTCGATCAGGCGCAGGCCCTGCTTGTGGTACTTGTTGAGCAGGCCCTTGACGATGGAGGACTTGCCCGTGCCGCGCGCGCCGGTGAGCAGCACGTTGTTGGCCGGCCGGCCCTCGATGAACTGGCGGGTGTTCTGCTCGACCTTCGCGATCTGCCCGTCAATGCCCTGCAGGTCCGAGAGCCGCATGCGGTGCACGTGGCGCACGGGCTGCAGCCAGCCGCGCGCATGCAGGCCGGCGGTCCGGCGCCAGCGCAACGCGATGCTCGCGCTCCAGTCGGTGGGCGGCGGGGCCGGGGGCAGCAGTTGCTCCAGCCGCTCGAGGAGCTGCTTGAGGTCCTTGCTCACGAGCGGTACTCCGCGTTGATCTTCACGTAGTCGAAGGACAGGTCGCAGGTCCACACGGTGGCCGCCGCCTTGCCGCGGTTGAGCACCGCGCGCACGGTGAACTCCGGCTTGCGCATCGCGGCCACTCCCTGGTCTTCGCGGTAGCCGGCATGCCTGCCGCCGGACTTCGCCACCAAGACCTCATCAAGATACAGATCCACCTTGGAGGTATCCAGCCCTGCCACGCCGGCATAGCCGATGGCGGCAAGGATACGGCCCAGATTCGGGTCAGAGGCGAAAAACGCGGTTTTCACCAGCGGCGAGTGCGCAATGGCGTAAGCCACCTTGCGGCATTCGGCGGCGCTGCGGCCCCGTTCCACCCGCACCGTGACGAATTTGGTGGCGCCCTCGCCGTCGCGCACGATGGCCTGGGCGAGCTGTTGCGCAACTTGCGTCAACGCCGCGCCGATCGCCTTGAGGTCTTTCCCCGATCTCGCCACCGGGCCCTTTCCGGTCGCGAGACACATGAACGCGTCATTCGTCGAGGTGTCCCCATCCACGGTGATGCAATTGAAGGAGGCATCTGCCGCCTGCTTCGTGATCCGTTGCAAAGCGCTGCGCGCAATCTTCGCATCGGTCGCGACAAATCCCAGCATGGTCGCCATGTCGGGTCGAATCATGCCCGACCCCTTCGCGATGCCCGTGATGGTTGCGCGTCCGGAACTCAGCCTTACTTGGACCGACGCGGCCTTCGCCACGGTATCGGTGGTCATGATTGCCTCGGCCGCGGCAAGCCAGTTGCCGGCCTGCAGGTCCGCGATCGCCTGCGGCAGCCCCGCAACGATGCGCGCGTCGGGCAGCGGCTCCATGATCACGCCGGTCGAAAAAGGAAGGACCTGGCCGACCTTGCAGCCCAGCGAGGAGGCGAGCGCACGGCACACAGCGAGGGCCCGCCGCAGCCCGTCGGCGCCCGTCCCGGCGTTGGCATTGCCGGTGTTCACCACCAGCGCCCGCACCGGATTGCGCAAATGCCTCTTCGCCAGTAGCACGGGCGCGGCGCAGAACCGGTTCCGGGTGAATACGCCGGCGACGCTCGAGCCCGGCGCCAAGCGGACCACCAGCAGGTCCTTGCGGTTGGCCTTGCGCACGCCGGCCATCGCGACGCCCAGTTCGACGCCGGCAACCGGGTGGAGCTGCGCCGCGTCCGGCGCACGCAGGTTCACCGCCACGGAGCTAGCTCAATTTGCCGTGGCAGTGCTTGTATTTCCTGCCCGAGCCGCAGGGGCAGGGATCATTGCGGCCGACCTTCTGGGTCGGGCGCACTGTCGGCTGGGCCTTCTTCTCTTCCGCGCCCTCTGCGAGCGCGGTCTCATAGTCGGCGTGCTGCAGCCGCACGTTCTCCACGTGCTGCTCGACGTCGGCCTTGGGCACTTCGTCGCTGGCGCGGATCTCCACCGCCACCAGCGTGCGCGTCACCTCCAGCTTGACCGCCTCCAGCATGGCGCCGAACAGCTCGAAGGCCTCACGCTTGTATTCCTGCTTGGGGTTCTTCTGCGCGTAGCCGCGCAGGTGGATGCCCTGGCGCAGGTGGTCGAGCGCCGCCAGGTGCTCCCGCCAGTGCGAGTCGAGGATCTGCAGCATCATGTAGCGCTCGTACTGGTGGTAGGAATCCTCGGCGCCGGCGGGAATCTTCGCCTGGTAGGCCTCGTGTGACTTGCCGATGATGCGCTCGAGCAGCGCCGTGTCGCCAAGGTCCGGCTCCTGCTCCAGCCATTTGCCGATCGGCAGCGGCAGGTTGACCTCCGTCTTGAGCGTGCCCTCGAGCCCCTTCACGTCCCATTGTTCCTCGACGCTCTCCTCCGGCACGAACGTGCGGAACAGGTCGGCGATCACGCCGCCGCGCAGGTCGGCGATGCGCGGCGACACGTCCAGCGATTCGAGCAACTCGTTCCTCAGCGCGTAGATGGTCTTGCGCTGGTCGTTGGCGACGTCGTCGTATTCGAGCAGTTGCTTGCGGATGTCGAAGTTGCGCGCTTCGACTTTGCGCTGCGCGCTCTCGATGGAGCGGGTCACCATCGCGTGCTCGATGGCCTCGCCCTCGGGCATGCGCAGCATCAGCATGATCTTGTTGATGCGCTCGCCCGCGAAGATGCGCAGCAGTGGGTCCTCGAGCGAAAGGTAGAAGCGCGAGCTGCCGGGATCGCCCTGGCGCCCTGAGCGGCCGCGCAGCTGATTGTCCACCCGGCGCGACTCGTGCCGTTCGGTGCCGACGATGTGCAGGCCGCCCTCCCTGATTACATGGTCGTGCAGCTGCTGCCACTCGCTGCGCAGCTTCTCGGTGCGGGCGCTGCGGTCCTCGCCGGGAATCTCGTCCGCGGCCTCGATCAGCTCGATCTGTTTCTCGACGTTGCCGCCCAGCACGATGTCGGTGCCGCGGCCGGCCATGTTGGTGGCGATGGTGACCATCTTCGGCCGCCCGGCCTGCGCGACGATCTCGGCCTCCCGCGCGTGCTGCTTGGCGTTGAGCACCTGGTGCGGCAGCTTGTCCTTGGTAAGCAGTGAGGACAGCAGCTCGGAAGCCTCGATGGACGTGGTGCCGACCAGCACCGGCTGACCGCGCTCGTGGCAGTCCCGGATGTCGTCGACGATCGCCTTGTGCTTCTCCTTGGCGGTGCGGTACACCAGGTCGAGCCGGTCGTCGCGGACCATCTGCTTGTGCGTCGGGATCACCATCGTCTCCAGGCCGTAGATCTCCTGGAACTCGTACGCCTCGGTGTCCGCCGTGCCGGTCATGCCCGCCAGCTTGCGGTACATGCGGAAGTAGTTCTGGAACGTGATCGAGGCGAGCGTCTGGTTCTCGTTCTGAATCTGCACCTTCTCCTTGGCCTCGACAGCCTGGTGCAGGCCGTCGGACCAGCGCCGTCCGTGCATCATGCGACCCGTAAACTCGTCGACGATGATCACCTCGCCGTCCTGCACCACATAGTGCTGGTCACGGAGAAACAGGTAGTGCGCGCGCAGCGCCGCATACAGATGATGGACCAGGTTGACGTAGGCGGGCTCGTACAGGCTCGCTCCCTGCGGCAGCAGGCCGACGCGCGCGAGCACTTCCTCGGCCCTGGCATGCCCCGCCTCGGACAGGATGATCTGATGGTTCTTTTCATCCACCCAGAAGTCGCCGTCCCCCTTCTCGTCCTTCTGCCGCGCAAGCAGCGGCGCGACCTCGTTCATGCGCGCGTAGATCTCCGTGCGGTCCTCCGCCTGGCCGGAGATGATCAGCGGGGTGCGCGCCTCGTCGATCAGGATCGAGTCCACCTCGTCGACGATGGCGTAGGGCAGGCCGCGCTGGAAGCGCTCCTCGATGCGCATCGCCATGTTGTCGCGCAGGTAGTCAAACCCGAATTCGTTGTTGGTGCCGTAGGTGACGTCGGCGGCGTAGGCCGCGCGCTTCGCTTCGGGCTCCATTTGCGGGATGTTGACCCCCACGCTGAGGCCGAGGAAGCCGTAGATCTTGCCCATCCATTCCGCATCGCGCCGGGCCAGGTAGTCGTTCACGGTGACAATGTGCACGCCGCGCCCGGCGAGCGCATTCAGGTAGGCGGGAAGCGTCGCCACCAGCGTCTTGCCCTCGCCGGTGCGCATCTCCGCAATCTTGCCGTCGTGCAGCACCATGCCGCCGACCAGCTGCACGTCGAAATGCCGCATCTTCAGCGTGCGCTTGCCTGCTTCGCGCACCACGGCGAAGGCCTCCGGCAGAAGGTCCTCCAGCCCGTCGCGTTCTGCGGCATCCTTCTGTTCCGCCGGTGCGGCGGCAATGCGGTCTGCCAGGCGCTGCCTGAATTCCCCGGTTTTGGCCGCCAGCTGCGCGTCAGTCAGGGCGGCAATGCCCGATTCCAGCGCGTTGACGCTGGCCACGACGCGGGAATACTGCTTGAGCAGCCTGTCGTTGCGGCTGCCGAAGATCTTGGTCAGGACGTTGGCGATCATCGGTGGCGCCGCCGTCGTTGCCGGCGCGCGGAAATACCCTGAAAACTCAAAATTTTAGCATGCCGGGGCCACGCCCCGGTGCGCCGCTACCTGCCAGCGCGCGCGGACTGCTGAGAGGCCTGCGAGGCAAGCACAAAGCGCGCAGGATTCTGCGCCACGCCCTTGAAGCGCACTTCGAAATGCAGATGCGGGCCAGTAGAGCGGCCGGTGGAACCGACCAATCCCAGCTTGCGCCCGCGCTGCACGATGTCGCCCTCTTTGACGAAAAGCTTCGACGCGTGCGCGTAGCGTGTGACCAGATCGTTGCCGTGATCCACGTCGACCATGTTGCCATATTGCGGGTGGAAGCCGGCGAAGATCACCACCCCGCCGGCGGCGGCGACGATGGGCGAACCCGCCTCGGCCAGGAAGTCGATGCCTTCGTGCATCGCGTGCTGGCCGGTAAACGGGTCGATGCGCATGCCGAAGCCGGATGCGTTGAACGGGGCATTCACCGGCATCATGGTCGGCATCAGCTTTTTCTTGATGGCCTGCTCGAACAACTGCGACTCGAGCACGCCCAGCATGTCGGTGCGGTTCTCCACGTCGCGCGAAAGCGTGCTCAGCTTTTCGCCGAACTCGGCGAGCGACAGGTTCTGCGGCGGCAGCGACGTCGGCTGGGCGCCGCCCAGGCCGGGCGCCTCGCTGAATCTGAACTCCTGCGGG
Organism: Gammaproteobacteria bacterium; assembly: GCA_041488375.1. Classification (GTDB taxonomy): domain Bacteria; phylum Pseudomonadota; class Gammaproteobacteria; order Burkholderiales; family SG8-39; genus JAABQT01. The sequence continues at coordinate 28,200 of JBGPPD010000001.1, read as the reverse complement.
CGGATGCCCGCCATCGTCGACAAGCGGTCGCCCAGCGCATCGAGCCGGGCCAGCTGCGCCTGCATTTCCCCCAGCTTCACCGCCATGGCGTTCAGATTCTGCTGCACGAACTGGCGCGCCCGCTCGGCTTCGCCCTGCTGCGCGGCAAGTACGAGTTGCTGCACCACCGGAATCCTGATGTCGGTGGCAAAACGGATCGTCAACCAGTACAGGCCCGCCGTCATCCCGAGCAGCAGCAGGAGCGCGAGCATCATCGACACGGCCAGGTGGCGCGAGGAGATGTTCAGCGTCCTGGCCCTCGCCAGGCGGTCAGGGATTACGATAATCTGCAACTGATACTCCCTTTGGTCCAGCCCTCGTGCACACGCCGAAAATCGACAGGTACCTTGCCGACGACGCCCTCCGGCCCATCGTCGCCAAGGCGCGCCAAATCGATGCACTCGCCAAGCTCTGCGCTGACTTCCTCCCGCCTGCGCTGGCTCGCCAGGTGCGGGCGGCCAACCTCAGGGACGACGGCGAACTCGTGTTGCTCGCCAGCAATCCTTCAGCTGCGGCGAAGCTCAAAATGACCGCCGACAGCCTCCGTAAGTTCTTGTTACGTCAGGGTTCGAAGGTTAGTTTAGTTTCCGTGAGGGTGCAACCAAGTAGTACACAGGCTGCGCCCTCAGGCCCGGACAAAACTGCAGTCTTGACGACCAATGGAATCGCTGAATTATCAGGGCTTTACGCCCGTTTGCCGCAGCAATCGCCGGTGCGTGCGACCTTGGGCAGGATGCTGGCCCGATGCGGGCCTAAATTGCCACCAGCAACCGCTCCCCGAATAACAGCAGCAGCACCAGGACGACGAGGAAAAGGGCGTACTTGAAGGTGCGCCAGGCGTAGTCCAGGTATTTGCGCTCGCTGGTCAGCATGTACATCAGGACGCAGGCGCCGAGCGTCACCGCTACCAGCAGCCCCAGGACCCGGAGCAGCAGCACCTAGGCGGTCTGTCGCGTCAAGCCCAGGCCAGCGACGCCGGCTGGCGCCTCCTCGGCGCGCTCGAAGCTGGCCATCTCCCAAGCGGCCGCGTCGGCCACCAGCGCCCGCAGCAGCTTGTTGTTCAGCGCATGGCCCGACTTGTGCGCCGAAAAAGCGCCCAGCAGCGGTCGGCCGAGCAGGTACAGGTCGCCGATCGCGTCGAGCACCTTGTGGCGGATGAATTCGTCGGCGAACCGCAGGCCTTCGGTGTTGAGCAGCCGGTATTCGTCCAGCACCAGCGCGTTGTCCAGACCGCCGCCTAGCGCCAGGCCGTCTTCGCGCAAACGCTCGACGTCGTGCATGAAGCCGAAGGTGCGCGCGCGCGCGATCTCCTTGAGGTAGGAGGTCTCGGCAAAGTCCACGTTGACGGACTGGCTGGTCTTCTCGATCACCGGGTGATTGAACACGATCGAGAAGGAAAGGCGCAGCCCTTCGTAAGGCTCGAGGCGCGCCCACTTGTCGCCTTCCTGCACTTCTACGGCCCGGGTCACGCGCAGGAAGCGCTTGGGCGCCTGCTGCTCCTCAAGGCCCGCCTGCTGCACGAGAAGCGCAAACGGCGCCGCACTGCCGTCCATGATCGGCACTTCGGGGCCGTCAATATCGATGTAGGCGTTGTCCACGCCCAGGCCGGCAAGCGCGGACATCAGGTGTTCAACCGTATAGATCTTCACGCCCTGGTGCACCAGGCAGGAGGACAAACGCGTCTCGCCCACCAGGTCGGCGCGTGCGGGCACGTCCACCGGCGGCGAAAGGTCGACGCGTCGAAAGACGACGCCGGTGTCCGGCTGCGCCGGCCGCAACGCGATATTCACCTGCTGGCCGGTGTGCAGGCCGACGCCGCGGGCGCGGATCAGGGACTTCAGGGTGCGTTGCCGAAGCATGCGTAACTTCTTGAGCCAAAGCCGGATTCTAGCAGACGGGAACGGCGCAGCGCCTCCGGCAAGGAGGTGGGAAGCGCTGCGCCGCGCGTCCGCCGGACGGGGTCAGTCGGCCTGTTTGCGCAGAAACGCGGGGATGTCGTACTTGTCGACTCCGCTTTGCTGCAGGGCCTCGACGGTCGAGGCGCGGTTGCGCCGGATCACGGCCGGCACCGACTCGAGCTGGTTGTAATCCACCGCACCGGCCGCCACCAGCGGCTGGTTGTCGGTGCCGGTCTTCTGCGACACCACCAGCTGCGGCTTGGGCTGCCGCGCCGCGACCGGCGCACCCAGACCGGTGGCCACCACCGTCACGCGCAACTCGTCATCCAGCGCGTCGTCGTAGACGCCGCCATAGATGATGGTCGCATCCTCCGCCGCGAAGGCGCGCACGGTGTTCATCACTTCCTTGGTTTCGCGCAGCTTGAGGCTGGCGCGCGAGGCGCTGATGTTGACCAGCACGCCGCGCGCGCCGGCCAAGTTCACGCCCTCCAGCAGCGGGCAGGCGATCGCCTGTTCGGCAGCGATGCGCGCGCGGTCGATCCCGCTCGCCGCCGCCGAACCCATCATCGCCATGCCCTGCTCCGACATCACCGTGCGCACGTCCTGGAAGTCGACGTTCACCAGCCCGGGCTGGTTGATGATCTCGGCGATGCCGGCGACCGCGCTGTTCAGCACGTCGTCGGCAGCCTTGAACGCCTCTTCCTGCGTCACGTCCTCCCCCAGCACTTCCTCCAGTTTGTCGTTCAGGATCACGATCAATGAGTCCACATGGGGCGCCAGCTCCTGCAGGCCCTGTTCGGCGATCTTCATGCGCTTGGACCCCTCGAAGGAGAACGGCTTGGTCACCACTGCCACGGTGAGGATGCCCAGCGTGCGCGCGACCTCCGCGATCACCGGCCCGGCGCCGGTGCCGGTGCCTCCGCCCATGCCGGCGGTGATGAACACCATGTGCGCGCCGGCGATCGCCTCCTCGATGCGGTCGCGGTCGGCAATCGCCACCGCGCGCGCCTCCTCGGGCTTGGCCCCCGCGCCGAGGCCGCTCGAGCCGAGCTGGATCTGGTTGCGCGACTTGTTGCGCCCCAGCACCTGCGCGTCGGTGTTGACGGCGATGAACTCCACGCCCTCGACGCCCTGGTCGATCATGTGGTTCACGGCGTTGCCGCCGGCGCCACCGACCCCGATCACCTTGATGACCGGCCCTGCTGCCTGACTGTCTACGATCTCGAACATGTGTTTCCTCCTTGCCAGTGAGAACGACGTCAAAAATTCCTCTGGAACCACTCGCGCATGCGGGAGAGCACCGCACGCACCGATCCGTCCTGCCGTGAGAGCTGGCCCTGCCTGACCTGTTGCACGCCCTCCAGCAGCAGCCCCACCGCGGTGGCGTAGCGCGGATTGCGCACTACGTCGGCGAGTCCGCCGGCGTAGCGCGGGATGCCGACGCGCACCGGCATGTGAAAGATCTCCTCGCCGAGCTCGACCATGCCCTGCATCACCGCGCTGCCGCCGGTGAGCACCACGCCGGAGGACAGCAGTTCCTCGAAGCCGGATTCGCGCAGCACCTGCTGCACTAACGAAAACAGCTCTTCGACGCGCGGCTCGATCACCTCGGCCAGCGTCTGGCGCGACATCACGCGCGGCCCGCGGTCGCCGATGCCCGGCACTTCGATCATCTCGTTCGGGTCGGCGAGCTGGCGCAGCGCCACGCCCTTGCGCACCTTGATCAGCTCCGCCTCCGCGGTCGGCGTGCGCAGCGCCATGGCGATGTCGTTGGTGATCTGGTCGCCGGCGATCGGGATCACCGCGGTGTGGCGGATCGCGCCATGCGTGAACACCGCGATGTCGCTGGTGCCGCCGCCGATGTCCACCAGGCACACGCCGAGGTCCTTCTCGTCCTCGGACAGCACGGCTCGCGAGGAAGCGAGCGGCTGCAGGATCAGGTCGTTCACCTCCAGCCCGCAGCGGCGCACGCACTTGACGATGTTCTGCGCCGCCGACACCGCGCCGGTGACGATGTGCACCTTGACCTCCAGGCGCACGCCGGACATGCCGATCGGCTCGCGCACGTCTTCCTGGCCGTCGATGATGAATTCCTGCCGCAGCACGTGCAGGATCTGCTGGTCGGTGGGAATATTCACCGCCTTGGCGGTATCGATGGCGCGCTCGACGTCGAGCGCGCTCACTTCGCGGTCCTTGATCGCCACCATGCCGGTGGAGTTGAAGCTCTTGATGTGGCTGCCGGCGATGCCGGTGAATGCCGAGGCGATCTTGCAGTCGGCCATCAGTTCGGCTTCCTCCAGGGCGCGCTGCACGGCGTTGACGGTGGACTCGATATTCACCACCACGCCCTTCTTCAGACCCTTGGATTCATGGCCGCCCATGCCGAGAATCTCCAGGGAGCCGTCGGCGCGCAGCTCCGCCACCAGAGCCGCCACCTTGGAGGTGCCGATGTCGAGCGCGACGACGAGATTCTTGGTTTCTCTGGCCATGCTTCAACCGCCCTTCAGGTCCGGCACGCGCAAGGCGAAACCGTTGGGGTAGCGCAGGTCCACGTACTCGTGCTGCCGCTGCATCCTGGCGAGCGTCTGCGGGAATACCGCGACAAAGCGCTCCAGCCGCAGTTCGACGGGATCGTTGGGCGTATCGCGGCCCAGTTCGAGCGTCAACCCGCCGCGCAGGCGCGCCCGCCAGGCTTGGCGCGGCGACAGGTTCAGCGACTCGAGCGGCGCAGCGAGGGGCGCGAGCAGCTCGGCGAAGCGCTGGTAGCGCCGCGTGACCTCGCCTTCGCTGCCGGCGGGACCGGCGAACAGCGGCAGCGCCGCGTCGCTCTTGCCGGCGAAGCGCTCGCCCTGCACGTTGACCAGGCCGCCATCGCCCCAGCGCGCCAATGCGACGTGCTCTTCGATCGTCACTTCGAGGCGGTCGGGCCATACGCGGCGCACCTGCGCGCGCCGGACCCAAGGCAGCTGCTCGAGCGCTGCGCGCGGCTGCGCCAGGTCCACCGCGAAGAAATTGCCCTCGATGCGCCCGCGCATCGCCAGCTCGACTTCGCCGCCGGCGGTGTGCGCCAGCTTGCCGCGCAGCTCGACCTCGCGCAGCGGGAACGACGGCGAGCGCAGCAGCAGCTGCACGCCGGCAACGGCGAACACCAGCAGGGCGAGCGCGGTGAGCGCGCCGGCCGCCGCATTGAGCAGCCGCGGGTTATCCCACATGGCTGGCCTCCAGGATGCGCAGGCACAGATCCTCGTAAGTGAGCCCCGCGGCGCGCGCCGCCATCGGCACCAGCGAGTGGTCGGTCATGCCCGGCGCGGTATTCACTTCCAGCAGCCAGGGCTCGCCGGCGCGGTCGAGCATCAGGTCCACGCGGCCCCAGCCGCTGCAGCCGAGCGCGCGGAACGCCCGCAGGCACAGCTGCTGGATCTCGCGCTCCCTGGCGGCGGGCAGGCCGCAGGGAATCAGGTAGCGCGTGTCGTCGGCGACGTACTTGGCCTGGTAGTCGTAGAAATCGCGCGGCGTCTCCAGCCTGATCAGAGGCAGCGCCTGGTCGCCGAGAATGCCGGCGGTGAGCTCGCTGCCCTCGACGAATTTTTCCGCGATCACCGCGCGGTCGTAGTTCACCGCCAGTGCGTAGGCTTCCTCGAGGTCTCCCGCGGCGCGCACCTTGCTCATGCCGATGGAGGAGCCTTCATTGACCGGCTTCACCATCAGGGGCAGGCCCAGCCGATTCGCGACCGCGCGGAAGTCGCTACTCGCATCGAGGACCTCGAAGGGCGGGGTCGGCAGATCCTCTGCCATCCACAGGCGCTTGGCGCGCAGCTTGTCCATGGCAAGCGCGGAGCCGAGCACGCCGCTTCCCGTGTAGCGCAGGCCCATCCATTCCAGTGCGCCTTGCAGCGTGCCGTCCTCGCCGAAGCGCCCGTGCAAAGCGATGAACGCCCGCTCGTAGCGCCCGGCGATGAGGGCCTCGATGCCCTGCTGCGCCGGATCGAAGGCATGCGCGTCCACGCCGCGCGCGCGCAGCGCGGCAAGCACCAGCGCACCGCTCTTCAGCGACACCTCGCGCTCGGCGGACTTGCCGCCCATCAGCACTGCGACCTTCATGCGCGCTCCCCGACGATGCGCACTTCGGGCACCAGCGCGACCGAAGTCCGTGCCAGCACGCGGGCCCGCACGTCCTCGATCAGCCACTCGATGTCCGCTGCCCGCGCCGCGCCTTTCGGATTGACGATGAAGTTGGCGTGCTTCTCGGAAACGCGCGCGCCGCCTCGCTGCAGCCCCTTCAGCCCGCAAGACTCGATCAGGCGCGCCGCATGGTCGCCCGGCGGATTGCGGAATACGCTGCCGGCGTTGGGCAGCGAAAGCGGCTGCGAGGCGATGCGCTTCACGAGCAGCTCGCGGATGTGCGCGAGCGATGCAGCCGCGTCGCCCTTGGCGAGCTCGAACCAGGCGCCGGCAAACCATTCGTCCTCGCCGATGCGGCCGCCTCCCTTCAAGGCGCAGTGCCGGTAGCCGAGTTCGAATTCCTCCCTGCCGCGCGTACGCAGCCGGCCGCGCCGGTCGATGGTGAGCGCGCGCTCGACGATCTCCCAGGTCTCGCCGCCATAGCAGCCGGCGTTCATCGCCAATGCGCCGCCGACCGTTCCCGGCACGCCGGCGAGGAACTCGGCACCGGCAAGGCCCTGGCGCGCTGCGAAGCGCGCCACTTTCGGGCTTGCCACGCCGGCGTCCGCGTACACGCGGCCGACGATCAGCTCCGGATGCCTTGCCGCTGCATGGGTCAGCACCACCGTGCCGGCATAGCCGCCGTCGCGCACCAGCAGGTTGGAGCCCAGGCCCACGAACAGCAGCGGCTCCGCCGCGGGCAACTGGCGCAGGAACACGGCCAGGTCGTCGAGATCCGCCGGCGCGAAGAAGCGCGCTGCCGGCCCGCCGGCCCGCCAGCTGACATGGCGCGCCATCGGCTCCTGGGCCTTCACTTCGCCACGCAGTCCTTGCAGTCGCAGTGCGTCTGCCATGTTCATGTCAGTTGCGCGGCGACGCCGCTGATCGAGCCCGCGCCCATGGTCAGCACCACGTCGCCGGCCCGCGCCACCTGCCGGATCGCCGCGGCCAGCTGCCCGATGTCTTCGACAAACAGCGGTTCGACCTTGCCCGCCACCCGCACGGCGCGCGCAAGGGCGCGTCCGTCGGCGGCGACGATGGCCGGCTCGCCGGCCGGATAGACCTCGGCCAGCAGCACGGCGTCCGCGGTCGAGAGCACGCGCACGAAGTCCTCGAACAAGTCGCGCGTGCGCGTATAGCGGTGCGGCTGGAAGGCGAGCACGACGCGCCGCCCGGGAAACGCGCCGCGCACGGCGGCGAGCGTCGCCGCCATCTCCGCCGGGTGGTGGCCGTAGTCGTCGATCAGCGTGAAGCTGCCGCCGCCGGCCACAGGCACGTCGCCGTAGCGCTGGAAGCGCCGGCCGACGCCGCGGAACTCGGCAAGCGCCTTGAGGATCGCGGCGTCGGCGACGCCGAGCTCGGTTGCCACGGCGATGGCGGCGAGCGCGTTCTGCACGTTGTGCTCGCCGGGCAGGTTGAGGGTCACCTCGAGCGCGGCGCGCTTCTCGCGCAGCGCCCTGAAGCGCATCTTGCCGCGGGCATGCACCGCGTTCTCGGCGCGCACCATCGCGTCGGCCGCGAAGCCGTAGGTCAACACCGGCTTGGAGACGAAGGGCAGGATCTCGCGCACATTGGCGTCGTCCGCGCACAGGATGGCGCTGCCATAGAAGGGCAGGTTCTGCAGGAAGCTGACAAAGGCTTGCTTCAGGCGCGCGAAGTCGTGCTGGTAGGTCTCCATGTGGTCGGCGTCGATGTTGGTCACCACCGCCACCACCGGTTGCAGGTGCAGGAAGGAAGCGTCCGACTCGTCGGCCTCCACCACGATGTAATCGCCCTGCCCCAGGCGCGCATTTGATCCACCGGCGTTCAGGCGCCCGCCGATGACGAAGGTCGGGTCGAGCCCGCCCTCGGCGAGCACGCTCGCCACCAGGCTGGTGGTGGTGGTCTTGCCGTGGGTGCCGGCGATCGCCACGCCCTGCTTGAGGCGCATGAGCTCGGCGAGCATCAGCGCGCGTGGCACTACCGGCACGCGTTGCGCGCGGGCTGCCTGCACCTCGGGGTTGTCGCCGCGCACCGCGCTCGACACCACCACCGCGTCGGCGCCATTGATGTTCTGCGCGGCATGGGCCAGGGCCACGCGCACGCCGAGTTCCTTCAGGCGCCGCGTCGCCGCGTTCTCTGCGAGGTCCGAACCGCTCACCTGGTAGCCGAGGTTGGCGAGAACCTCGGCGATGCCGCTCATGCCGGCGCCGCCGATGCCGACAAAATGGATGTGGCGGACCTTGTGCTTCATCGCGCCAGCTCCATGCAGCGCTCGGCGACGATGCGCGCGGCGTCCGGTCTTCCCAGGCCGCGGGCCTTGCGCGCCATCTCGAGCAGGCGCGGCCGGTCGAGCGTGCGCAGCAGCGCCGCCAGCCTCTCCGGCGTCAGCTCGCGCTGCGGCAGCAGGATCGCGGCGCCCTGGTCGGCGAGGAAGCGCGCGTTGGCGCTCTGGTGGTCGTCGACTGCGTAGGGATAAGGCACCAGCACGCTCGCCACGCCGCCCGCGGAGAGTTCCGCGACCGTCATCGCGCCGGCGCGGCAGATCACCAGGTCGGCTTCGGCGTAGTGCCGCGCCATGTCGTCGATGAAAGGCGCCAGCTCCCCCTGCACGCCGGCCGCCGCGTAGGCCGCGCGCAGGGCCGCATAGTTCTTTTCGCCCGACTGATGCGTCACCGAGGGCCTCGGCTCGAGCAGCGCGATCGCCTTGGGCACGCATTCGTTGAGCGCCTGCGCGCCGCCCGAGCCACCCACCACCAAGAGCTGCAGCGGGCCGCTGCGCCGCGCGTAACGCTCGGCGGGTTCGGCGAGCGCGGCGATCTCGACGCGCACCGGGTTGCCGGTCCACTCCGCGCCCTTCAACGCCTGCGGGAAGGCGCTCATGGTCTTGTCGGCGATCCCGGCCAGGATGCGGTTGGTGAGCCCCGCGATGGCGTTCTGCTCGTGCACCGCGAGCGGCCGCGCGAGCAACGAAGCCATCATGCCGCCCGGAAACGCCACGTAACCACCCATGCCGAGCACCACGTCCGGGCGCAGCCGGAAGATCGCCCGCGCGGACTGCCAGAATCCGACCAGCAGATTGAAAGGCAGCAGCAGTGCCGCGAGCACGCCCTTGCCGCGCATCGCCGCGGCGCGGATCGCCGCCAGTTCGTAGCCGCGCGCGGCGACCAGCCGAGCTTCCATGCCCGCGCGCGTTCCCATCCACACCACGCGCCAGCCGCGCTCGCGCAGCACATCGGCCACCGCCAGGCCGGGAAACACGTGGCCGCCGGTGCCGCCCGCCATGATCAGCGCGGTCCTCAAGCGTGCAGCCCCCGGGCAAGCTGCCGGTTTTCCCAGTCGATGCGCAGCAGGATGGCCACGGCGACGCAATTCACGACCAGGCCGGAGCCGCCGAAGCTCATCAGCGGCAGCGTCAGACCCTTGGTCGGCAGCAACCCCATGTTCACGCCCATGTTGATCAGCGCCTGGAAGCCGATCCAGACGCCCGTGCCCTGCGCCGCCAGCGACGCGAAATGCCGTTCCCTGAGCGCCGCCTGGCGCCCGATGGCGAAGGCGCGCATCACCAGCCAGGTGAACAGCGCGATCACCGCCACCACGCCGGCGAGGCCGAGTTCCTCGGCGATCACCGCCAGCAGGAAGTCCGTGTGCGCCTCGGGCAGGTATTGCAGCTTCTCCACGCTCGCGCCCAGGCCCACGCCCAGCCATTCGCCGCGCCCGAAGGCGATCAGGGCGTGCGATAGCTGGTAGCCGCGGCCGAACGGGTCGGTCCACGGGTCCATGAAGCCGAAGATGCGCTGCATGCGGTATTCCGAGGTCAGTACCAGCAGCGCAAAGCCGAGCGCCAGCATCACCCCGAGCACCGCGAAATGCCGCCCGTTCATGCCGCCGAGGAACAGGATGCCGAAGGTGGTGACGGCGATCACCACCAGCGCGCCGAAATCCGGCTCGCGCAGCAGCAGCCAGGAAACGAACATCATCACCGCCAGCATCGGCAGCAGCCCGCGCCGGAAACTCTTCATCACCGCGTGCTTGCGCACCGTGTAGTCGGCGGCGTACAGGACGACGGCGAGCTTCATCAGCTCGGAGGGCTGCATGGTGGCCGCCCCCAGGCTGAGCCAGCGGCGCGCGCCGTTCACCTCGCGCCCGAGGCCGGGCACCAGCACCAGCACCAGCAACACCACGCCGCTGACGAATAACCACGGCGCCACCTTCTGCCAGTAGCGCACCGGCACCAGGAACACCGCCGTCGCGGCGGCGAGCGCCACGCCGAGGAACACCGTGTGGCGCAGCAGGTAATAGGCCGCGTTGCTGCCCGAATAGCGGCTCGCCTCGGCCGTCGCGATCGACGCCGAATACACCATCACCAGGCCGATGGCCATCAGCAGCAGCGCCGCCCAGGCGAGCGAACGGTCGTACTCCGGAGCAGCAGCGTCCTTGGCGAAAACGTAGGTGGCGCTCAATCCCGGCTCCCCAGCGCCTGCACCGCCGCGGCGAATGCCTCGCCGCGATGGCGATAGTCGCGGAACATGTCGAAACTGGCGCAGGCCGGCGACAGCAGCACGGCGTCGCCAGTGCGCGCCAGCTGTGCCGCGCGCGCCACCGCCTGCTCCAGCGTTGCGCAGCGCTCCAGCGGCACCGCGCTCGCCGCGAGCGCGCTCTCGATCTGCGGCGCATCGCGCCCGATCAACAGGACGTGGCGCGCATGCGCGGCGACGGCCGGCGCGAGCGGAGAGAAATCCTGCCCCTTGCCTTCGCCCCCGGCGATCAGCAGCGCCGGGCGGCCGAGCCCCTGCAATGCGGCGACCGTAGCGCCGACGTTGGTCCCTTTCGAGTCGTCGTACCAGGCCACGCCGCCGCGCTCGGCGACGAGCTGCAGGCGGTGCGGCAGGCCCTTGAAGCTGCGCAGGCCCTGCGCCAGTGCCTCACGTGCGGCGCCGAGCGAGCGCGCCAGCGCGCAGGCGGCGAGCGCATTGGCGGCATTGTGCGCGCCGTGGATCTGCAGTTCGGCCAACGGCAGCACGGGCAGGGCGCCTTCGTGGATTGCGCCGTCCACCACGCCCCAGTGCCCGGGCGCGCCCGGCGCGCCCAGGCCGAACGTCACCTGCTCCCTGCCCGGGAGCGCGAGCGCCATCGAGCCGGGGTCGTCGCGGTTCAGCACCTGCACGCCCTCGCCCTGAAAGATGCGTGCCTTCGCTGCAGCGTACTCCGCGAGGCCCGCGTAACGGTCAAGGTGGTCTTCGCTCAGGTTGAGCACCGTCGCCGCATCCGGCGCCAGCGACCAGGTCGTCTCCAGTTGGTAGCTGGAGAGCTCCAGCACCCAGGCCGCCGGCGGCGCGCCGCGCTGCATCAGCGCATCCAGGGCCGCGGGCCCGATGTTGCCCGCCACTTCGCAGTCGATTCCCGCGGCGCGCAGCAGATGCCCGGTGAGCGCGGTGACGGTGGTCTTGCCGTTGGTGCCGGTCACCGCGAGCACGCGGGCAGCCGGGTCGCTGCGCACCTGCCAGGCGAACAGCTCGATGTCGCCGACCACCGGGATGCCTCGCGCAACCGCCGACTGCGCGACCGGCTCCCGCAGGGCAAGGCCCGGGCTGATGCAGACGAGATCGACGCCCGCGAGCAGAGACTCGGTGAAGGGCCCGGCGTGCAACTCGCCGGCGTAGTCGTCAGCGCGCGGCGGATTGGCGCGCGTGTCGGCGGCCCTGACGGAGCCGCCTTGCCTCTGCACCCAGCGCGCCGCCGACAAGCCGCTGTCGCCCAGGCCGAGCACCAGCACCCGCCGGCCGGCGAGTGCCACGGGCTCGGGGCGCGGCAGCACGTTGAATGGGGGTTCGCGCATCGACATGATCACCGCAGCTTCAGCGTCGACAGCCCGAACAGCACCAGCATCATGGTGATGATCCAGAAGCGCACCACTACCTGGGACTCCTTCCACCCCTCCAGCTCGTAGTGGTGGTGCAGCGGCGCCATGCGGAAGATGCGCTTGCCGCCGGTAGCCTTGAAATAGCTCACCTGCAGCATCACCGACAGCGTCTCGGCGACGAACACGCCGCCCATGATGAACAGCACGATTTCCTGGCGCACGATCACGGCGATGGTGCCCAGCGCCGCGCCGAGCGCGAGCGCGCCGACGTCGCCCATGAAGACTTCGGCGGGATAGGCGTTGAACCAGAGAAAGCCCAGGCCGGCGCCCGCCAGGGCGCCGCAGAACACCGTCAATTCGCCGGCGCCGGCGATGTGCGGCAGCCCGAGGTACTTGCTGAACACGCTGTGTCCGGCGACGTAGGCGAAGATGCCGAGCGCGCTGCCGATCATCACCGTCGGCATGATCGCCAGGCCGTCCAGCCCGTCGGTGAGGTTGACCGCGTTGGAGGTCCCGACGATGACGAGATAGGTGAGGATGATGAAGCCGATCGGGCCGAGCGGGTAGGCGACGAACTTGAAGAAGGGCACGATCAGCTGGTTGAGCGCCGGCGTGCCCTGCGAGATGCTGGCCAGGTAGGCCGCCGCCGACAGTCCGATGGCGCTCTGCCAGAACAGCTTGGCGCGCGCCGACAGCCCCTTGGGATTGCGGTGCACCACCTTGCGGTAGTCGTCCACCCAGCCGATGGCGCCGAAGCCGAGCGTCACCAGCAGCACCACCCACAGGTAGCGGTTCTGCAGGTCTCCCCACAGCAGCGTGGTGATGCCGATGGACAGCAGGATCAGCGCGCCGCCCATGGTCGGCGTGCCGGCCTTGGTCAGGTGCGTCTTGGGGCCGTCGTCGCGCACCGACTGGCCGATTTTGTAGGCGGTCAGCTTGCGGATCACGGTGGGGCCGAGGATCAGCGAGATGGCGAGCGCGGTGAGGCAGGCGAGCACCGCGCGCAGCGTGATGTAGTTGAAGACGTTGAACAGGCGCACGTCGCGCGCCAGCCACTGGGCGAATTCGAGCAGCATCAGTGCCCTCCCCGGGCTTCACCGGTCAGCGCCACCACCACGCGCTCCATGCGCATGAAGCGCGAGCCCTTCACCAGCACCGTCGCGCCACCCGGCAGCGCCTTGACCAGTTCCTCGGGCGCCGAGAAATGCCGGCCGTCCGCGCCGAAAGCTTTCACCGCCTCGCGGCTCGCCTCGCCCAGCGCGTACAGCGCGCCGATCCGGCTCGCGCGCGCATAGGCGCCGATCTCGCGATGGAACGCGGGTCCCTGGTCGCCGACCTCGCCCATATCGCCCAGCACCAGCACGGTCGGCGCGGCGCAAGCGGCGAGCACGTCGATCGCGGCGCGCACCGAATCCGGATTGGCGTTATAGCTGTCGTCGATCACCGTCGCGCCGCTCGCGCCGCGCTTTACCTGCAGGCGGCCGAGGGAGGGACGAAACGCACTGAGTCCCGCGCAAATCGCTGCGGCCGGCACTCCTGCGGCATGCGCACAGGCGGCAGCCGCGAGGGCATTGCGCACGTTGTGCCGCCCTGCAATGGCGAGCGTCGCGGAGCACTTGCCGGCCGGCGTGGAAATCGTGATTTCGCTCGACAGGGGCTGCAGCGCGCAGCGGCCGCTCACCTGCGCCGGCCTGTCCAGGCCGAATTCCACTTTCCTGCGTGCGCCGGCCGCCCGGCGGAACACGCCGGCCTGGGCGTCGTCGGCGTTGATCACCGCAACGCCGTCGGCCGGCAGCGCCTCGAACACGCTCGCGTTCTCCGCGGCCACCGCCTCGACGCTTTTCATGAATTCCAGGTGCTCGCGCTGCGCGTTGGTGACCAGCGCCCCGGTCGGCAGGGCGATCGCCGCAAGGGCGGCGATCTCGCCCGGGTGGTTCATGCCGAGCTCCACCACGGCGTACTTGTGCTCCGTGCGCAGCGCAAGCAGCGTGACCGGCACGCCGATGTCGGTATTGAGGTTGCCCTTGGTGGCGAGCACCGCGCCTTCACCCGCGTGCGCGCGCAGGATCGAGGCCAGCATCTCCTTGGTGGTGGTCTTGCCGTTGGAGCCCGTGATCGCGATCAGCACCGGCGCGAAACGCCCCCGCCAGCCGCGGCCAATGCGGCCCAGCGCGCGGCGCGTGTCGTCCGCCACGATCACCGGCAACGGCGCCGCGCCCGCGTGGCGGCCGTCGATCAGCGCGCCCGCGGCGCCTTTTTCCTGCGCCATGCCGAGGAACTGGTGGCCGTCGTAGCGCTCGCCGCGGATGGCGACGAACAATTCGCCGCGCGCCACGCTGCGGCTGTCCGTGGAAACGCCGCTGAACACCGCGTCGGCGCCATGCAGGCGGCCCTCGGCAAAGCGCGCGGCCTCGGCGAGGCTCATCATCGCTTTCCCGTCCTGCGCGCCAGTGCAGACCGCGCCACCGCTGCGTCGGAGAATGGCAGGCGCCGGCCGCCGGTTTCCTGCCAGGGCTCGTGGCCCTTGCCCGAGATCAGCACCACGTCGGCGTCCGCCGCCTGCGCGATGGCCGACTCGACGGCGCGCGCGCGATCGACTTCCACCGCGTGCTGCGAGATCACGCCGGACTCGATCTCGCGGATGATGGCCAGCGGGTCCTCGCTGCGCGGGTTGTCGGAGGTGAGCACGATGCGGTCGGCCAGTCGCGAGGCCACCGCCCCCATCAGCGCTCGCTTGCTGCGATCGCGATCGCCGCCCGCGCCGAAAACCGCGACCAGGCGCCCGGCCCGCGCGTCCGCCAGCGGGCGCAATGCTCGCAGCACCTGGTCGAGCGCATCGGGACTGTGCGCGTAGTCGACCACCGTGAGCGGCTTGTCGCCGATCTTCTGCATGCGGCCGGGCACCTCGGGCAGCCTGGCGAGCGCGGCCACCGCCGGCCCGAACGGCAGGCCGTACGCGAGCAGGCAGCCAAGCACGCCGAGCGCGTTGGCGACGTTGAAGCGCCCGAGCGGGGCAAATTCGGTCTGTGCGTCGCCCCAGCTGCCCGACAGGGCCAGGCGCTCCGGGGCAATTCGCGACGCCGCCACGAAATCGGTCACGCTGCCGGGCGCCGCCGCGCCGGGCGACAGGCTGTAGCCGACGGTGCGCAGGCCGCGGGCGGTGCAGCGCCGAGCGAGCTGCGCGCCGAAGGCGTCGTCCAGGTTGAGCACTGCGCAGGCCAGGCCCTCGGCGTCGAACAGGCGCGCCTTGGCCGCAGCATAGGCGTCCATCGAGCCGTGGAAATCGAGGTGATCGTGCGTCAGGTTGGTGAACAGCGCGCAGTCGAACGCGACCCCATTGACGCGCCCCTGCGCCAGGCCGTGCGAGGACACTTCCATTGCCACCGCCACGGCGCCGTCGCGCTGCATGCCGGCGAGGCGCCGGTGCAATTCGAGCGCGTCCGGTGTGGTGTTGTCGGCGTCCTCGAGCGCCGCGCGGAAGCCCGCGCCGAGCGTGCCGATCACGCCGCATCGGGACCCGGCGTCATCCAGCGCCGCCGCGATCCACTGGCTGCACGAGGTCTTGCCGTTGGTGCCGGTGACACCGCAGGTCCACAGCGCCTCGCTGGGCCGGCCGTAGAACTCGTGCGCGAGCAGCCCCGCCCGCTCCTTCAGGCCGCGCACCGGCGCATGCGGCGCGCGCCACTCCGGGCGCCACGCAAAGCCCTCGGCCTCCCACAGCACGCCGGCGGCGCCGCGCGCGATCGCCTCCGGTATGTGGTCGCGGCCGTCGGCCGCGGCGCCCGGGTAGGCGAAGAAGGCGACGCCGGGCGCGCAGCGTCGGCTGTCGGAACTCAGGCGCTCGATCACGGCGCCCTGCGCGGCGAGCCTGGCGAGGGGACCGACGTCAATCAGGTGCTCTCCCGCGCTTCTTCGCCCTCGCCCGGGAGCGGCACCGGCTCGAGCGGCGCGTCGTGCGGCACCCCGAGCAGCCGCAGCGCGCCCTGCATGATCTGCGCGAACACCGGCGCTGCCACCACGCCGCCGTAGTACTTGCCGTCGGAAGGTTCGTCGATCATCACGGCGACGATGACGCGCGGGGCGCTCGCCGGCGCGAGGCCGACGAACGAGGAGATGTACTTGTCGGGGGCGTAGCCGCCGTTTTCCTGCTTGTGCGCGGTGCCGGTCTTGCCCGCGACGCGCCAGCCCATGATGCGGGCGCGCGGCGCAGTGCCGCCGGGCTGCACCGCCAGTTCGAGCATCGCTCGCACCGCACGCGCCGTCTGCGCCGACAGCACGCGGGTGCCGACCGCGGGGACGTCCGCTTTGACCAGGGTCAGGGGTATCAGCTCGCCGTCGCGCGCGAACATGGTGTAGGCACGCGCCAGTTGCGCGAGGCTCACCGAAATGCCATGGCCGTACGCCATGGTCGCCTGCTCCACTGGCCGCCAGCTGCGCGCGGGGCGCAACCTGCCGCCCGCCTCGCCCGGGAAACCGAGCTGCGGCGCCGCACCGAAGCCAGCTCGGTTGAACAGGTCCCACATGTCTTCGCGCGGCAGCGACAGCGCGATCCTCGCCGCGCCGACGTTGGAGGACTTCTGGATCACCTGGGCGACGCTCAGCGGCCCCTCCGGGTGCGGATCGTGGATCGTGTAGTTGGCGATGCGCAGCGTGTCGCGGCCCGTGGTGACCACGCTGCGCGGGGTCACCTTGCCCATCTCGATCGCCAGCGCGATGGTGAAGGGCTTCATCGTCGAGCCCGGCTCGAAGGCGTCGGTCAGCGCGCGGTTGCGCAGTTGCGCGCCGGAGAGCTTGGCGCGGTTGTTCGGATTGAACGAGGGCAGATTCACCAGCGCCAGCACCTCCCCGGTGCGCACGTCGAGCGCCAGCGCTGCACCCGCTCGCGCCCGGTGCTCGACGACTGCCGCCTTCAGCGCGCCGTAGGCGAGGCTCTGGATCTTGCCGTCGATCGACAACTGCAGGTCCTTGCCGTCCTGCGCCTCGTGGATCGATTCGACGTCCTCCACGACCCTGCCCAGCCGATCCTTGATCACGCGCCGGCTGCCCGGCACCCCGCCCAGGGTCGCCTGGTGGGCGAGTTCGATGCCTTCCTGGCCCGCCTCGTCCAATCCGGTGAATCCGACCACGTGCGCGGTGACCTCGCCGCCCGGGTAGTAGCGGCGGAACTCGCGATGCTGGTGAATGCCCGGCAGGCCGAGCCGCGCCACCTGCTCGGCCTGCTCCGGCGCAATCTGGCGCTTCAGGTAGACGAAGTCGCGCGATCCATCCGCCAGGCGCTTGCGCAGTTCGCGCGCCTGGACGCCGAGCAATGCGGCGAGCTTGTTCATTTGCGCCGGCGTGGCGACCACGTCGTCGGGAATTGCCCACACCGATTGCACCGGCGTCGAGACGGCGAGCGCTTCGCCTTGCCGGTCGAGGATGCGGCCGCGCGTGCCGGGCACTTGCAGCACGCGGCTATAGCGCTGCTCGCCCTTTTCCTGCAGGAAGCCGGTGTCCAGGGCCTGCAGGTAGACCGACCTGGCGGCCAGCACGGCGAACGCGGCGAGCATCGCGCCCATCACCGCGCGCGCGCGCCACACCGGCAGGCGCACGATGGCAGAAGCCGCTACCGCGCTCATCGCCGCGCCTCGCGCTCAACGACGCGCACGCGGCGCGCATCCGGCGTGCGCATGCCGAGCGCGCCGGCGGCGACCCTTTCGACGCGGGCGTGCAGGCCCCAGGTGCTCGCTTCGAGCTGCAGCCTGCCGTACTCGATCTGCAGTTCGCGCACGCGCTGCTGCTCGCGCTCGAGCTCGGAGAACAGCTTGCGGGCCTTCTGCTGGGAAGTAACGAGCCCGAGCGCGCAGACGACGAGAACCAGGAGGAGGAGGAGGTTCAGCTTCGCCACGCGTCGGGCTCGATTCGGGAAATCCTCGGGTCAAAGGGGGCCGCCGTGCGCTCGGCCACGCGCAGCACGGCGCTGCGCGCGCGCGGGTTGGCGGCGGCTTCGGCGGCGGCGGGACGCTGCGGCCTGCCGACGATGGTGAGCAGCGCTTGTGGCATCTCGCTGGCGCGCAGGGGCAAATCCCGTGGCAGCGCGGGGCGCGCGCAGGCCTGCAGGAAGCGCTTGACCAGCCGGTCTTCCAGCGAATGGAAGGCGATCAGGACCAGCCGAGCGCCGGGCGCCAGCCGTTCGACCGCCTGCGGCAGCATCAGCGACACTTCCTCAAGCTCCCGATTGACGAGAATCCGTAGAGCCTGAAAGGTGCGCGTCGCCGGATCCTGGCCCGGCTCCCGTGTGCGGACCGCCGTACCCACGAGATCGGCAAGTTGGCGGGTCGTGCGGATGGGCGCGTTCCGGCGAGCAGCAGCAATCGCCGCTGCAACCTGTTTAGCAAACCGTTCTTCCCCATACCCCCCGATGACCTCCCTGATTTGCGCTTCGCTGGCCGCGGCCAGCCAATCGGCCGCGGACTGCCCTTGCGTCGGATCCATGCGCATGTCGAGCGGGCCGTCGGCGCGGAACGAGAAGCCGCGCGCCGGGTCGTCGATCTGCGGCGAGGACACCCCCAGGTCGAACAGCATCCCCTGCACTTGCGCCGCGCCCTGCGCGTCCAGCGTTTGCGCGAGACGGCTGAACGGCGAGTGCACGATCGAGAAGCGCGCGTCGTGCACCTCCTGCGCTGCGGCGACCGCCTGCGGATCCCGGTCGAGCGCGATCAGCCGGCCGCGTGCGCCGAGCCGCGCCAGGATCAGCCGGCTGTGCCCGCCGCGGCCGAAAGTGCCGTCCACGTAGGTTCCGTCCGCCCGCAGGGCGAGCGCAGCGACGGCTTCTTCGGCGAGTACGGCTAAGTGCGTGGAGGGAGCGGCGCTCATCGTGGGGCGCACCCGCGCTCACAGCGAGAAATCCTCCATGCCGGGGGGCGGCGCGGCCGGCCCGGCAAGGGCCTGCGAGAGCTTCGCGTTCCACAGCCCGGAATCCCACAACTCGAAGTACCCGCCCTGCCCGACCAGCATGACGTCGCGCTCGAGCTTGGCGTGCTGGCGCAGCGCGCCCGAGACGAGGATGCGGCCGGCGCCGTCCGGGCTGACGTGCTCCTCGAAGCCGAGCAGCAGCCGCTTCCACCAGCTGGCCTGTGGATGAAAGCTCGGGAAGGTCTCGGCGCGCGCGCGCACCGGCTCCCAGGCCGAGGGCGGATAGAGGAGTACGCAACCTTCGGGGTGCGCGGTCAGCACGAGGTGCTTCGCGCCGGCCAGCAGCGTCTCGCGCAGGCGTGTCGGAATAGCAAGGCGCCCCTTCGCGTCCAGCGTCACTACTGTTGCGCCGTGAAATGTCCCGCCCATTCCAGTTTTAACCACCTTTTTCTACTTTTCCCCACTTTAAGGGGAAAGGAATAGTCAGGTCAAGCCAAATCTTCAGGCATGACAAAGACTTAGCAGTGTTTTCTGAGGAAGATTCTGAAAAATTAATACGCAGCAAATTCAGTAGGTTAGAAAACCTACTGAAAGTGCCTTCTTAGAACAGGCTGTGAACTAGGCCCGGGCGAGCCGATCGATGGTTTCCGCCGCTACGCCGAGCTTCGCGCCGGCGCCGTGGATCTCCTGCCAAGTGTTGGCGTCCACCGGGATGCCGTCCTTTTCCCGCCGCGCACGCGTTTCGCGCTCCGGATCGCCGGCAATACGCACCCCGTTGCTGCCAGGTGCCGGGGGCGACTTCTTCACCCAGGCGATGAATTCGCGCCCTTCGCGCTCGAAGGTCTGCGCAGTGCCGAGCTTCTGCGGGTCGATGAGGATCGTCAGCATGCCGTTGAGCACGCGCTTCTTCGAGCGGTCCTCCGTGTGCCAGGTGCCGCCGCCCGAGAGCGCGCCGCCCAACAGCTCGCACGCCACGGCGAGGCCGTAGCCCTTGTGCAGGCCGAACGTGGTGAGCGCCCCGAAGGGCTCGATCACGCCGAAGCGCGCGTCGAGGGTCGGGTTGCCCTTGTCGTCGAGGAGCAGTCCCGGCGGCAGCTTCTCGCCCCTGTTGTGCGCGACGCGCACCTTGCCCTGCGCCACGCCGCTGGTGGCCATGTCGAGGATGAACGGCGCCTGCCCGGCCAGCGGAATGCCGATGGTGCAGGGGTTGGTGCCGAAGCGCGCGTCGCTGCCGCCGAAGGGCGCGACGATGGAACGCGAGATGACGTTGACGAAACTGATCGACACCAGCCCCGCGGCCACGGCCTGCTCCGCCCATTGGCCGATGCGGCACAGGTGATGCGAATTGGCGAGCGCCATCACGCACGCGCCGTGCGCCTTGGCGCGCTCGATGGCGACGGCGGTGGCCTCCATCCCGATGACCTGGCCGTAGCCCGCCTGGCCGTCGAGCGCGACCAGCGCGCCGCCGTCGAACTTCACCGCCGGGTGGCGGTTGGGCTGCAGGCCGCCCTCCTTCAGCGAGTCGACGTAGCGCGGGATCATGCCGATGCCGTGCGAATCGTGCCCGGTCAGATTGGCGGTGATCAGGTTCTCGGCGACGAGGCGCGCCTCGCGCGGCTCGCTGCCGCCGGCGGCGACGATCGCCTCGATGGCGCGCGCCAGCGGGGCGGGCTTGAACAGGTGGGTATCGGCCATGGGCCCGAGTTTATAATGGCCCGGCACTCCAGCCACGGCCCATGATCGACAAGTTCATCGCCTCCGCCGCCGCCGCCCTCGCCGATGTCCCCGACGGCGCCACCGTGATGATCGGCGGTTTCGGCAACGCCGGCATGCCGGCGGAGCTGATCGACGCGCTGATCGCGCAAGGGGCGAAGAACCTCACCGTGGTCAACAACAACGCCGGCAACGCCGACGCGGGCCTCGCTGCGCTGATCGGCGCGAAGCGCGTGAAGAAGATCGTCTGCTCCTTCCCGCGCCAGACCGATTCCTGGCATTTCGACAAGGCCTACCGCTCGGGCGAGCTGGAGCTCGAGCTGGTGCCGCAGGGCACGCTGGCCGAGCGCATCCGCGCCGCCGGCGCCGGCGTCGGCGCGTTCTACACCCCCACCGCCTTCGGCACCAAGCTCGCCGAAGGCAAGGAGACGCGGCGCATCGGCGAGCACGACTACGTGCTCGAGTACCCGATTCACGCCGACTATGCGCTGATCAAGGCCGACCGCGCCGACCGCTGGGGCAACCTCACCTACCGCATGACCGCGCGCAACTTCGGGCCGATCATGGCGGCGGCGGCGAAGTGCACCGTGGTGCAGGTGCGCGAGACGGTGGCGCTGGGCGAGCTCGACCCGGAAATCGTGGTCACGCCGGGAATCTTCGTCAAGCGCATCGTGCGCATCGCGCCGCTGAGGAAGGCCGCATGAGGAAGCTCGACCGCAACCAGATCGCCGCGCGCGTGGCGCGCGACATCCCCGAGGGCGCCTACGTCAACCTGGGCATCGGCCTGCCGACGCTGGTGGCCGACCACCTGCCGAAGGACCGCGAGATCATCCTGCACAGCGAGAACGGCGTGCTGGGCATCGGCGCGCGGCCGCCCAAAGGCCAGGAGGACGAAGACCTGATCAACGCCGGCAAGGAACCCGTGACGCTGCTGCGGGGCGGCGCGTACTTCCACCACGCGGATTCCTTCGGCATGATCCGCGGCCGCCACCTCGATTACTGCGTGCTCGGCGCCTTCCAGGTCTCGGTGCAGGGGGATCTCGCCAACTGGCACACCGGCGCGCCCGACGCGATCCCCGCCGTCGGCGGCGCCATGGACCTCGCCGTGGGGGCGAAGCACGTCCTGGTGATGATGGAGCACCTGACCAAGGACGGCAAAAGCAAGATCGTCGAGCGCTGCAGCTACCCGCTCACCGGGGCGCGCTGCGTGGACCGCGTCTACACCGATCTGGCGGTGATCGACGTGCGGGCCGACGGCCTGCACGTGGTGGAGACCGTCGAGGGCCTGAGCTTCGAGGAACTCCAGCGCCTGACCGGAGTCCCCCTGAAGCGCCTGCTTACTGCGGCTTGACGCCCGCCGCCTGCAGTACCCGCGCGTAGTCGGCAATCTCGCTGCGCACGAACTTCGCGAACGCGGCGGGCGGCATGTCGAGCACCTGGTTGCCGAGTTTCACGAGGCGATCCTTGACCACCGGGTCGGCAAGCGCCTTGCGCACGTCGGCATTGATCTTGTCGACCTCCGACGGCGGCATGCCGGCCGGTCCCCAGAGCCCGAACCACAAGGGCGCCTCCGCGCCCTGCACGCCCGCCTGCGCGGTCGTCGGCACATCCGGCAATTCCGAATTGCGCGTCGTGGTGCTCACCGCGAGCGGCCGCAGCTTTCCGCCCCGGATGGCTCCCATGGCGGCAGAAATCGGCGCCCAGTAGGCATCCACGTTGCCGCTCAACATCGCGGTGATCACTTCCGGCGTACCCTTGAACGGCACCTGCAGGACCTGGATCTTCGTCGCGGCGATGAACTTCTCGGTGTTCAGGTGCGTCCCGCTGCCGATGCCCGCGTGGCCGATATTGAGGGCGCCGGGGCGCGCCTTGGCGGCGCTGACGAAGTCCGCCACGGTCTTGTAGGGTCCGTCCGGCCTCACCGTCAGGACGTTGGGCTGGAGCGCGAGCGGGGCGATATCGACGAAGTCCTTGGTCGTGTTGTACGGCAGCGTGGCGTAGATAGCCGGGTTGACGCAGTGCGCGTTCGAATTGACGAGCAGCGTGTAGCCGTCGGGCGCCGCCCTGGCGACCGCCGCCGAGCCGATCGCGCCGCCGGCGCCGGCCCGGTTCTCCGGCACCACCGGCTGGCCCCAGTACTCGGAGAGCTTCGCCGACACCACGCGGGCGACGATATCGGTCGCGCTGCCGGGCGTGAACGAGATGATCACGTGCACCGGCTTGTTCGGAAAGTCCTGCGCCATGGCCTGCGAAGCGCACAGCGCCAGCGCGACGGTCAACAGCCTAGGAAAGCCCATCTTTCACCTCCACGTTTTCTGATTTCAATTCGACCCCGGACGCCTGGGCCTGCTGCAGCAGGAGCGTCGCGAAGTCCTCCTCCTTCATGCCACGGCCAATCATAGCCTGAACCAGGTCGCGGGTGGCCGACGCCAGCGGCATCGGCACCTCGAACCTGCGGCCGGCGTCCAGGCCCAGGTCCAGGTCCTTGCGCAGCAGCTCGGGGGTGAACGTCACCTTGAAGTCCAGGTTGACGAAGGCGGGCGTCTTGTAGCGCGTGAACACCGAGCCCATCACGCTCTGGTTGAGGAATTCGAGGAAGGCGTGGCGCGGCACGCCCGCCTTCTGCGCCAGCACCGTGATCTCGGCGAGCGACTGCGTCACCACGCCGAGGAACACGTTGTGGCAGATCTTGACGATGCGCGCGAGCTCCCCCTCGCCGACGTAGCTCGCGGCGGGCGCGATCATCTTCAGCAGCGGCAGGGCCTCGTCGAAGGACTTCCTCGGGCCGGAGCAGACGAAGGAGAGCTTGCCGGCCTTGATCACCTTGGCGTTGCCCGACACCGGCGCGGCGAGGTAGTCGATGCCGCGCTTCACGAGCATCTCGCGCAGTTCGGCCGAACCCTCGAGCGAGATCGAGGAACACTCGATCACCAGGCGTGGCTGGCTCTTCCCCGCCAGCAGCTCGCCCATCACCTGCTTCACGTCCTTCCACGCCGACACCATGCAGAACACGATGTCGCGCGCCGCCAGGTCCGCCACCCGGTCGGCCACCTTCGCGCCGTATTTCGCCAGCGGCTCGGCCTTGGCACGGGTGCGGTTCCAGGCCAGCACGTCGGCGCCTCCCTTGGCGAGGCGCGCGGCCATCTCGACCCCCATGCGGCCGGTGCCGATCCAGCCAACGCCTGGACTAGTAGGGGTTGGCAATGGGCAGCTCCTCGGCCGGGTACAGCGAGATGATCTGGGCCCCCTTCGGCGTGAGGATCACTTCCTCCTCGATGCGCGCGGCGGAAATGCCGTCGCTCGCGGGACAGTAGGTCTCGACCGCGAACACCATGCCGGCTTTGAGCTCGATCGGCTCACGGAAGGAGTTGAGGCGCGAGATCAGCGGCCGCTCGTGCAGCCCGAGGCCCAGGCCGTGGCAGAAGTTGAGGCCGAAGGCGTCCATCTCGTTGGCGAAGCCCGCCTCCTGCGCCTTGGGCAGCGCGGCGGCGATCTTGTCGGTGCTCATGCCGGGCTTGAGCAACTCGATCACCTTGTCCATCCACTCGCGCGCCTTGCGGTAGGCCGTCCTTTGCGGGCCGGTGGCCCGGCCCACATTGAACGTACGGTAATAGCAGGTGCGGTAGCCCATGTAGGACTGGATCACGTCGAAAAAAGCCTGGTCGCCCGGGCGGATGAGCCGGTCGGTGAAATTGTGCGGGTGCGGCGAGCAGCGCTCGCCCGAGATCGAATTGATCGCCTCGACGCAGTCCGAGCCCATCTCGTACAGGCGCTTGGTGGCGAGCGCCACGATCTCCGATTCCTTGATGCCGGGCTTGAGCGCCTCGGCGATGTCCTGGTACACGCCGTCCACCATGGCGGCGGCCATGTTGAGCAGCATCAGCTCGTCCGCGTTCTTCACTTCGCGCGCCTGCAGCATCGCCTGCTGGCCGTCGCGCACCTCGATGCCTTCCTTCTGCAGCGCGAACATCATCGGCAACTCGATCATGTCCACGCCGAGCGGCATCTTCGCCACGCCTTCGGCGGCGAGGATCGACTTGATCTCCTTGGCGGCATCGCGGAACAGCGTCGTGTCGGCGCCCACCGCGCCGCGCATGCCGGTCAGCCCGGCGCGGCAGTGGTCCCGGTGCAGCCAGGGCGCGTACAGCTTGTGGTGGCGCGCGGCGGAGCCGAAGTCCCAGACGTACGGGTCGCCGTTGCCGGTGAGCAGCGAGTAGCGCGTGAGCTTGTCGCGCGCCCACTCGCCGATCACCGTGCTGGTGGTGTAGCGGATGTTGTGCTGGTCGAAGCACAGCAACGCCCCGAGGCCCGAGTTGGCGAGCGCGGCCCGCGTGCGGGCGAGGCGGTAGTCGTGCAGCCTGCGGAAATCGACCCGCTGCTCGAAATCGACCTGCGTGTGCCCGGGCGCCTGCAGCGGCCGGGTCCAGTTGTGCTGTGGGTCGATGTCGTCCGGACGGACGATCCTCGGGTCCGCGCGCTTGCGTTTCATGATTCCTCCGGCGCGAAGTTTAATACAATCGCGACATGAAAAAGCGCCCGGAAGATCTGCGTTCGCACCGCTGGTTTGGCGTGAAGGACCTGCGCTCCTTCGGCCACCGCTCGCGCACCGCGCAGATGGGATACGACAGGAGCGACTACGCCGGCAAGCCGGTGATCGCGATCATCAACACCTGGTCGGACATCAACCACTGTCACACGCACTTCCGGCAGCGCGCCGAAGAGGTGAAGCGCGGCGTATGGCAGGCGGGCGGCTTTCCGCTGGAGATGCCGGCCATGGCGCTCGCCGAGACCATGCAGAAGCCCACGACGATGATGTACCGGAACTTCCTCGCCATGGAGACCGAGGAGCTGCTGCGTTCCTACCCCGTGGACGGCTGCGTGCTGATGGGCGGCTGCGACAAGACTACGCCGGCGCTCCTCATGGGCGCGACCAGCATGAACCTGCCGGCGATCTACCTGCCGGCGGGACCGATGCTCAACAGCCACTGGCGCGACCAGACGCTCGGTTCGGGCTCCGACACCTGGAAGTACTGGGACGAGCTGCGCGCCGGCCGCATCACCGAGCGCGACTGGAACGACATCGAGGACTCGATCGCGCGCTCGCCCGGCACCTGCATGACCATGGGCACGGCGGCCACCATGATGTCGCTCGCGGAGGCGCTGGGCTTCACGCTGCCCGGCTACTCGTCGATTCCTGCGCCGGACTCGAACCATGCGCGCATGGCCACCCTTACCGGCAAGCGCATCGTCGAGATGGTGTGGGAGGACCTGAAGCCGCGGGATTTCTTGTCCACGGGCTCCTTCGACAACGCCATCACCACGCTGATGGCGATGGGCGGCTCGACCAACGCCATCGTGCACCTGGTGGCGATGGCGGGCCGCGCCGGCCTCGCCTTTCCGCTGGAGCGCTACAACGAGATTTCGGCCAAGACGCCGGTGATCGCCAACGTGCGGCCTTCGGGCGCGAAGTACCTGATGGAGGATTTCTTCTACGCCGGCGGGCTGCGCGCGATGCTCTGCCAGCTGCGCGACCTGCTCGACCTGTCGGCGAAAACCGTGAACGGCAAGACGCTCGGCGAAAACATCGAGGGCGCGAAGGTCTGGAATGCGGACGTGATCCTGCCGCGCGACAAGCCGTTGAAGATATCGGGCGGCATCGTCATGCTGCGCGGCTCGCTCGCCCCCGATGGCGCGGTGATCAAGACCAGCGCCGCCGACCCGAAGCTGATGCAGCACACCGGCCGCGCGGTGGTGTTCGAGGACTACAACGACATGGCGGCGAGGATCGACCGCGACACCCTGGAGGTGGACGCCTCCTCGGTGCTGGTGCTGAAGAATGCGGGACCGCTGGGCGGTCCGGGCTTCCCCGAATGGGGCATGCTGCCGATGCCAAAGAAACTGATCAAGCAGGGCGTGAAGGACATGGTGCGCCTCTCGGACGGGCGCATGAGCGGCACCAGCTACGGCACCTGCGTCCTGCACGTCGCGCCGGAGGCCTATGTCGGCGGGCCGCTCGCTTTCGTGAGCAACGGCGACCTGATCGAGCTCGACGTCGAGAACAAGGTGCTCAACCTGAAGATTTCAGAGGCGGAGTGGGCGAAGCGCAAGGCTGCCTGGAAGCGCCCGCCGCTCAAGTACGAGCGCAGCTACGGCGCCATCTTCTCGCGCCACGTGAAGCAGGCGAACGAGGGCTGCGACTTTGATTTCCTCGAAGGCACCGCGCCGACCGCGGAGCCCGAGATCCACTAGCTAGATCGTTACCGGCGCATCCGGCAACTCGTTCGGGTTGCCGCCCGGCCGCGCCGGGAAGTGCCGGTGCAGCAGATCGCTGACTGCCGCGAGGCCGTCCAGCATTCCCGGCTCGAACCGCCCCGCCGCGAATTCGCGCTGCATCGCGCCGCAGATCGTCTCCCAGGCGTTCTCGCCGACGCCGGCATGGATGGCGCGATCGGCGACGATCTCCACGCGCCGATCGGCGAGCAGCAGGTAGATCAGCACCCCGGCGTTGTCCTCGGTGTCCCAGACGCGAAGCCGCGTGAAGAGCTCGAGCGCGCGCTCGCGCGCGGTGCGCCGCGCCAGCAGCGCCTGCAGGGGCAGCCCGCCCTCGATCGCCACGCGCAATTCGCCGCGGTGGCGTTGCTCGTGTTGCGCGACGGTGCGCTGGATTGCAGCGAGCGTCGCTCGCGGGAAGGCGCGGCGCAGCAACAGGTGGTCGAGGAAAAGGTGCCGGAGCCAGCGCATCGCCCTACCACCGCCCCGAGGAGCCGCCGCCGCCGAAGCCGCCGCCGCCCCCGCCCCAGCCCGAGGAAGATCCTCCGCCCCAGGAGCCGCCCCCCCAGGAACCGCCGCTGCCGCTCGACCAGCGGCCGCCGCGCCCCATTCCGGTGTTGACGAAGGCGAGCAGGAAGCCGATGACGGCCGCCGCGGCCGCGGCCGCTAACCCGAACCAAAGCCACGCGATCAGGCCGAGCCCCGCGCCGGCGGCGAGGGACCCTGGGAGGCGTCCGAGCATAGCCTTCAGCACGCCGCCCGCGATGACGATGAACACGATGGCGGGAATGAAGTAGTCGAACACGCTGCCCGGCGGGGAACGTCCCGTGTCCGCCGCGGCCTTCGGCGGCGGCAGCTTCTCGCCCTCCGCAAGACGGATCAGCTGTTCGACGCCGTCGCGCAGGCCGCCGTAGAAATCGCCGTCGCGGAAGCGCGGCGTGATGCGCTCGTCGATCACGCGGCTTGCCATCGAATCCGGGATCGCTCCTTCCAGTCCGTAGCCCACCTCGATGCGCAACCGCCGGTCGTCTTTCGCCACCACCAGCAGCAACCCGTCGTCCACGCCCTTGCGGCCGATCTTCCACGCCTCTGCGACGCGGATCGTGTACTGATCGATCTCCTCCGGCTTGGTGGTGGGGAGCAACAGCACGGCCATTTGGCTGCCGCGCCGCGCCTCGTAGGCGGCGATGCGCGACTCGAGGTCGCTCTTCTGCGTCGCGTTAAGCGTCCCGGTGAGGTCGGTGACGCGCGCCTTGAGCGGCGGCACCGGCACTTCGGCGCGTGCAGGCGCGACGGCGAGCAAGCCCGCCAAGGCGAACCACCCCGCGAGAAGGATGCGGCGCATCGGAATGCTGCGTCAGCGCCTACTTTGCCGCAGGCTTG